>CANJDH010000058.1 GCA_947473125.1 Burkholderiales bacterium
CGGCCGCGCGCTGCAACTGATCATCCGCAACGTGGGCGGCGTCGTGCCCGGCGAACTCGACCGCGCGGTGCTGGGCGGCCCGGGCAAATACACCTTCTGTTTCGCCGAAGACGAAACCGATGCCGAATGGGAGCCGCTCGCGAGCGCCCGTGCCGGGATTGCCAAGGGGCGCAACGCCGTCACGCTGTTTCAGGGCGACGGCATTCAGGGCTTTGTGGACCAGCGCTCGCGCACGCCCGAAGAGCTCACGCGCTCGCTCGCCGCCGCCCTGCTCGCGGTGGGCAACCCGAAGCTGTGCCAGTTCACCAACGCGATGCTGGTGCTGGTGCCCGAGCACTACGCGATTTATCAGAAGGCCGGATGGGACCGCAAGCGCATCGAGATGGAGCTGCACCGTGCCATGCTGCGCCCGCGTGCCGATGTGCTGCAGGGCGCGCACGGGGTCGGCGAAGGCATTGCGCCGAATTACCAGACCGGGCGCGATGACGACCTCGTGCCCAAGTTCTGGGATGATGGCTTGCTGATCGTGCGCGCCGGCGGCGAAGCCGGCTTGTTCTCCGCCATCTGCGCCGGCTGGACCGGCGGGCGCTTTCGCGACCTCTCCAAACCCGTGACGCACGAAATCATCGAATAGGAGCTCTCCATGAGCAACGCCAAAAGCAATGTCATGCTGCTGCGCGACCCGACGCCGGAGCTGGCATCCAGTCTGCGTCTGCGCAAGACCCCGCCCGCATCCCTCGCCGGCAAGACCGTGGCGCTGATGGACATCGGCAAGATGCGCGGCGATGAATTCATCGACCGGCTCGAAGTGCTGTTTGGCGAAGCGGGCATCGCCACGCGCCGCTACAAGAAGCCGACTAACACCCGCACCGCGCCGGTGGAGATGCTGCAGGATATTGCCACCCATTGCGACGTGGTGGTGATCGCGCTGTCCGACTGCGGATCGTGCACTTCATGCAGCACGCACGACCTCAGCGATCTCGACCTGCGCGGTATCCCCGGCATGTCGGTACTCACCGAAGAGTTTCGCGACGCGTTTGCCAAGCAATGCGCGGCAATCGGCTTCGGCGGTGCTTCGCTCTACACCCCGCATCCGATGCAGAACAAGACCACGGCGGAGCTGCACGCGTTTGCCGACCGAAGCTTTGCGGCCATCGTCGATCTGATCCGCACGCCACAGGCAGCGCGCGCCGCCTAGCAGGCGCCGTGGCCAAGCTCAGTGGCCGACCTGCAGCGCAACCAAAAAGCGCGACACCATGTTGTAGGCCGCCACTGTCGCCACGGTCTCGACCACACCGCGCGCATCGAGGCGCGCCTTGAGGCGGTCCATCAGGGCTTCGGGCACCTCGATGTTGCGCGTCATCGCGTCGGCGAGTTCAAGCACCAGTTTTTCATCGTCGTTGAACAGCGCGGAAATGCCGGGCTCGCGCACGGCGGCAATCTTGGCATCAGAGGTGCCGGCCTTTTGCGCGTGCGGCACGTGTGCGTCGAACTCATACGGGGCGCGATTGAGCACCGCCACGCGCAGGATCATCAGCTCGCGCAGGTCGGCCGGCACCGAGGATTGGTTGCGCACCGCGGTGAGCATGCCCTCCCAGCCCGAAGCGAGCGGGCCGCTGTTGAGCAGCACGCGGTAGAGCTCGGAGATCCGGCCGCGCTGGGCCAGGATGGATTGTTCAATCGGAGCCAGCTCGGGGCGGGTGCCCGGCTCGACAAGCGGTACGCGGCAGGTCATTGCAGGAGTCCTTGCGAAAGAGAAAAGGAAAGGCGACAGGAAAGGCGGTGCGCGGCTGGTTCAATCGCAGCGTGCGGTCATGCCGCCGTCGACCAGTATTTCGGTGCCGGTAATGAAGCGCGCCTCATCGGAGGCAAGAAACAGCGCAGCATTGGCGGTATCGCGCCCGTCACCCATGAAGCCGAGCGGAATGCGCGCTCGGCGCATGTTGAGCAGGGCTTCAACATCGCCGCCGGCGCGCTGCCTGGCGAGGCGCGTTTCCACCATCGGCGTGTGCAGCTGGCCGGGCACGACACAGTTGACGCGGATGCCCTTGGGGGCGTATTGGACTGCCACCACCTTGGTGAGCTGGATCACGCCGGCCTTGGTGGCGGCGTAGGCGACCTGCGCGGCACCGGTCCAGCGCAGGCCCGAGGTGGATGCCATATTGATGATCACGCCGCTGCCTTGTGCTTCCATCACCGGCAGCACGTGCTTGCAGCCGAGGAACACGCTTTTCAGGTTGAAGTCCACCTGGGCGTTCCACACCTCTTCGCTCATCTCGACCGGCCCACCCGCAGCCGAGCCGCCGACGTTGTTGACCAGGATATCGATGCGCCCGAACGCGGCCATGGCAGCGGCCACCATCGCCGCCACCGAGGCGCTATCGGTGACATCGCACTGGTGGGCCAGCATCGAAGCGCGCAACGCACCGGCGCGCTCCAGCGTTTCCTGCACGCGCTCGAGGTCGCGGTCCGCCGCCAGCACCTGCGCGCCCTCTTCAACAAAGCGCACTGCCATGGCGCGCCCGTTGCCCCAGCCGGGGCCGACGCAACCTGCGCCGGTGACGATCGCCACTTTTCCTGCCAGCCTTCCTGTCGCCTTTCCTGTCGCCTGTGCCGCCATGGTGCGTGCCTTCCCTGAAAAAATGATGATGCAGCCCGACTGCCGTCAGACCGCGAAGCCGGACTCTGGGTGTGCGTTGGACAGGCGCAGTGCCGCCAGCCACTGGGGAAACGCCAGGCCCGTGGCGCTGCGCAACGCCGCCGCGCGCGCGCGCAGCTCGCTCCACGCCAGCTCGCTGCCCGGCCCGGCGAAGCCGAACACGATGACATTGCCGCGCTCCGACGGCGGCAGGGCCAGCATGCGCCCGTCGAAGGCGCGCGCGATGTTGTCAACGTTGACCTTGCACGAGCTGTGTTTGCCGAACAGGTTGACGGCCATCACCGAGAGCCGGTCGGGGTCGAGCGCAGCGCGGCAATCGGCGTAAAACGCCGGGCTCGACAGCACCGGGCCCTTGGCGCCGGCGTCGTAGACGTCGATCACCAGGTAATCGCACGACGCCGGATGCGCTGCGACCCAGGCGGCGCCGTCTTCGACCACGGTGCGCATGCGCGCGCTCTCGGCCGGCAATGAAAAGTACTGGCGCGCGCAGGCGATCACCGCAGGGTTGAGTTCCACCGTGGTGACGCGCGCCTTGGGAAACTGCTTCCAGGCGAACTTGGTGGCCGATGCCGCACCCAGGCCGAGCAGCAGTATCTTGCGCGGCTGCGGGTGGAACAACAGGCCTGCAAACAGCTCGCGCGTGTATTCGAGCTCGAGCGCATAAGGCTGGCTCATGCGCATCGCGCCCTGCACCCAGACCGAGCCGAAGTGCAGGTAGCGAATCCCGTCTTCCTCGGACAGGCTCACCTCTTGCGGCGGGTGGCGCTTGAGCAGGCTCATCAGCGCGCGCCTCACGGTGCGCCCAGCGCATTGCGCCATTGCGTCAGCTTGAAATCGAACGACTGGGATGCGTTGGCCGGGCTGGTCGAGGGCAATTCGATGATCGCGAAGCCGAGTGCCTCGAGGTGGCGCGCCGCGCGCGCGGCGGTGCGGCCGTTGAAGCAGGCGCGCCTGAGGCCCGGCGCCTTGCGCTGCAACTGCGCGAAGTCGTTGAACGCGGGTTGGCGGATCGCGCTGTCGAGGCTGCCGGCGCGCTCGCACGAGGCGTAGACATCCCAGATGCCGATGCCGGCTGCGTAGACGGCGTTGAGTCGCGCGCGATACGGCATGCCGGACAGATTCAGGCCGAGGCACGCGCCCAATATCGGCCAGAAACGGTTTTGCGGATGCGCGTAGTACTGCTTCGCCGCGAGCGAGGCCGCGCTCGGAAAACTGCCCAGCACCAGCACCGTGCAATCGGGCGTGATGGCCGGCGGCAGGCCGGAGAGCCGCTCCAGTAGCCGTTCTCCGTGATGTTCTCGACGTGCACTGAGCGCCGGCACGAGATGCACCCGCATCAACGGTACAGGCCGCCCCCGTCGATGTCGATCATGGTGCCGCTCAGGTACGAGGCCCGGTCCGAAGCGCAGTAAACCACCGTGTCAGCCACTTCTTCGGCATGCGCGACGCGGCCGAACGGCATGTTGGCAAGCAGTTCCTCCCAGCGTGACTCGTCGCCGAAGGTGGTCTTGGCGCGCGCCTTGGTCAGGGTGATGATGCGGTCGGTGCGGGTTGCTGCCGGGTTGACTCCGAGCACGCGCACGCCGTGGTTGACCGAGCCGGCGCCGACGCCCTTGGTGAAGGCATTGAGCGCGGCATTGGCAGTGGCGCCGCAGATGTAATCGAAGCTCGGCTTGACGCCGGCCATGCCGATCACGTTGACGATGACGCCGCTTTTTCGCTGCATCATCGGCGTGAGCATCTCGCGCGTCAGGTTGATGTAGCCGAATACCTTGAGTTCCCACGATTCGCGCCAGCGCGCCTCATCGATGGTCTCGATCGAGCCGCCGGGAATCGCGCCGGCATTGTTGACCAGCACGTCAGGCACGCCGCAGGCTGCGGCCAGCGCTTTGGCCGAGCCGGGCTTGGAGAGGTCGCACGCATGAATCGTGACGTCTACCTTTCCAACCTTGAGGATCTCCGCCTTGGCTTCAGCCAGTTTGGCGGCATCCCGCGAAGCGATATGCAGGTTCGCGCCCTCGGCCGCAAAGGCCTTGGCGCATGCCAGGCCGATGCCCTTCGAGGCACCGGTGATGAGAACGCGTTTGCCCGAAAGACCCATGTCCATGATGCTTTTCTCCTGTTTTGGTTTTGTGGTGAATGGTAACGGCTAGGGCGCGGGGCATGCCGACATGAACCAGTCGGCGATCTCGTGGCCCTGCATGAAGACCACGTCGTCACGTTTGATCAGGAGGTCCAGCATCTTCTCCAGATAGCCGATGCGGTGCGGCACGCCGATCAGGTGCGGATGCAGGCCCAGCGCCAGCACGCGCGGCTGCCCTGCCATCTCGCGCTCGAACGCGGCCACGGTATCGGCCAGTCGCTGGTACATCTCCGGTGAAGAATGTTTCTCGATGGCGTAGATGATGCTGTCGTTGATTTCCAGGTTGTACGGCATCGCGATCAACGGGCCGGCCTTGGTGGTCATCCAGTTGGGCAGGTCGTCGATGACCCAGTCGCACACGTAGTCGACTCCGCAAGCCTTGAGGATGTCCGGCGTATCGTAGGTTTCGCGGGTACCCGGCGAAAGCCAGCCGCGCGGCCGCGTTCCGGTGAAGTCGGCGATCTTCGTGAGGCAGGCTTCGATCAATTCACGCTCCGCGGCAGCGTCACCGGCCGCCGCGTTGAGGGTCTTCTGATGCATGCCGTGGCCGATGAACTCCCAACCGGCCTTGTGCATCGCCTGGGCGGCTGATGGATACGCGTCGACCACACCGGCATTGAAGCTGGTGGAAGCCGGCAATTTGCGCTCGGCAAACGCGCGCATGATGCGCGGCAGTCCGGCACGCATACCGTAGTCGGCCCAGGAGAAATTGGGCACGTCGGGCACGGTTTCCTTGCCGTGCGGCGGTGTGATGATCTTGCGCGGCATTGGATCGTCGAACACCCAGTGCTCGACGTTGACCACGAGATGCACGATGAGCGGCTTGGGTACGCCCCCGATAACCGGTGCCGGCAGCGGTGCGCGATCAGTGGAAAGACAGTAGGGAACGCGGGGATTGGCCATAGCGGTCTTTCAGTGGGCGTCGTGGCGCATCTCTTGCATGATGCGTTTCTTGAAATCGTTGAAATGCTGGTCGGTGAGCGTGTCGAGGTTGCGCGGCCGCGGCAGGTCGACCGGAATGCGCGACTGGATGCGCCCGGGGCGCGCACTCATGATGTAGATCACGTCGGCGAGCAGGATCGCCTCGTCGATGTCGTGGGTCACAAAGATCACGGTCTTGCGCAATTGCTGCCAGACATCGAGCAACAGCTGCTGCATCGTCAGGCGCGTCTGCGCATCGAGCGCGCCGAACGGCTCGTCCATCAGGAGCAGCTTGGGTTCCATCACCAGCACCCGGGCGATGCCGACGCGTTGCTTCATGCCGCCCGAGAGTTGCACCGGCAGGTGCTTGTGGAAGTTTTCGAGGCCTACCAGCTTGAGCGTTTCGCGTGCGCGCGCTTCGTACTGCTCCGGCGCCAGCCCCTGCACTTTCGGGCCGAACACCACGTTCTCCCAGACCGACAGCCACGGAAACAGCGCCGCTTCCTGGAACACCACGGCGCGGTCCGGCCCCGGTTGTGAGACCGGGCCGCCGTAGACCGACAGGGCGCCACCGCTGACACTCTCGAAACCGGCCACCATGTTGAGCAGGGTCGATTTGCCGCAGCCCGAAGGCCCGAGCAGGGCCGCAAACTCGCCGTCGGCAATGCTGAGGTCGATCTTCCACAGGGCGGTTACCGGGTTGTTGCCCGGATATACCTTGTCAACTGCAGCCAGTTCGATCGCCGTCGTCATCAGTGGCTTTGCAGGCGGCGCCAGGTCAGCACGCGCCCTTCGACGAACACGACCAGACGGTCGCTCAAATACCCCATCAGGCCGATCGACACCATGTCGGCGATCACCACATCCATGCGGCCGACGTAGTAGGCGTCCCAGAGCACGTAGCCCAGGCCCGATTTCACCGCCACCATCTCGGCCACGATCACGGCGGTCCAGGCGATGCCCAGGCCAATGCGCAAGCCGGTAAACACGGAAGGCAGGGCCGCCGGCAAAATCACCCGGCGCAGCAGCTGGCCGCTGCCGGCGCCCATCATCAGCGCCGCGCGCACCAGGTTCTTGTCGACATCGCGCGCACCCTGCGTAGTATTGACCACGATCGGATAAAACGCGCCGAGGGTAATGAGAAAAATCGCGCCGAAATCCTTGATGCCGAACAGCGCAATCGAGAACGGCAACCACGCGGTGATCGGAATCGGTCGCAGCCACTGGATCGACGGATCGACCAATTGCGCGGCGATGCGGCTCCAGCCGATCAGCACGCCCATCGGCACGCCGACCAGGATCGCCAGCAAATAGCCCTGCCCCACCCGCTGGGTCGAAAACACCAGGTTGCTCCACCAGGTACCGCTGTAGGGGTTAAGCGTGAAGCCGCCAGCGCCAAAAGCCCATACTTTCCACGCCTCGGCTACCTTGAAAGGTGTCGGGATCACGCCTTCGACCAAAAAGCCGTAGGAACCCAGCCATTGCCACAGGGCAATGCAGGCAACAGGCAGGATCAGGGCCAGCACGGCACGACGGCCGCCGCGCTGGACGCTCGGCAAGGACATCAGCAATCAGTCAGCAGCAGTGCGGTGCCGCCCCTACCTGGCGCCGACGTTGCGCGCGAACGAGCCGTCCCAGTAGTCGCCAATCTCGGCGCTGACATCCTTCTGGATCACGCCGAGCTTGTGGAATGCCGCGGCCTGGCGCTTGATCTGGTCTACCGACACCACGCCGCCGAGCTTGATCGGGGTGGCAACGGCCTTGGCCATCGGCATTTCCAGGCCGGTGAACTTGGCCACCGCCTCGGCGAACTTGTCCGGCGAAGCGCCCAGCTGTTCCATGGAGTTGACGTAGGCCCAGACAAACCGCTCAACCGCTGCGCGGTTCTTGGTAACGGCGTCCCTGGATGCCGCGAGCACGCCGAGCTCGGCGCCGACCGACTGCGACTGGCTGTATTCGAGGTTCTTGGCGAAGTAGCCGTAGCCCTCGTTGACCGGGATGGTTTCGAACGGCTCCCAGGTCACGATGGCGTCGACGTCGCCCTTCTTGAGGGCCTGGTTGAAGTTGGCCCCGCCACCCTGGATCTTGACTTCGGTGAAGCTGCCATACGGCACGTTCTTCTCGACCATGGTGGCGGCGAACTGAAACCAGACTGCCGAACCGGGGGCAATGCCGATTTTCTTGCCGGCCACGTCTGCCCAGGAATCAAACTTGGCGCCGTTGCGTGCGATCACGTATTTGAGCGAAGAGCCCACGCCCATGATGCCGACCATCGCCTTGGAGCCTTGCGACAGTGCAATCGCCAAGTCAGCCGGGCCGACGCTGGCCACATCGAGCGAACCGGCCAGCATGGCGGTACGGGCATCGGCGTAGCGGGCAAACTCTACCAGCTTGATCTCGACATTCATTTTCTTGAGCTCATCGGCGATTTGCACCATCGGCACCAGATGTCCCACTTTTTGGTAGCCGACCGTCAGGGTCACCGGCTGCGGCAAGGCGGCAGGGCGCGGGCCGACGGCAAACGCGCACAGCGCCGTGGATGCGGCAAGCATGCCCAGAACTGCACGAAATAGTGTTTTCATTGCGACTCCTCGAAAAAAAATCCACCAGCGGCGAAGTAGTTCCCCAACCAGAGCATGTTTTAACACGCACTGCGACATGGGGCAATGACGCAAGCAGGACTATTGCTCGATTGCTGGTGTTGTTTTGTCGCGAATCGATTCGAACCACGCGGCCAGGGCAAGCAATTGCGCGTCACTGTCGGCCTTGCCGATCAGCTGCAGGCCGAGCGGCATGCCGCTTGCGTCCCGGCCCCAGGGAATGCTGATCGCCGGCCAGCCGGTGACATTGGCGAGTACCGTGAAGTCCGCCTGGTTGTCGGGTACGCGCATGCCATGGGCAAACGCCGCCTGCGGCGTAGTCGGCAGCAGCAGCGCATCGACGCCGTCGAGCAGAGCTGCCAGGTGCGCCGCACTCGCGAGCAAGCGCTCGCGCACCTCCATGGCGCGCGCCGGCGCCTGACGCGCACCAAAGCCCAGCATGGCGCGCAACTGCGGCGAGAAACCTTCCGGGTCGGCGGCCAGCGCCGCCGCGTGCACTGCGGCACCTTCGATTTCGCACAGGATAAAAGCATCGCGCCGCAAACCGGTAAAGGGCACGTCGGCCAGCGATTGCTCCAACGGCGCGATGCCATGCGCGCGCATCGTGCTTGCCGCGTTCTGCATCAGCGCCGCCAGCGGCGCTGATTGCTCGTCGGGAAAATCGCGCGCCAAGGCGATGCGCCAGACCGGCACCTGGGGCACTGCCGGCGCCGCCGTATCGGTGAGCGCATGCCAGGCGCCGGCCAGCAGGGCCGCCGACGCCGCCATCAACCCGAGGCTGTCCAGGGTCGGCGACAAGGGCATCACGCCGTCCAGCGCCAGTGCGCCACGCGTCGGCTTGAACCCGGCGATGCCGCAGTACGCAGCCGGGATGCGCACCGAACCCATGGTGTCGGTACCGACGGCCAGCACGCACATGGCGGCGGCCACCGCGGCGGCCGAGCCGCCACTCGAACCACCGGGCGTGAAGCCGGCGCGCAGCGGGTTGTCGCAGCGCCCGAACCAGGGGTTGTCAGTGGTGGCGCCCAGGGCGGCTTCGTGCAGGTTGGTTTTGCCGATCAGCACAGCGCCGGCGGCCTTGAGTTGCGCCACGATCGCAGCGTCGCGCAGCGCCATGGCACCGGCGTAGTGGCCGATGCCGCCGCTGCTCGGCAGGCCGGCAATGTCGATGTTGTCCTTGATCGCGACCGGCACGCCGTCGAGCCCGCCGCGCCCCGCATGGCGGCGTCGGCGCTTGTCGGAGGCCATGGACTGGGCACACGCGTCCTCCGGCATCACGCGTATGAAAGCGCGCAAGGCCGGATCAGCCTGGGCGATCCGCTCCAGGCATTGTTCGGTCAGCTGCGCCGAATGGAACGGCGCAGGCGAAGCCGGATCAGCCACGGCGCAGGCCCGCCATCAGCCGGCCCGCATTGCGAATTGCCATGCAGCGCACTGCCGCACGGATCAGAACTGCTCTTCGCTCAGCGCCAGCACGCCTTCTGCGCCGCCGACGATGCTTGCGCGCAGGCCGCCGGCACGGGTCAGGATGTGGTCGGCGTAAAAGCGCGCGGTCTTGATCTTGGCGGCGTAGAACGGGTCGCGCTTTTCTGCTTCGGTGCCGGCGGCAATCTTGGCCTGCGCGACCAGCGCAGCACGCGCCATGTTCCAGCCGCCGATCACGACGCCGGCCAGCATCAGGTAGGGCACGCTGCCCGCATACACCGCGCGAATGTCCGACTTGGCGCTGCCCGCCACAAACTCCACTGCGTCTTCAAGCGCCTTGCTGGCGCGCCCGAGTTGATCGCAGATCACCTTGAGGTCGGCATGGTTCGATGCGGCGAGCTCGGCTTCGGTGCTGCGTACCTGCGCGATGATCGCCTTGGCCGTTTTGCCGCCATCGCGCGCGGTCTTGCGCCCGACCAGGTCGTTGGCCTGGATTGCGGTGGTGCCCTCGTAAATGGTGAGGATGCGCGCGTCGCGGTAGTACTGCGCCGCGCCGGTCTCCTCGATGAAGCCCATGCCGCCGTGCACCTGCACGCCCAGCGAGGCGACTTCCAGGCTCATCTCGGTGGAGAAGCCCTTGACGATCGGCACCAGGTATTCGTAGAAGGCCTGGTTGTCGGCGCGCACCGCCGCATCCGGGTGGTGGTGCGCCGCGTCGGACGCGGCCGCCGCGATGTAGCCGGTAGCGCGCGCCGCTTCGGTGAGGGCGCGCATGGTCATGAGCATGCGCCGCACGTCGGGGTGGTGGATGATGGTCACGGCCGCAGCGGAGCCCTCGACCGCACGACCCTGCACCCGGTCGCGGGCGAAGCTCACCGCCTTTTGGTAGGCGCGCTCGGCCACCGCCACGCCCTGCATGCCGACCGCGAAGCGCGCCGCGTTCATCATGATGAACATGTATTCGAGGCCGCGATTTTCTTCACCGACGAGGTAGCCCACAGCGCCCGCCGTGCCGTCGGCACCGACGCCGACCTCGCCCTTGCCGTCGCCAAACACCAGCACTGCCGTGGGGCTCGCCTTGATGCCGAGCTTGTGCTCGATCGAGGCGCAGAACACGTCGTTGCGCTTGCCCAGCGAGCCATCGGGGTTGACCAGGAACTTCGGGCAAATGAACAGCGAGATGCCCTTGACGCCCGCCGGCGCGGTCGGGGTGCGCGCCAGCACCAGGTGCACCAGGTTCTCGGCCATGTCGTGCTCGCCCCAGGTGATGAATATCTTCTGGCCGGAGATGCGATAGCTGGCGTCCGGCTGCGGCACCGCGCGCGAGCGCACCAGGGAGAGGTCGGAGCCGGCCTGCGGCTCGGTCAGGTTCATGGTGCCGGTCCATTTGGCCGACACCATGTTGGGCAGGTAGGTGGCGCGCTGCTGCTCGGTGCCGGTGAGCAGGATCGCTTCAATCGCGCCGTCAGAGAGCAGCGGGCACAGCGCGAACGACAGGTTGGCGCTGTTGATCATTTCGATGCCGGTGGTGGCGACCAGCTTGGGCAGGCCCTGGCCGCCGAAATCGACCGGATGGTGCAAGCCCTGCCAGCCGCCCTCGCCGAATTGCTTGAACGCCTCCTTGAAGCCCTTGGGCGTGGTCACCGAACCGTCGGCATGGCGCACGCTGTGTTCGACGTCGCCGCTCCAGTTGAGCGGCGCCAGCACATCCCCGCAAAACTTGGCGTTCTCCTCAAGAATCGCGTCGACCGTGTCTTCGGTGGCATCTTCGCAGCCGGGCAGCTGATTCAGGGTATTGAGACCGGCCAGCTCCTTGATGACGAATTTCATGTCCTTGACGGGGGCCACATAACTCATGATTTGCTCCTTGGTTCAAGCGCAGGATGGACTACCGCGCAACATTAAAAAAAGGGCGCAGTGTGCGGCGCCCTTTTTATGACGGTGATGGAACGGCGATTACCCGAGTTCGGCGATCAGTTCGGGCACCAGCGTGAACAGGTCGCCGACGATGCCGTAATCGGCCACCGAGAAAATCGGTGCTTCCGGGTCCTTGTTGATGGCAACGATGGTCTTCGAATCCTTCATGCCGGCGAGGTGCTGGATCGCACCCGAAATGCCGACCGCGATGTACAGGGTCGGCGCGACGATCTTGCCGGTCTGCCCGACCTGCCAGTCGTTGGGCACGAAGCCCGCGTCCACGGCGGCGCGCGAGGCGCCCATCGCGGCGCCCAGTTTGTCGGCCAGGGGTTCGAGGATCTTGAAGTTTTCTCCCGAGCCCATGCCGCGGCCGCCGGAGACGATGATCTTGGCGCCGGCCAGTTCGGGGCGCTCGGACTTCGCGACTTCACGGCCGATGAAGGCGGAAATGCCCGCATCGCCTTGTGCCGCAACGGTTTCCACGGCGGCGCTGCCGCCGGTGGCGGCCGCGCCGTCAAACCCGGTGGTGCGCACGGTGATGATTTTTTTCGCATCCGACGACTGCACCGTGGCCAGCGCATTGCCAGCGTAAATCGGGCGCACGAAGGTGTCGGGCGCTTCGACTGCAATGATTTCGGAAATCTGCTGGCAGTCGAGCAGCGCGGCCACGCGCGGCAGGATGTTCTTGCCGTTGGCCGTCGCCGGGGCGAGGATGTGCGAGTAGGCTGCGGCCATGGACACCACCTGCGCGGCGACGTTTTCGGCCAACGCATCGGCGAAATGCGGCGCATCGGCTACCAGCACCTTGCTCACACCGGCGATTTGCGCAGCGGCGGCGGCGGCGGCGCCGCAGTTGCTGCCGGCCACCAGCACATGCACGTCGCCGCCGCATTTGACTGCGGCAGTAACCGTATTGAGGGTCGCGCCTTTCAGGGACGCGTTGTCGTGTTCAGCAATTACCAGTGAAGCCATTTCAGTTTCTCCTCTAATTCAGGCGGGCGGCGGCGAATTAAGCGACGTACCACGTCGCTTGAATGAGCCGATTTAGGGCGTCTTCGAAGACGCTCTAAATAACCTTTGCTTCATTCTTGAGTTTGTCGACCAAGGTCTTGATATCCGGCACCTTGATGCCGGCGCTGCGCTTGGGCGGCTCGGTGACCTTGAGGGTCTTAAGGCGCGGCGCCACGTCCACACCGAGGTCGGCGGGCTTGTGGTTTTCCATCGGCTTCTTCTTGGCCTTCATGATGTTCGGCAGCGTCACATAGCGCGGCTCATTGAGGCGCAGGTCGGTGGTGACAATCGCCGGCAGATTGATCTTGATGGTCTCGAGGCCGCCGTCGACTTCACGCGTGACCTGTGCCTTGCCGTCGGCAATGGTGACCTTGGAGGCAAACGTCGCCTGCGGCCAGCCCATCAGCGCGGCGAGCATCTGGCCGGTCTGGTTGGCATCGTCGTCGATCGCCTGTTTGCCGAGGATCACCAGGCCCGGGCCTTCCTTCTTGCAAACGGCGGCGAGCAGCTTGGCCACCGCCAGGGGCTGCAGGTCGGCATCGGTTTCGACCAGGATCGCGCGGTCGGCGCCGATCGCCAGCGCAGTGCGCAGGGTTTCGCCGCAGGCGGCAACGCCGCATGAGACGGCGATCACTTCAGTGGCAATGCCGGCTTCCTTGAGGCGCATCGCCTCTTCAACCGCGATTTCGTCGAAGGGATTCATCGACATCTTGACGTTGGCGGTCTCGACGCCGGTTTGGTCGGCTTTGACGCGCACTTTCACGTTGTAGTCCACAACGCGTTTGACGGGAACCAGGACTTTCATGTTGCCTCGATCGATAAGGGGGGTTGACGTTTGCGTAACCCGGTGAATTATAGGGGAAGCCCCGCCGGGGTCAGCTATCGCCCAGATGACAAACACACGTCACCGGATGTCGCTCGACGGCGCAGGCGCGTTTGCGTCAGCTGCAATATTAATTTGCACGGAAATTGTTATTGTGCATAAAATGAGAAGTCGCATCAAACCCCGTCCGCTCCATCGCGCACCATGCAATCCGCCTCCGCCAATGCTGACCTGCCGCTCTCAGAAGTGGCTTACCAGACCCTGCGCGGGAAGATCCTGCGCTGCGAGTTCGAGCCCGGCGAAAAACTCAAGATCGATACCCTGCAGCGCGACCATGGCCTTTCCAGCAGCCCCTTGCGCGAGGCGCTGAACCGCCTCGTCACGGAGGGCCTGGTGCGCGCCGACGAGCGCCGTGGCTTCTGGGCCGCGCCGGTCTCGGTGGCCGACCTGCGCGACGTCACGCGCCTGCGCCTGATGCTCGACACCGAGGCGCTGGAAGAATCGATGCGGCAAGGCGACAACGCCTGGGAAGCGCGCATCGTCTCGGCCCTGCACTGGCTGGTGAAGATCGAAACCGGAGCGGAGAAATTGCCGCTGACCCTGAACGCGGACTGGTCGGTGCGCCACAAGGATTTCCACATGGCGTTGCTGTCGGGCTGTTCCTCACCCAAGCTGCTCGGCCTGTGCTCGGGGCTGTTCGACCAAGCCGAGCGCTACCGGCGCCTGTCGATGCACTACCGCAAGGAGCCGCGCCACAAGGCGGCCGAGCACCGCCGCATCATGGAAGCGGTGATCGGCCGCCACCGCTCCGACGCCGTGGCTCTGCTGCGTGACCACACCAGCCGCACCGCCGAAAACGTCGAGGCGGCGATGGGCAAGGTCGAATCACTGGCCCAATTCAAGAAGAACGCAGCGCGCAAACGCACCTGATCAGCGCGCCTCTACACGAAGCACCAAGGAGATCTCATGCAAACCGTCGACACTGCCAACACCACCTATACGGTCGGCGGGATTCGCCTGCCCCGGCCGTTCAAGGTGCGCCGCCTCGGCCACTTCGGCATCAACGTCAACGACCCGGAAGTGTCGCGCGGCTTCTATGAGCGCCTGATGGGCCTGCGCATCGCCGACCAGCTCGACCTCTCGCCGCGCTTCACCCCGGAGGAACGCAGCATGGTCGGCCCGCTGATCGGCTATTTCACGCGCCACGGCACCGAGCACCATTCCTTCGTGTTCTTTCCACGCCGCGCGCTCGCCGCCAACTACAAGTTCCCCAACGAGTTCCCCGAGGTCACGACCAACCAGATCACCTGGCAGGTCGGCAGCCTGCGCGAGGTGGTCGAAGGCTACGATTATTTCAAGCGTCTCGGTCTGCGGATTCATCGATCCGGGCGCGACCTGCCGGGCTCGAACTGGAACGTCTATCCCTTCGACCCCGACGGCCATGTCAATGAACTGTTCTACGGCATCGAACAGATCGGCTGGCAGGGCCTGTCCAAGCCGCTGGCGATGCACGACGTGCGCCACACCCAGCCGCCCGGCCTGCCCTATCGCTCGGAATATTCCGAAGTGCGGTCCGGCATCGCCAACGGCGTCGACCCCGCCACCGGCTGGCGCCAGAACGAACTGCTCGAAGAGCGTTTCGATGTCGGCGGCATCCTGCTCGGGCGCCCGTTCAAGATCGTGCGCGTCGGGCCGGTGCGCCTGTTCGTCAAGGACATCGACACGGCCCTGCCGTTCTACCGCGATGTGCTCGGCCTGACAGTCACCGAGGAAGTGGTGTGGAACGGCCACCGCTGCGTGTTCCTGCGCGCCAACACCGAGCACCACTCGATCGCGCTGTACCCGGTCGCGCTGCGCGCCGAACTGGGCTTGCATGCCGGCACCACCCTGATGTCGTTCGGCTTCCAGCTCGGCAGTTACGCGCAGCTGAAGGACGCGGTCGGCTTCCTCAAGGGTGAAGGCATCGCCATCAAGCACCTGCCGCCGGAGCTGTTCCCCGGCATCGACCATTGCGCCTTCGCGATCGACCCCGACGGCCACGCGATCCAGCTCTATCACGGCATGGAGCAGGTCGGCTGGGACGGGCGGCCGCGCCCGGCCGCGCAGCGGCTGAAGGTCGACAACGCCAACTGGCCGGACACGATCGAGGCGCAATCCGACACCTACCTGGGCGAGGCCTACCTCGGCCCGTGGAATTGAAGTGAACCGCTTTTTTCAAGGAGCCACGCAACAATGAAACTGCTGTCGTTCAGCCACAAGGGCCGCGAATCCTGGGGCGCGCAAATCGGCGAATCGATCATTGACCTGGGCAAGGAAACGCCCTATCCCACCCTGCAAGCCTTCATCGCCAGCCCCGACTACGCGCGACGCGAAGAAATCATCAAGGGCAAGGCCGCCACGATTGCGCCGGGGGAGATCAGCTACCTGCCGGTGATCCCGAAGCCGGAAAAAATCATCCTGCTGGTGCGCAACTACCTGGACCACCATCAGGAAGTGGTGGCCGCCGGCCTGCAGCGCGAGCTCTCCAAATTCCCGCCGATCTTCATGCGCTACTGGCAGTCGCAGATCGGCCACAACGCCCCCATCATCCGCCCGAAAGCCTCGGTCGAACTCGACTGGGAAGGCGAGATGGCGGTGATCATCGGCAAGGGCGGGCGCCACATCCCAGAGTCCGAGGCGATGAGCCACATCGCCGGCTACGCCTGCTACAACGACGCCAGCATCCGTGAATTCCAGTTCCACGCCAAGCAAATCGCCGCCGGCAAGAACTTCGTCGGCACCGGCCCGTTCGGCCCCTACATGGTGACGCCGGAGGAAGTGCCGGATCCGAACAACCTCAAGCTCGAGGTGCGCCTCAACGGCAAGGTGATGCAGTCGTCCAACACCAGCATGCTAATCTTCAAAATCCCGACCCTGATCCACTATTGCTCGACAATCTGGAACCTTGAGCCCGGCGACGTGATCGTCACCGGCACCCCCGGGGGCGTCGGCTGGAGTCGCAAACCGCCGGTGTTCATGAAGCACGGCGATGTCTGCGAAGTCGAGATCGAAAAGCTCGGCATCCTGCGCAACCCGATCACCGACGAAACCTGACCCTTTCCCCCATCGCGGAGCCGCCGTGAGAGCGGCCCGCCCTGTATCCGGAGACAAAAATGTTTTCACTCAACACCAACAAGAGGGTCTGTTTCCGTCTCGTCACGCTGGCTGCGATACTGACGGCCTGCCTGGCCGGTTCGCCCGTCGCGCTTGCCCAGGCACCCTACCCAGCCAGAACGATTCGCGTCATTTCGCCTTTCCCGCCCGGCGGCTTCAGCGATCTTGCCGCACGCGCCGTGGCGCTGGGATTGCAGCAGGAGTTCGGCAGCAATGTCGTCGTCGAGAACCGGCCCGGCGCCGGCGGCCTGCTGGCCACCGAGCTGGTGTTCAACAGCCCGGCCGACGGCTACACGCTGCTGCTCGCGAGCAACACCGGGCTGGCCATCTTGCCGCATCTGGTCACCGGACTGAAGTACGACCTGGTCAAGGATTTCACGCCGGTCTCGCTGGTGTCGATGGCGCCGAACGTGCTGGTGATCCGCCCCGGCCTTGAAGCCCCTTCGGTGAAAGAGCTCATTGCGATGGCCAAGGCCAAGCCCGGCGTGCTCAACTTCGCCTCGTCGGGCATCGGCACGCCGCAGCACATGATCGGCGAGATGTTCAAGTCCTCGGCCGGCGTGAGTCTCCAGCATATTCCCTACAAGGGCACGGTTGCCGGCCTGCAGGACGTGATGGCCGGGCGCGTCGACCTGATGTTCTCCGACCTGCCCTCGGCCGCCGGCCTGGTCAAATCCGGCAAGCTCAAGACATTGGCGGTCGCCACCGCGACCCGCTCGCCGTTCCTGCCGGACGTGCCGACCATCAGCGAGTCGGGCCTGCCCGGCTTCGCGGCCTCGACCTGGGTCGGCATCATCGTGCGGGCGCAGACGCCGAACGAGATTGTCCAGCGGCTCAGCCGCGCGATCGCGACCAGCCTCCAGCGTCCCGAGGTGCGCAACGGCCTGGTCGGCATCGGCGCCGAGCCCGGCGGCAGCACATCGGAGCGCTTCGCCGCGCTGATCGCCGAAGACGGCGAGCGCTGGGGCAAGATCATCCGGGACGCGGGGATCAAGCTGGAGCAGTAGCTGATGGGCCGGATCCTGATCAGGAATGCGACAGTGCTCAGCATGGACGCTGACGTTGGCGATTTCCCGTCGGCCGACATCCTGATTGTCGATGACCGGATCGCGCTGGTCCAGCCGGACATCAAGACGAACGATGCCGAGATCATCGAGGCGCGCGACATGATCGCCCTGCCGGGTCTGGTCAACGCCCATCATCACACCTGGGAAACCGGCTTGCGCGGCATCGCCTCAGACTGGGCCGGCACCGATTATCGCGATCACATGCATCACGGCATGGCGCTGCAGTTTGAAGCCGGGGACAACTACACTGCGACCCTGTTTGGCGCGCTGGCACAGATTGACGGCGGCACCACCACCCTGTTTGACTGGTGCCACAACCTGCGCGACGCCGAGATGGCGGATGCCTCGATTGATGCCCTCGAAGAGTCCGGTATCCGCGCCGTGTTTGGCCACGGCATGGCCAAGCCGCTGCCCGTTGCCGGCGCGGCGCCCTACTGGGAAACCCCGCATTCACGCGCGGAAATCCATCGGCTGCGTACCGGGCGGTTGAGCTCGGATGAGCGACTCGTCACACTCGCCATGGCCATTCTCGGCCCGGACCTTGGCACCTACGATGTCGCGTGCGCAGATTTGCAGCTCGCCCGTGAATACAAGCTGATGACCAGCGCACACACCTGGGGCCGGCCAGGCCAGCGTCGCACGCCCGATGGCATGCTGCGTCTGGCCGCTGCCGGCTTGCTCGGCCCCGACCACAATCTGGTCCATGGCAACAATCTGGATGACGCCGAATTGAAGACCATCCTCGACACCGGCTGCAGCGTCACGGCGACGCCACTTGCCGAAATGCTGACTGCGGACCGGACCGCGTCGCTGGGGCGCGTCGCTGCCTTCGGTGGCCGCCCCTCCCTTGGCACCGACCTCGCGCCCCATTTCAGCGCGGCGATGCTGCCGGTGATCCGGCACGCATTCCTGCATCAGCGCGAAACCGACAACCGCAAACTGGCGCAGCAGCACCGCTGGCCTCCCACACGGCACGCCACCAGCACGCGCACCGCTCTCGAATGGGGCACCCTCGGCGGCGCGCGGGCACTTCGCCTCGACGATCGCGTAGGCAGCCTCACACCGGGCAAGCTCGCGGATATCGTGTTGCTGAGAACCGACGGCATGCATCTGCATGGCGTCCTGCCCGGCGGCAACCCGGCGCATGCCGTGGTGATGTATGCCGAGCAGGGCGATGTGGACACCGTGATCATCGGCGGAACCATCCGCAAACGCGCGGGCCGGCTTTGTTACCCGGCGGCCTCTCTGGACAAACTGCGGGGACGCCTGCTCGCCTCGCGTGAACGCATCATGCACGGCCGCCACTTTTAAATTGCATTATTTACAACAACGACACGGAAAAACCCAGGAGACCTTCATGCACTTCAAGACACGCACGACACTGCTGCCGGCCATCGGCCTGCTTCTCGCCCTGTTCACCTCGGCCGTACACGCGCAGCCCTACCCGAACCGCCCGATCAAGATCCTGCAGGGATTTGCCGCCGGCGGCAATGCCGACACCATCGCCCGCGTGATCGGCAATGAACTGGGCAAGAACCTCGGCCAGGCCATCGTGGTCGAGGCGCGCGTCGGCGCCGGTGGCAACCTGGCCTCCGACGTGGTGGCCAAATCGCCGCCCGACGGCTACACCCTGCTGCTCATGACCGGCGGCCACACCGCCTCGGGCGCGCTCTACAAGACCCTGCCGTTCGAGCCGGCAGAGAGTTTCGAGATGATCTCGACCATCACCCAGTTCCCGTTTTTGTTCACGGTGCGCAGCGACTCGCCCTATCAGACCCTGCGCGCGCTGATCGACGCCGCCAAGGCAAAACCCGAGTCGATCGCCTACGGCACGGCCGGCATCGGCTCGACCCACCACCTGACCGGCGCGCTGCTCGCCAGCATGGCCAACGCGCCCTTCCTGCATGTGCCCTACAAGGGCGACGCCGCGGCAATCACCAGCCTCTTGGGCGGCGACCTGCCGCTGGTCGTGGCCACGCCTACCGTGGCAGTGGCGCATGTCAAGGCCGGCAAGCTCAAGGTGGTGGCCACCTCGGGCGGCACGCGCTGGTCCGGCATGCCCGATGTGCCGACGGCCGACGAAGCGGGAGTGCCCGGGTTCGACGTGCGCTCGTGGGTCGGCATTGCCGCCCCGGCGGGTACACCGAAACCGATCATCGAACGCCTCAATGCCGAAGTGCAGAAAGTGCTGCAACTGCCTGACGTACGTGCGCGCCTCGAAGCATTGGGCGGCGAAGCCAAAGGCAGTACCTCCCAAGAGATGAAAGAACGCGTCGTGTTCGAAGTGGCGCGCTGGAAAAAAGTCATTGCCGAATCGAAGATTCCACAGCAATAAGGATCGCATCATGAACCGCCCCACTCCCTCAAGACGCGCTGCCATCAAGGCTTTTGGCGCGATTTCCCTCTCAGGCCTGGCGCCTTACGCATTCGCCCAAGCCTTTCCCGCCAAGCCGGTGCGGATCGTGCACGGCTACGACAGCGGCTCCAACCCCGACACGGTGGCGCGCGCCATCAGCCAGGCCCTGGGTGAACGCCTCGGCCAGCCAATCGTGATCGAACCCAAACCGGGGGCTGGCGGCCGCATCGCCACCGCCTATGTCGCGACACAAGAAGGCGACGGCTACACTCTGATGATGCTCACCGCTGGCGACGGCGTACTCGCCGCCACCGACCCCAAGCTGCCCTACGATCTGGCCAAGGATTACGCCTTCATCAGCACCGTGATCCAGTTCCCGTTCGTGATCATGGTCAAGCCCGACGCGCCGTACAAGAATTTGGCCGAGGTGCTCGACGCCGCCCGCAAGAACCCCGGCAAGCTCACCTTCGCCACGCCCGGCATCCGCACCACGCAGCACCTCTCCGGCGAACTCATCAACGCGACAGCCAAGGTAGACATGCTGCACGTGCCGTTCAAGGGCAACTCGTTTCAGGATCTGATCGGCGGCCGCGTCGACCTGCTGATCGCCGCACCGTCGATCGCCACGCCGCAAATCAAGGGCGGCGCGGTGCGCGCCATCGCGGTGACCGGCAAGACGCGCATGGAAACCCTGCCTGGCGTGCCGACCGTGGCCGAGACCCTGCCCGGCTTTGAAGTCACCTCCTGGCTGGCTCTCGCCGCTCCGGCGAAGACACCCGCCGCAGTGACCGCGCGCCTCACTGCCGACGTGCGACAGGTGCTCACGCAGGAAGCGGTGCGCGCGCGCCTGCTGGCGATCGGCAGCGAGCCGGTGGGCGGCACGGCGGAAGAACTGCGCACGCGCGTCGAGACCGACATCCGCAAGTGGAAAGAACTGTCGCGAACGGCGAAGCTCGACAGCTGACGACCGGAAAGCCCTGGTGCGGGCCAGCCTCGGACCACTGGCGCACTGAATCGACTGGTGTACCGGTAACTTTCGCCAGCGAGTTTCAGCTTAGTATGCCGCCGAGCGGTGATTGATTTCGATCACTTCAACCACGACCAATTTGTCGTGTATCGCGGCAATGACACGCCAGTCACCTGCGCGGTATTTCCATCGGTCGCTGAGGTTGCCGTGCAGCGCCTCGCCAATCGAACGCGGATCACTCAGCGACTCGATACGGTCAATCAATTCGCCTATGCGCGCCTGGACCGGGCGGTCAAGCTTGCGAAGCTGCTTGTCCGCCGCCTTGGCCAATACAACCTATAGGCCAAGGTCTTTTTTTACTTTCGACCAGGGAATCCCGTCGGCCGGATTGGTCGGCCCGCGCTTCTTGATCCGCGCCAGCGCCTTCCGATCAAATTCACGCTCGCGCCAATCGTCAATAGCCTCCTTGATGAGCTCGGCGGGGCCCTTCTTGCTGGCGCGTGCCGCATCGGCCAACACACGTGCCGTCACCGGGTCGATGCGTACCAACGCGGTTCCATCGGCCTGGATGTCGAGGTTAGCGGTGCTCATGATGCCTGGTGGCTCCCGAAAAGCAGTTCGCGTTGATGATACACCCACCGTTTTGGCCCTGGCCGCACGCCAACGAACGACGCTCGGGATTGCTGCTACAAATCCGCCGCGCCAACTACCCCAGCTTGTACCGGGCCATCTCCTCGCGCACCGCGAGCCGCACGTCTGCCACCACGCGCTCACCCTCGATCACACGGCGCAATGCATCGTTGATCAGGGTCTGGTACCTCCAACGTTCGACAGCATGGACCAATCAGCTATGGCCACCGACACATCCCTCTGCGAGTTGTGCGCCCCGCACGACGTAGTTCACGAGAACGCGCTGGCTTTCGCGCGTTACGACAACAATTCCCTTAGCCGCGGACACGTGCTGGTGGTGCCGAGGCGGCATGTCGCGAACTTTTTCGCTATGACGACTGGGGAACAATTGGCTGTACTCGCATTGCTCAACGAGGCGCAGGCGTCATGCCAGGCGCAGCACTCGCCCGATGGCTACAACATCGGCGTGAATGTCGGCAAAGCCGGTGGCCAATCGCGAATGCATGTGCACGTGCATCTGATTCCCCGGTATTCTGGCGATGTGCCCGATCCGCGCGGCGGCATTCGCTGCGTGTTGGCGGGTAAGCAGCATGCGGCTTGAATCGGCCGCAATTTGAATCGCTAGACAGTCGAAGACAAAGGACGTGCAAAGATGTTCAGCCATGTAATGGTCGGATCGAATGACATTGAGCGCTCCAAGCGCTTCTACGACGCCTTGCTCGGCGTACTCGGTGCGGGGGAACCGTTGCGAAATCAGAACGCCACGGGGCAAACGCGCCTGTTCTACCGCCACGAAGGTGGGACCTTTTGCGTCAGTGAACCGATCGACGGTGAGCCCGCAACCTTCGCCAATGGCGGCACGGTTGGCTTCAAGTGCATGTCGCCGGAGCAGGTGCAGAAGTTTCATGACACGGCCCTTGCGCATGGGGGCACGTCAATTGAAGCATCACCAGGCCCGCGTGAAGGCAAACTCGGCGCCATGTACCTTGCTTATGTGCGCGACCCGGACGGCAACAAGCTTTGCGCCCTTCATCGGCCAAGGTAGAGTGGAAGCCCTCGGTCACCTATTTCGACAGCCCGGTCGTTGTGGATAACCTGACGCGCGAGATCATCTCAGACGAGTAGCCGGACAATCAGCCCGACGATCGGCCCGACAATCAGCCCAGCCCGTCCCACACCCCGTCGAGGTCGGTCTGCGCCGAGGGCGCGCGCAATGGCACGGCGGTACAGTACTTTCCGGCGTTGAAGATCAGCGGCTCGCCGTCGCCATACGAAATCTTGTGTACGCGCCCGACGAACAGCAGGTGGTCGCCGCCGTCGACCGTGGTTTCGGTCTTGCATTCAAAGCGCGCCAGTGCGCCTTCGAGCAGCGGCACGCCGGCCAGCCCGTCTTCAAAGGGCATGCCGTCGAACTTGTTTTCGCGCGGCGTGGCGAAGTGATGCGAGATTTCCGATTGCCCGGAACGCAGCACGTTGATCGCAAAGTGCCCGGCATCGACAAAGCCCGGCACCGACATCGACTTGCGGCTGATGCTCCACAGCACCAGCGGCGGGTCGAGCGAGAGCGCGCTGAACGAATTGGCGGTGAAGCCTTCGAGCTTGCCGCCGGGGGTGCGCGTGGTGATCACCGTCACGCCAGTGGGAAAGCGGCCCAGCGCGTTGCGCAGGTCGCGCGTGTCGTGGGTGCCGTCGAGCAAAACCTGTTTCATGCCGTTCTCCTGCAATCGTGCCGCACACAAAGCGGTTGCGGCGTGGCAGTTTAGCTGCTCAGTGCGCCATTCGGTGAGCCCGTCGGTGACAGAAGCGGCGCGCCGCGCAGGCGCTCGACCAGCGCAGCCGCTTGCGCCGGCAGATGGTCGCCGCGCCACGCCACGTGCTGGTCGGCGCGGCACAACACCAGCTTGTGGCGGTAGGCCTCGGGCAGGGTATCGCGCGCTACGGCGTCGAGCACCAGCAGCGGCATGCGGCGCGCCTCGGCCGCCTCGACCAGCGGCGCCACATCCACCCGGCGATCGAAGCGCAGCAGCGTGTAGCCGGGACCGAAGGCGTCGCAGAGCGAGCGGCTGTCGGCCAGCCAGAAGTGCGGCACGCGGCAGCCCGGCACGGTGGAGGGCGTGAAGCTGCCCATCGTGTAGGCGGGAGGCGCTTCGTCATCGGCCACGATCAGCTGCGAGCCGGTGTAGTAGTAGCCGAAGTTGAGGCCCGCGCAGCAGAACTGCTGCACGTTGAGCTCATAGGCCTCGCGGCCCGCCTGCGCGCGCACGGCATCGCCGGCCGGGCCCGGGGCTTCGATGTCGGGTGGCACGGCGCCACGGGCGCGAATCATCTTTTGCGCGTGGTCCATCGCGAAATGCGAGACCTGCTCGGTGATCGGCAGGCGCTCGGCTTCGTAGGCGTCGAGGATGCCTTCGTCGGCCCAGCCTTCGAGGCACGCGGCAAGCAGCCACGCCAGGTGGGTGGCGTCGGCGATGCCGGCATTCATGCCGTAGCCGGCGTAGGGCACCCACAGGTGCGCGGCATCGCCGGCAATGAATACGCGACCGTTGCGAAAGCGCTGCGCCACCAGACGGCGCCCGACCCAGTCTTCCTTGCTGATGATGTCGTACGCGAAGTCGCCGCCGACCCCGAGGATGCTGCGGATCGACTGGTCGCGATCGACCGAATCGAAGTCGGGCTCGGTCGGGTTCAGGTGGTTGTGGATCAGCCAGGTCTCGCGCCCGTCAACCGCGAACACGGTGCCGCAGCGACGCGGGTTGACGGCATAGGTGCTCCAGGCGAGCTTGCCGGGGATCATGCCGCGTAGTTGCGGCGCGCGCACGTAGGTCGATTGCACGCGCTGGATCACGGCCGTGCCTTCGAGGCGCGTGCCCATCGCGGTGCGGATGGTCGAGCTGCCGCCGTCGCAGCCGACCAGGTAGCGCGCGCGCAACGAGCGCGTGGCCTCGCTGTCGAGATCCTCCAGGTCGGCGCGCACGCCGCCGGCGTCCTGCGTGAAGCCGGTCACCCGGGTGCGGTTGAGCAGCGTCACCCCAGGCAGCGCAGCCGTGTGTTCGAGCAGGATCGGCTCGAGATAACTCTGGTTGATGCGGTGCGGCGGCTCGGGCGTGGGCCACCAGCCGTCCGGCCCGCTGGTGTCGATGTAGCGGTCGCGCCGGCACGGGATAGCAATGCGCGTCAGCTCCGTGCCGGTCATGGTGGTGCGGAACACCACGTCGTTCGGATAATCCTCCGGCAAGCCCCGGCTGCGCACTTTTTGCGCCACGCCGAGGCGGCGAAATACCTCCATGCTGCGCGCCGAGACGTGGTTGGACTTGACGCTGGGCGGCTCGGCGTAGCGGCGCGGCTCGGCAAGGGTGACCTTGAGGCCGCGCGCCGCGAGGCTCATGGCGAGCGTGAGACCGACCGGCCCGGCGCCGGCGACCAACACGTCGGTATCGAAAGTTTGCGTCATCGCTCAGTCAACTCAGTCAAGCTTGATGGCGGCGTTTTTGATCACCTGCGCCCACTTGAGGGTCTCGGACTTGATGTAGGCCTCGAAGGCTTCGGGCGTGGACGGAGCCGGTTCGACACCGAGGTTGCGCAGGCTCGCCTTGATGCCCTCGTCGTTGAGGGCGGCGCCAAATTCGGCATTGAGTCGCGCCACCATCGGCGCGGGCGTGCCGGCCGGCGCCACCAGGCCGAACCAGCCGGTAGAGTCGTAATCGGCAAGGCCCGATTCGGCCACCGTGGGCACATCGGGCAATTGCGGCAGGCGTTTCGGGCTGGTGACGGCGTAGGCGACCAGACGACCGGATTTGATGTGCTGCAACGACGAGGGCAGGTCGACCACGGCAAGCTGGGCCTGGCCGCCCATCACGTCGAGCGCGGCCGGGCCGGAACCGCGATAGGAGATTTCGTTGAACTTCACACCGGCCATCTGTGCAAACAGTTGCGAGGTGAGGTGCATGGCCGTACCGTTGCCGCCATGCCCCATCGAGAGCTTGCCGGGCTGCGCCTTGGCCAGCGCAATCAGCTCGCGCTGGTTTTTCGCTGCCACCGAAGGATTACCGACGATCACGAAGGGTATCGCCGCCATCATGGTGACGGGCTTGAAATCCTTCACCGGGTCGAACGGCAGGTTCGGATACAGGGTGACGTTCGCCGAGAGCCCGCCTGCCGCCCCTACGCCTATGGTGTAGCCGTCCGGTGCGGCCTTGGCCACCACGGTCAGGCCGATGTTGCCGCCGGCGCCGGGGCGGTTGTCCACCACCACCTGCTGGCCGAGCTTTTCGTTGAGGCGCGGCAACAGCAGGCGCATCACCACGTCGGTGCTGCCGCCGGGCGGGAATGTCACTACCACGCGCACCGGCTTGTTCGGGTATTCACCTTGCGCTTGAGCCGGCAGGACTGCGAGGCACGCGGCGGCGAGGCAACACTGCAGGAGGTGGCGGAGTCGGTTCATGGGCGCTGCCTTTCAATTCAGGAACATAGTGCCTTGATGTCGGCCGGCACCGGAATCGCCTTGATGCGGTTCGCATCGTTCGGGTGCTTGATGACAAAGGCGCGCACGTCGGTGCCTTCACAGAGCAGCGTGTCGCCGCGCGTCACGATGTGCTTTTGCACAAACACCTTGTCGCGCCACTCTTCGATGTGGGTCGAGATGCGGATGGTCTCACCGTATTTTGCGGGGCTCGAATACTTGACGCTGATCTCCAGCACCGGGGTGCCGATGATGCCGGTGGTCTTGACCAGCTCGCTCCAGATCGGCACGCCGCAGGCAACGAAAAAGTTCAGCGAGGCGGCGTCCATCCAGCGCGAGAAGTTGGGGAAAAACACGATCCCGGCGGGATCACAGTCGCCGAAGTTGACCTGGATGTCGGTGGTGACGATGCGGCTCATGTGATTGAAGCTTTCTCTATCCAATTGTCGATTTTCAATCCCGGCACCTGTGAAAAGTGCCGGGTGTTATTGGTGACGAGGATGGCGCGGCGCGACAGCGCATGCGCCGCAATCAGCAGGTCCAGATTGCCGATCGGCTTGCCTTTCGCTTCCAGTGCGGCACGAATTTTGGCGTAGGCCCGTGCCGCCTCATCGTCCCACGCTTCGATGGCAAACATGTCAAGCCATGCTTCCACCAGGGCCACCAGTTTGCGCGACTTGACCCGCTCCGCGCCGAAGCGCAACTCCGCCGCGACGAGAGCTGAAATCGCCACCGAACTACGCGGCACCGAGTCGAGACGGGCCATCACCGTCGAAGAATACGCGCGCAGGATGTAGCTGCAGGTATCCGTGTCCAGCATCCACATGGCGCGGTCAGAACAGCTTGCGAACCTGCGGTGGCGGGTCTTGCCGATCCGCCAGATAGTCCTTCGGTGCCAGCTCGTGCAGTGCGAAAAACGCGCGCATCGCGTCTCCCAGGGAGGCGGTCTTCTCGCGCAGGATCACGGCGTCGCCGCGCTTTTCGATCAGCACTTCGCTGCCCTTGAAGCGATAGGCAGCCGGCAGGCGCACCGCCTGGCTGCGACCATTCATGAACACACGGGCGGAATCGGCCACGGGCACCTCCGGCAATTGGTATATACCATTAGTATACCGCAGCAGTCCCGGGGCTTCGGGCCGCTGCTCCCCCCGGAGCTACACGAGCTTCAGGAGTCGCGCCGCGTTTTCCTTCAGGATCAGCGGGCGGGCATCAGGCTTGATCACGAGCTTGTCGAATTCGGCAATCCAGCGGTCCGGCAGCAGCACCGGGTTGTCGCTGCCGAACAGCACCTTGTGCTTGAGCATGTTGTTGGCGTACTGCACCAGCTTGGGCTCGAAGTACTTGGGCGACCAGCCGGAAAGGTCGATGTAGACATTCGGCTTGTGCAGGGCCACCGAGAGTTGTTCGTCCTGCCACGGGATGCCGGGGTGTGCAGAGATGATAGCCATGTCGGGAAAGTCGGCCGCGACATCGTCGAGGTACAGCGGGTTGCCATACTTGAGGCGCAGCCCACCGCCGCCCGGCATGCCGGCACCGATGCCGGTCTGCCCGGAGTGGAACAGCGCCGGCAGGCCGGCTTCGGCAATCACTTCATAGAGCGGATAGACATCGCGATCGTTCGGATAAAAACCCTGGATGATCGGGTGGAACTTGAAGCCCTTGACGCCGAAATCCTTGATCAGGCGCTTCGCCTCGCGCACGCCCATCTTGCCGCGCGCCGGGTCGATTGAAGCAAACGGAATGCAGATGTCGGCATGCTCGGCTGCGGACTCGGCGACTTCTTCGTTCGAGATGCGGCGGATGCCCATGCCGCGCTCGTGGTCCACGGTGAAGACCACAAAGGCGATCTTTTTCTCGCGGTAGTAGGTGGCCATCTGGGCGATGGTCGGGTGCTTCACTTCATAGCGGAAGTAGCGGCCGCGCGCTTCGAGCGACTCGGCTTCGGCCTCGTCGGGCAGCATGCGCGTGGAAGTCTCGGCGTGGGTGTGAATGTCAATCGCGATCAGCGCGTCTACGTCCATTTTTTTCGACATGACGTTTCCTTGTTGTTTCCTTGCTGTTTACTTGGGATTAGCGCCGCGCCACCAGGGTGCGCGCGCTGGGTGGTTCGGCATACAGCTCGTCGACCAGCGCGGCGCGGTGCTTCAACACCATACGCTGGTTCAGCGAGCCCTTGTCGGTGGCTTCGCCAACGTCGAGCGAGGGGAGCTCCTCCATCAGCAGTGCACGCGCCACGCGGTTGGCGCTGCCAGTCGAGGCCGCCGAGAGCTTGTCGAGCGCGGCCTGCAGTTCGCCGCGCACTTCGGGATGCGCGAGCAATTCGCGCACCGGCAGGTCGCCGGCGAGCTTGCGGCGGGCGTCCAGCACGGGAAA
>CANJDH010000059.1 GCA_947473125.1 Burkholderiales bacterium
CAACGCTTACGTCCACGCGTTTCACCTTGCCGCGCCCGCTCCAGGCCAGGCCGGTGACGTTGTAAAAGCCCTTGTCGCGCAGAGTCTGCCCTCCCGAGGGAGTGGTGATGACACTTTTGCATTCCTGCACGGACGTGTATTGGCGCAGCTTGCCGTCGGGCATCAGATCGACGTAGTGCATCACTTCTTCGCGCGCGCCGTAGGGCTTGTCGCCCACTTCGATGCGGCGCAGCCATTTGACCCACGATACGCCCTGGACGCCGGGTACCACGAGGCGCAGCGGGTAGCCGTTTTCCGGGCGCAGCATTTCGCCGTTCATGCCGTAGGCCAGCAGCACTTCACCGGATTCGACCATCTCCATCGGAATCGTGCGCGTCAGGGCCGAGCCTTCCCCGCCCTCGGCGAGGACAAAGCGACCCTTCCTGAAATTGGCGCCGCACAGTTCGAGAACATCCCGCAGGCGCACACCGGTGAACTCGCTGCAGGAAAGCATGCCGTGGGTGTATTGCACCGTCGGCACAGCCACATTGCCCCATTCCATGCCGGTGTTGGCACCGCATTCTATGAAATGCATGCGCGATACTGAGGGCAGGCGCATCAGGTCGTCCATGGTGAAGACTGAAGGCATTTTCAGGAGGGTATCGTCCGAACCATTTACCATCAGGCGGTGTTTCGACGGGTCGATGTCATGCCAGCCCTGATGGTGCCGCTCGAAATGCAGCCCGGATGCGGTGATGATGCCGAACATGCCTTGTAGCGGCGAAAAGGCAACGGAGGCGGCCGACACCCGGTTCAGGCCCGGCGATTCACGCCGCATCAGGTTGGTCTCATATTGCGAGGGCATGCCGTAGCCGGTGGCGGCTACCGGTTTTCCAAGCGATACGGCGTGAGGTCTGGGTTCGAGAATTACCGCTTCGCCGCTCGATTGCGCCAATACAGGTACGGCTGCGCCGCCAGCCGCTGCTAGTAATGCGGTGCGCAGAAAGTCACGCCGCCCGGAACGGACCGCCTCGATTTGCGAAGGGTCGAGAAAGTTTTCCGGTGCGCGCCGAAGATACCCGGATGGTGCCGTCGGTGCCGAGGGTGCCATTGGTGGTGCCACGAAGGTCATGTGCAACTGCCTGAAATTATATATTAGTAAATTCTAATGTAATGTTTCAGGCTTGTCATTTTGCGGCGCAGCAATCAAGCCTGGATGCCGGACGCGCGGCTCGCTGGCGCGCAGGGCAGAAGCCCTTCGAGATACCCTTCTTCAGTGGAACATATGGTCAGGTGCTGCCTGCGCGCAGCGGCCCCTGGCGTTGCAAGTCCCGCATGGACCCAGCGGCCGTACTCGTGGATCACCTGGTCGATGTCGAGCGCCGACAACGCGATTGCGCGAGCCACCTCCAGAGGCGGGCCGAATCCCGGGCAGACGAAATCCGCCGCAAGGCCCAGCGCGTGTCGCGAGGTTGGGACACCACCAACGGCGCGATTGACCTGCGGATTGCGGTAGGCACTGGTCAGCTTGAGTGGGTGGCCCAGTACGCCCTCAATGGCTTCGAGCATGGCGGCGAGGCGCCGCAGATTGGCCAGGTGCTCGGGTGGTGGGCGGTTGTCAAGGCCCAGGCGCAGCGCCGTGTCCGAATGCGTCAATTGCCCGAGCGTGAATCCGGGCGACGGTTTCACTGAACGCTTGGCTGACGGCTTGGGAGACAACTTGGGAGACAATGGCATGGTCAAAGTTTAGCAAGAGCAGCCCGTGTCCCATCGCCGTCTATCATCCCCGAGCTGCCCCGTATGGCTGATCGACCTGGACGATACCCTGCATCGCGCGACACCTGTGATCTTTGATCGCATGAATCGTTCGATGACGCAGTATGTCATGCGCCACTTGAACCTGGCCGAAGCCGAGGCCAATAGCTTGCGCCAGGAGTACTGGAAGCGATACGGCGCTACGCTGCTCGGGTTGATGCGGCGCCATGGCACCGATCCACGGCACTTTCTGGACCAAACACATCAGTTCCCGGACATGCACGAGGTGATCGATTTCGACCGTGCGGTATGCCGCTGGCTGCGCCACCTTCCAGGTCGAAAAATCCTGGTGTCGAATGCGCCGCGACACTATGTGCAACTGGTATTGAAGGCGATGGGCGCGGCACGCTACTTCGACGCCATCGAGACCATCGAGTCGATGCGCTTTGTGCCCAAGCCCGCCGCATCCTCGCTGCGTAAAATCATGGCGCGCCATGGCGTGACGGCGCGACAAGCGGTGATGGTAGAAGACAATCTGGATAATCTCAAGACGGCGCACCGTCTGGGCCTGCGTACGGTGTGGATTGCCGGCACGCGCACGGAGCGGCATGCAACACCCGGTGTACGCGCCTTCCCCAGCCACGTGCATCTCCGGGTACACTCCGTGTTGCATCTTCGTAAGCATTGCCACGCAAGGCTATTCTAAATAGCGAGGGATCACACATGCCGCCCCGTTCAGGTGAACGCAAGACCCAAATCCTGCAACTCATCGCGCAGATGCTGGAAAATCCCAAGGGTGAAAAAATCACCACGGCGGCAATGGCCAAGAAGCTCGATGTGTCGGAGGCGGCGCTTTACCGACATTTCGCCAGCAAGGCGCAAATGTTTGAAGGGTTGATCGAATTCATCGAGTCGTCGCTTTTGGGATTGATCAACAAGATCACGGCGGAAGAGACGCAAGGCCTCAAACAGGTGCAGGCCGTGATGCTGATGATGCTCAAGTTCGCGCAGCAAAACGCCGGCATGACGCGGGTGCTGATAGGCGACGCGCTGGTCAACGAAGACGAGCGCCTGCAGGTGCGCATCAACGCACTGACCGACAAACTCGAAGCCGCGCTCAAGCAAAGTCTGCGCATTGCCGTGACCCAAAATGAGATGCCGGCGGCACTGGACGTGGGTGCCCAGGCCAATCTGCTGATCTGTTTCGTGACGGGTCGCTGGCACCAGTTTGCCAAAAGCGGATTCAAGAAAAATCCGGTCGATGGTTTTGACAAGCAGCTGCCCCTGATGCTTGGCTAAAACCTCTGGCAGGCGGGTTTGCGCTGGGCTATGCCCCGCAGGCCCTTGCCGACTAACGCTCTCAGGGCGATGCCCGGGCCATCGAAGCACCGTTGCAAACCGCGCACGCGGCGTCCTTTTTGACGTTGATGCTGCGCCACTCCATCGACAGGGCGTCCAGCAGCAACAGGCGCCCATGTAGGGTGGCGCCGATACCGGTCAGCAGCTTCAGGGCCTCGGCGGCCTGGACCGTGCCGATGATGCCGGTAAGCGGCGCAAACACGCCGGTCACGGCGCAGCGCAACTCTTCGAGGTCCTGACCTTCCGGAAACAGGCAGTGGTAGCACGGCGCATCCGCATCGCGCATGTCGAACACACTCACCTGCCCGTCAAAGCGGATCGCCGCGCCCGACACCAGCGGTTTGCCGTGTTGCACGCAGGCGCGGTTGACCGCGTGGCGCGTCGCGAAGTTATCGCAGCAATCAAGCACCACATCGGCTTGCGCAACCAGGGCCTCGAGCCGCGCGCCGTCGATGCGTTCCTGCAGGGGCGCCACCCGTACTTCCGGGTTGTAGCGCATCAGCGTGTCGCGCGCGGAGGTGACTTTGGGCTGCCCGACACTGGCATTTACGTGCAATACCTGGCGCTGCAGGTTGGTCAGGTCGACGATGTCGGCATCGGCAATCGTAATGGTACCCACGCCCGCGGTGGCAAGGTACAACGCAGCGGGCGAGCCAAGCCCACCTGCGCCTATGACCAGCACGTGGCTGCCAACGATGCGTTCCTGACCCTCGATGCCAATTTGCGGCAGCAGAATGTGGCGCGAATAGCGCAGGAGCTGGTCGTCGTTCATGCAGTGCGAGCAGGTTTCATGGGAGGGAAGATGATGCAGACTCGGTCAAATTGGTGCTCACCAAAACAAAGGCCGCCCAGTTAAGCGGGCGGCCTAGTTCCCGCGATGGACGCGGACATTGCCTGGATCTATTTTTTCGTTTCAGCGGTCTTCGGACCCGGCACTTCCTTTGACTTCTCCCCTTTGACCGGTTGTCCCTTGAGCAGGTTGAGGGCTTGCTGATACTGGAAGTCTTCGTTGCTGCCGTATTCGAGTCGTACCGGCGGCTTGTCATCGGCGGGCTTGTCGGCTTCGGATTTCGCAGCCGGTTTTGCCTCCGGCTTGGCGACCGGGGCTTTTTCAGCCGACGGATCCTTGTCGTTGGTTAAATGCCCGGCAAGGTCCGCCTCACGGGTGCGTGACGGGCGCTTGTCGCCTTCGGCGGTTTCGGTCACGAGCCAGTCGGGAACGATGCCTTTGGCCTGAATCGAGCGGCCCGACGGCGTGTAGTAGCGCGCCGTGGTGAGCTTCATGCCTGCGCCATTCGACAGATTGATCTTGGTCTGCACCGAACCTTTGCCGAAAGTCTGCTGGCCCATGATGATGGCGCGTTTGTGGTCCTGGAGTGCACCGGCCACGATTTCCGACGCCGATGCTGAGCCGTCATTGACCAGCACCACCATCGGCACGTTCTTGAGGCTCGCCGGCAACCCACGCAACTGGTCTTCACGGGCACGGAATGCATATTCGTCAGGTGCGGCCAGATACTCGTGTTTGGTATCGGGCAGACGGCCATTGGACGACACCACCACGGCCTTGGGCTCAAGGAATGCCGCCGACACGCCGATCGAAGCGTGCAGCAATCCCCCCGGGTTGTTGCGCAGGTCGAGAATGATGCCCGACAGCTTGCCGCCGGACTCCTTGTACATGCGGTCGATCCCGCGCGCAAGGTCGGCAACGGTCGGTTCCTGGAATTGGGTGATGCGCAGGTGCGCGTACCCCGGTTCGGTCAGTTTGGCCTTGACGCTTTGCACTTTGATGACTTCGCGTACCAGCGTGAATTCAAGCGGCTTGGTTTCTCCCTTGCGCGCCACCGTAAGCTTGATTGAGGTGCGTGGTTTGCCGCGCATCTTCTTGACTGCGTCACCCAGCGTGATGCCCTTGGTGGAGGTGTCGTCGATCTTCACGATCAGGTCGTTGGCCTTGATGCCGGCGCGGAAGGCGGGCGTATCCTCGATCGGGCTCACCACCTTGACATAACCCTCTTCGGTGCCGACTTCGATTCCCAGGCCGCCGAACTCGCCCTTGATGCCGGTCTCGAATTCCTTGTTTTCTTCCGGGTCCAGGTACGACGAGTGAGGATCGAGTTCGGTAAGCATGCCCTTGACGGCGCCGGTCAGGAGTTTCTTGTCTTCGACCGGTTCGACATAACCCTGCTTGATGTTGCCGAATACTTCGGCTAACGCTTGGATTTCCGGCAATGGCAAGGGGCTGCGCGCTTCGCGCTGGGCAATCGCGGAGAAGTTGAGGCCCAACAACAACCCGGCGGCAATACCTATGCCAACCAAGCCTGATTTTTGCCATTTGCCGATCATGTCGTGCTCCAGGGTGCTGATTCGATGATTCTGGGGTGCATCAATGAAGAAATGCGAAAAATTGCCGATTTGTTACCTTTTGATCCAACTTAACGGGTCAAACGGCGAACCTTTGAATCTGACTTCAAAGTATAGACCCGTTTCCGGGTTGCCGCCGCTATTGCCCACGCGCGCAATGGTGTCTCCGCTCGCCACGGTTTCGCCCGCCTGTCTGTATACGGTTTCGTTGTTGCCGTAGATGCTCAAATAGTCGGAACCGTGATCCACAATCAGCAAATTGCCGAAGCCGCGCATCCAGTCGGCGAATACCACCCGCCCGGGGGCAATGGCCTTGACCTCTTCCCCATGGGGGGCTTTGATGAATAGCCCCTTCCAAGTGGTTCCGCCATCTTCCCTCGGACTGCCGAACTTGCTGACAAGTTCCCCGCGTGTCGGTAAGCGCAGTTTTCCCTTGAGAGCAGCGAACGCTCCCGCAAACCCCGCTTCGGGAACCTTGTCGACCCGCTCGCCTGGGCGCCGCGGTTTTTCCACCGGGCGCACCATGCGCGCCAGCTTGTCGATCAATTGCGTGAGGCGCTTCTCGTTCTGCTCAAGCGTCGTCACTTCCTTGCGCTGCGTACGAATCTTGGAGGACAGCTCGCGCAGGACCTTGCGCCGCGCTTCCGATTCGCGCGCCAGCTGGGCGCGCTCGGCGCGCTGGCGCGTCTCGATATCGGCCAGTTCAATCGACTTGTCGCGCGCCGCGCCGGCAAGCACCTGCAGCTCCCTGAGACTGCCGCGCAGGTTTTCAATCAGGCGCGCTTCGGCGCGGGACGCGTAGCTCGCATACTGGAGTTCGCGCGCGGCAGCAGCCGGGTTTTCGCCGGAAAACAGCATTTGCAGATAGCCGCGTTCGCGATGGATATATTGGTCGTGAATCAATCGTCCGAGCCGCCGTACTTGCGTGTCGGCGCCTTCCTTGGCAGCCTTGCTTTGCCGGCCCAATGCATGCAGCCGCTTTTCCGCCTCCTGGCGTTCGCCCGACAGGTTGCGCAGCTCGCGATTGGCCTCTGAAATCGCGCGTTCCGACTCACGCAGCGAGTCTGCCGCCTCGGTACGATTGCCTTCGGTTGACGCGATCTCCTTCTTCAGCGTTTCAATGCGCGCGCGGAGTTCCTTGAGATCATTGCTGTCGGCGCCTCGTGACCCATGGCAGCCGAGGGCCAGGAGCAAGCCGCAGCACAGCAGCCCACAGCGCCGCGCGCGCGCGCAGCGGATAACTGGCGGCGCCGGCGGCGGCGTTGCAGCGCAGGTCAAGTTTTGGCTTTCCCCTGCGCCGCAACGGCGGCCTGCGCCCGGGCAATTTCATCCGGGTCTGCCAGGTAATAGTGCCGAATCGGCCTGAGGTCGGCGTCGAGTTCATAGACCAAGGGCTGCGCGGTGGGGATGTTGAGCGCGACGACAGCCTCCTCGCCCATGCCGTCTAAATACTTGATGAGGGCGCGCAGGCTGTTGCCATGGGCGGCGATGAGCACGCGTTTGCCCGACTGCAACGTGGGTGCGATCGTCGATTCCCAATAGGGCAGGACGCGCGCCACGGTGTCCTTGAGGCATTCGGTGGCCGGCAGCTGATCCGGCGTCAGCGCCGCGTAGCGGGCGTCGAAACGCGGATGCCGTGGATCGTCGAGTGCCAGCGGATTCGGCGCAATGGCATAGGCGCGACGCCATATCAGCACCTGGGCGTCACCATATTTTGCCGCCGTCTCGCTTTTGTTGAGGCCTTGCAGTGCCCCGTAGTGGCGCTCGTTGAGGCGCCAGTGCTTCTCAACCGGGAGCCATAGTTGATCGAGCTCCTCGAGCGTGCCATTGAGGGTTTTGATCGCGCGCTTGAGCAGCGAGGTGTAGGCGATGTCGAAGCCGTAGCCTTTTTGCTTCAGCAGTCGCCCGGCGCGTTGCGCCTCCATCAACCCAGCGGGGGTCAGGTCCACGTCGGTCCAGCCGGTGAAGCGGTTTTCCAGATTCCACGTCGATTCACCGTGGCGCATCAGTACGAGTTTGTGCATGGGATAGGGGAAAAAGTGAAACGGCGTCCTTGGACAGCGGGTATTTTATAATCAGCCGCTTGCATCACCCCCATTGTGCCGCTTATGCCCGCCCCCCGGGTCTCAGAAGACATTTTCGATTTGATCGGCAAGAGCGAGGAAATCGAACAGGCGTCGCTCGCCATGAAGGCGATCGCGCATCCGCTGCGGCTCAAGGTGCTGTGCGTGCTGGCCGGAGGCGAAATGCCGGTGCAGGACATCATGGAGGCTGTAGGAACGACGCAAAGCAATGTCTCGCAGCACCTGGCCATCTTGCGGGACAAGAAGATCCTGAAAACGCGCAAGGAGGCCAACAAGGTGCATTACCGCATCGCCGACAAGCGTACGGTAAAACTGGTGGGGATGATGCGTGAAGTGTTTTGTGGCCTGCCGGTGCAGGATGAGATTCAACCCAAAAAGGATTCGCAGTGATTGAAAAATTCGTGATCGATAACTGGCCGCTGATCGCAGTGGCGTTTGCATCGGGTGCGATGCTGGTCTGGCCATTGGTGGCAGGTGGCCGCGGCGGCGCCCGGCTGTCGACCCTGCAGGCGACACAACTCATCAACCAGCGTGATGCGGTGATCATCGACATTCGTGATCAGGCCGACTATGCGCGCGGCCACATCACCAATTCGAAGAACCTGCCCGCCAAGGTGCTCGACGAACGCAAAGCCGAGATCGACAAGCTCAAGGAGATCCCGGTGATTGTCAGTTGCGATACCGGCATGCGCGCCGGTGCGTCCGCCGAAAAGCTGCGCGCGCTGGGCGTCAAGGAAGTCTTTACGCTGCAAGGCGGTCTCAATGCATGGCGCGATGCCGGTCTGCCGGTGAGCAAATAATTCCCATTTTTGACTGAGATTTCACCATGGACCGACCCAAAATCACCATGTACAGCACCGGGGTGTGCCCTTACTGCTCACGCGCCGAAGCGCTGCTCCACGCAAAAGGCGTGGCGGTTGACGAAAAAATCCGCATCGACCTCGATCCGGGCCAGCGCGACGTCATGATGCACAAAACCGGACGTCGCACCGTTCCGCAGATTTACATCGGCGAGAAGCACGTCGGCGGATTTGACGACCTCGCGGCCCTCGACCGCGCAGGGGGTCTTGATCCCCTCCTGCGCGGCCCCGCCTGAAAGCGTTGGGCACCCGCATTCCCTTTTTTAACGCCCTTCCCGAGGGCATCACAAGGAAGTTCCATGGCAGAACCCATCGCCGTTCCCGACGCAGCCCAGCCGGCGAGCGAATCCAACGCCCAGCCGGTGTTCAATCTCGAAAAAGTCTATGTCAAGGACATGTCGATCGAGATCCCCAATGCCCCGGGCATCTTCTCAGAGCAGGAAGTACCCGCCCTGGAAACGACATTGAACATCAATGCAGACCAGTTCCAGGAGGGCTATGTCGAGGTGGTCGTGACAGCCACTGCCACGACCAAACTCAAGGACAAGGTGGTGTTTCTGGTTGAAGTGGCGCAAGCCGGCATTTTTGAAATGCGCAACATCCCGGCCGACCAGATGGACCCGATTGTCGGCATCCATTGCGCGAGCATCGTGTTTCCGTACCTGCGCGCCAACGTCGCCGACATGGTGACGCGCGCAGGCTTTCCCGCGCTGCACCTGCCCAACATCAATTTCGAAGCGTTCTACGCGCAGCGGCTGGAGCAACTGCGCCAGAATGAAGCAGCCGGCGAGGCCGCGCCGAATGCTCCGGCACCGACCAAGCTGCAATGAAATGAGCATCCGTTGCGTCGGCTTGGTTTTAGCGCTCGGCTGCGCGCTGGCGCAGGCGGCGGATTTCCGTTCCGTGACCGAAGCAACGGTGTTGTACGACGCGCCGGCGGTCCGCGGCAAGAAACTGTACGTCGCGCCGCGCGGCATGCCCCTTGAAGCGGTGATCGTCAACGAGGCCTGGGTACGGGTGCGCGACAAGTCGGGTGAAATGACCTGGATCGAGCGCAGGTATCTCTCCGACAAGCGCACAGTGATTGCCAATGCGCCGACCGTCGCGGTGCGCGAACAGGCGAACCCGGGCGCGAAGGTCGTCATCACGGTGGCCCAAGACGTCGTGCTCGATCTTGTCGAACCGCCGATGTCCGGGTGGGCCAGGGTCCGGCATCGCGAAGGCGCCACCGGCTTTGTTCCGGCGAGCCAGGTCTGGGGCTTGTAAGCGCAGCATGAAAGTTTCCGTTCTGGGTGCCGGTGCGTGGGGCACTTCCTTGGCGGTGACGCTCGCGGCGGCCCACCAGGTGACGCTGTATGCGCGCGAACAGGGCCTGCCGGGGAGCATGGCGGCGACGCGCGAGAACAAGCAATTCCTGCCGGGCGTCGCGATTCCCGATTCGATCACGATGACCGGCGATTTTTCGTCTGCGATCAGGTCCGACCTGATCATCGCCGCCACGTCTGTCGCCGGCTTGCGCCCGACGCTCAGGCAGCTGCACGCGCAGAAGAGCCCGGCGCCGGTGATCTGGCTGTGCAAAGGGTTTGAGGCGGGTACTTCCAAGCTGCCACACCAGATCGCCGCAGACGAGCTCGGCGAAGGCGCAATCTACGGCGCGCTTTCCGGCCCCAGTTTCGCCATCGAAGTGGCGCGTGGACTGCCCGTGGCGCTCACCCTGGCTTCGCCCGACAATGCATTCGCCACACACGTCGCCGCACAGCTGCATGGCGGCATGATGCGCATTTATTCCAGCAACGACCTGCCGGGCGTCGAAGTGGGCGGCGCGGTGAAAAACGTCATGGCCATCGCCACCGGCATCTCGGACGGCCTCGGGCTGGGCCACAATGCCCGTGCCGCGCTGATCACGCGCGGCCTCGCCGAAATGGCGCGTCTCGGCGTGGCGCTTGGCGGCAAGATGGAAACCTTCATGGGCTTGACCGGCATGGGCGACCTGATCCTCACCGCAACCGGCGACTTGTCGCGCAACCGCACCGTAGGTTTGAAGCTGGCCTCGGCGCAGCGGCTTGAAGACGTACTCGGCAGTCTTGGGCACGTCGCTGAAGGCGTCTACACCGCGCGTGAAACGCTGGCGCTGGCGCGCAAACTCGACGTGGACATGCCGATCACGCGCGCGGTTTGCGCCGTGTTGTTCGAGGGGGCGCAACCGCGCGAGGCGGTGGCGCGCCTGCTCGCGCGTGAAGCACGCAGCGAATAGCAAATGTCCGCGCACAAAATGTCCGCGCTGTGGCCTGCAAGCAAACCGCTCCAAACAAGCCCCATCCATTGCTGCGTTGCCGCATCGATTGTCTTTGACCGTGTTTCCGGCGCACCCGTAAAGTGCGGGTGTTCGCCGGTTGACAGCCCGAGAGTGTTCATACAGGCCTGATGTCGAGCGCCGACGAGGCGCGACGAACCGGCACCCACCGACTTCCGAGGAGCACATTTCCATGAAGGTACGCCCTGCACTTTTTGCCGCCACCGTATTAGCACTTGCCCCGTTTGCTGCGGCGCACGCCCAGCAGGACATCAAGATCACGGTATCGGCCGGCCACGCGCCGGTGTTCCTCTGGGTCAAGCACCTCAAGGAAACCTTCATTCCGGCCGTGAACCGTGAGCTCGCGAAGACCGGCAAGGCGAAGATCAGCTGGAACGAGGCCTACGGCGGCACCCTGGCCAAACTGGGTTCCGAGCTCGAAACGATCGAGCAGGGCGTCTCCGACATGGGCATTGTCGGCACGGTGTTCCACCCCGGCAAGATGCCGCTGCAAAACGTCAGCTACGCCTCGCCCTTCGGGCCGGCTGAACCGCGCATTGTCTCGAAGGTGATCAACGACATGCACGACAAGGTGCCGGCGATGCGCAAGTCGTGGGAAAAGTACAACCAGGTCTATCAGTGCGGTTTCGGCCTCGATGATTACGGCGTGGTTGGCACCACGCCGGTGATGAAGCTCGAAGACCTCAGGGGGAAAAAATACGGCGGCCCCCCGGGGCTGCATGGCTGGATCAAGGGTTCCGGTGCGGTGGCGGTGAATGCCGGGCTGCCTTCGTACTACAACGACATCAAATCGGGTGTCTATAACGGCGTGCTGACGTTTGCCTCGGGCGCCGCCGCGGCCAAGCTGTATGAAGTGGGGCCGGCATACACCCAAACCGGATTCGGCGCCATGTATGCAGGTGGTGTTTCGGTCAACAAGGCGCGCTGGGACAAATTCCCCGCTGAGGTGAAAGCTGCGTTCAAGGTCGGGTGCGACGAGTATGAGGCGGCCTACAGCAAGGAGCAGTTCGTGCGCGCAGTCGCGGCAATGGATCTGATCCGCGCCAACAAGGGCAGCGTCAACGTCATGCCTGCCGGCGAGCGCGTGCGCCTGGCCAAGGCGATCGACAATCCCACCAAGGCCTGGATTGATGCGGCAACCAAGGCCGGCTACCCGGCCCGGGAGGTGCTCAAGGCCTATATGGAAGGCGTACGCAAGGAAGGCGGCAAGTTCGCCCGCGACTGGGATCGCGAGTAGTGGCCCGGGAGCCGCTGTGCGTCCGATGACACGCGTCAGGCCGGGGGTGTGAAGGGATTCTCGCCTCTGGGCATGCTTGCCGCTGCCATGAATGCCGCCGGCACACTCATGGTGCTGGTCATCATGGTGGTGATACTGGTGGACGTATTCGGGCGCTTCCTGTTCGCCAGGCCGCTTCCGGGGACACCGGAAATCGTCGCGATGTCGATCGCGGTGATCGTATTCCTGCAGTTTCCCTCTACCTTGCGTGCCGGCCGCGTGATCGCCACCGACGGCTTCCTCGACTGGGTCGGCAAAAGGTCGATCCGCGCCGAGCAGTGGCTGCTTGCCGCGTACCACGTGCTTGGCGGCGTCATGTTTGTCGTCGTGTCTTCGCACGTGTGGCCGCTTGCCCGTGGCATGTATGCCAACGGCGATTTTTACGGTTCGCTGGCGGTGTTTACTTTTCCCAAGTGGCCGGTGTACGGCATCATCGCCTTTGGCTGTGCCGTGATGGCGCTCCAGTACGCGGTGCTGGCCTGGCAGTACGTTAACGCCGGCGTTCGGCGCGAGCGCCTGTTCGAGATCGACCCGGCCAACAAGGTGTTGTCATGACTGCGCTGGAGATCGGGCTGGCCGGATTTGTCGCGCTCACCATCCTGATCTATCTGGGCATTCATATCTCGACGTCACTGCTGGTGGTGGCCTATGTGGGCACGGCGTGGATTCGCAACGATTGGGATGTCGCCGGCACGATGCTCGGCCAGGCAGCCACTGACTCGATTACCGAGTACGAATTCGGTACGGTGCCGCTGTTCGTGCTGATGGGGTTTTTCGTGATGGTGGCGGGCGTCGGACGCGACTCCTACATGGTGGCGCATCGCCTGTTTCATCGGGTGCCGGGCGGCATCGGCCATGCCACCGTGGTGGGCAACGCGATCTTTTCCGCGATCACCGGCATTACGGTGGCAGCGGTGGTGCTGTTTACCAAGCTGGCGGTGCCGGAAATGCTCAAGCGCGGCTACCACCCGAGACTCGCGGTGGGCGTGGTGGCGGGCTCGGCCATGCTTGGCATGCTGATCCCCCCCTCGGTGCTGATGATCGTCTATGCCGTGATTACCGAAACGTCGGTCGGCGACATCTACAACGCCGGTATCGTGCCCGGCATCATCCTCTCGGCGGCCTTCATGGGCGCGATCTACCTGATTGCGAAGCTGCGGCCGGAATGGGTCGGGGGGGCGGACGGCGATCGCTACGACAGCGATGCCTCGCTCAAGGCGCTGCTCGGCCAGGTGGTGCCGATTCTGTCGCTGATTGCCCTGGTGCTGGGCGGTATGTATGGCGGCATCTTCACCGCCACCGAGGCCGGCGCAGTGGGCGCATTCGGCGCGCTCATCATCGCCCTGTTGCGCCGTGCGCTCGATTGGAAAGTATTCTGGAACATCCTGATCGACACCGGTTATGTCACAGCGTCCCTGGTACTGATCATTGCGTCAGCAGCCATGTTCAGCCGCTTTCTGGCGATGTCGGGCTTGCCCTCGTTCATGGGCAACTGGGTGACCGAACACCAGTTCACCCTGATGACGGTGATGGCGGTGTATCTGGCGGTCGTGCTGTTTCTGGGTACCGCGCTCGATTCGACCTCGACGGTGCTGATCTCGGTGCCAATTTTCGCGCCGATCTTCAAGACCCTGGGCGCCGATCTGGTGTGGATCGGCATCATCACCATGATCGCGGTCGAAGTCGGCCTGATCACGCCGCCGCTTGGCATGAGCCCGTTTGTGGTGAAGGCTTCGCTGGACAAGGAAGGCCTTGCCGGGGGCCTCACGCTCAACGACATTTACCTGGGCGCGTTGCCGTTCGCCGCGGCCGCGCTGCTGGTGATAGCGCTGATTGTGGCGTTTCCAAAAATTGCGCTGATCCTGGTGTAGTCGCGTTGGCGGGAAGGCGCAGCCTGAAAAAATCGGTCGGGCGCGTTGTTCGCTGCCATGACGCGGCCGGGTGCACGTTTCTGGTGGGCGCCGCTCAGGCGCTGCCGGCAAATCCCAACTGACGCCACGCCTCCATCACCACCACTGCAACCGAGTTGGACAGGTTGAGGCTGCGATTGTCCGGGCGCATCGGGATGCGCAAGCGCTGTTCTGCCGGAAAACTGTCAAGCAGCTCGGCCGGGAGTCCGCGGGTTTCAGGCCCGAATACGAATACGTCTTCGTCGGCGAACGTCACGGAGCTGTAAACGCGGCTGTTCTTGGTCGAGAGCGCAAACATGCGGCGGCCTGAAAGCGTTGCGGCACAAGGCTCCCAGCCCGGGTGCAGCTTTATGCTGGCGGTTTCGTGATAGTCGAGCCCGGCGCGACGCAGGTCTTTTGCATCCATGCGAAAACCGAGCGGTTCGACCAGGTGCAGTTGTGCCCCGGTATTCGCGGCAAGGCGGATGACATTGCCGGTATTGGGCGGAATCTCCGGCTGGAACAGGACAATGTGGAGCATCTGGAACGCCTGTCGCGGCTGCGCCGCCAAAGCGGGCGCGAGCCGCGCCTTGGTGGCAGGCTCAACCCATGTTAATTGAGGGCGGTCGCGAGCTGGCGCCGGTACTGGGAAACCAGCTCGGCAAAATCCGGGTTGCCAGCCAGCATGTTGAACACGTTGATCATCGCCTTGCGCGCGCCGTCTTCGTGCAGCTTGCGGTCGCGGCGCACGATTGCAAAAAGATGCTCAAGCGCCTGGTCGAAAACGCCATCCGCAATCAGGGCGTTGGCGAGGTCGTAGCGCGCCGACAGGTCGTCGGGATTGGCTGCAGCTTTTTTTGCCAGTTCCTCGGTGGCAGGCAGGTCTTGCGCCGATTTGAGGGCTTCAACCTGTGCACGAATGCCGTCACGCCGGTTCATCTTGGCGACACGCTCGGCCTGTTCGCCCGTTACCGGAGGGAAGTCGACTTCGCCGAGGTGCATGATGGCGTCGTCAAACGCGCCGGCCATCATTTCGATCTCGGCCAGATCGAGCTTGACGTCGATGCTGGCCGCGTCCAGGGCAAGCGCAAGCTTGAGGGCAGTAATGGCGCCGGGCAGGTCGCCGCCCTGGGCCAGCGCCATTGCTTCAGCGCGTTTTTGGTCAATCGGGCTGGGGGGGAGCGCGGCCGGAGCGGCGTCTTTCAGCGCCGCGGCCGCCTCGGGCATGGCCTGGGCAAACATGGTTGAGATTTTTTCGAAAAACGCCTTGATCTTGGGTTCTGGTTGCGCACCCATGAACTGATCTGCCATCTGGCCGCCGACGATGGCGGCTACGTGGGGAATGCTGCGCACCCGGAAAGCCTGCGACAGCTCGGGGTTTTCGTCCGAATTGACCTTGACCACTTTCACCTTGCCGGCGTACTGGGCTCCAACCTTTTCAAGGATCGGCGTGAGGGCGCGGCACGGGCCGCACCAGGGCGCCCAGAAATCGATCACCACCGGCATGCTCATCGAGGCTTCCATCACCTCGGCTTCGAAGGTGGCGGTGGTGACGTCGATCGTGATCGAGGAAGGCGTCGAGGCGGCGGCAGGCTGATTCATGGTGTCGGGATAGGAAATTCGGGAACGTCGAAGATGGAGCCGCTGCGGTCGGATTTCAATTGACCGTCGGGGTGAGGCGCGATTTTACGTCCATGTGCTGCCAACGTGACCGGCACGCCGCGCCGCGGTGCCGACGCAGCAGCATTGCATCAGCTCAAATCGATGCGTGCGGCAGGGTGCGCGCAACTACCCAGTTGGTGACGCGCACCGCGCCGGCGGCCTTGAGAACGCGGGCCAGCTCATCCAGGGTGGCGCCGGTGGTCATGACATCGTCGACGACTGCGAGGTGCAGTCCGTCAAGTGCGGCGTTGCACGCGAAAACCCCTTTGATGTTGCGCGCGCGCTCCTTCCAGGGAAGCGCCGCCTGCGGCGGCGTGTTGCGCGTACGGGTGGCGACGCCGGCATCGAGCCTGATGCGGCGGCGTGTTGCGATCGGCCGTGCCAGTTCCAGCGCCTGGTTGAAACCGCGCTCCGCAAGCCGATCACGTGACAGCGGCATGGGCACAATCAGGTCAACCGGCCGAGGGCGCCCTGCGGCGCGCGAGGCAGCGGTCGTCGCAGCATCCGCGGTGTCGATGGCGCCATCGAGCAGTGCCGCCAAAAAACGGCTGAGCCCGAGCGCATGGTGATACTTGAACGCCTGCAGTGCCTGGTCCAGCGGATCGGCATAGGCAAATGCGGCGATTGTGGCGTCGTAGTGGGGCGGGTTGCTCAGGCAGCGGCCGCAGGTCAAGCCTGCAGCGCCAGGCAAGGCGCAGCCGGGACAGAGACCGGCGGGTAACGTCGGCAGCGCGATCACGCACTGCGCGCACACCGGCCGCGGGGTAGTGCTGCCGCACAGGTAGCAATCCTGCTCGGACGCCAGGTCGCGCAGCGCGCTCAGAATGGTCATGCCGGCGAACCGGCTGAACCAGTCAAGGCCGGAACAATGGTGGACAATGCGCGCCTCGATGCCTGCTGGTGGTCCATGTCCTTCCTTCACTTTCGTAGGGTTTGCACTTTGATCGGCATTGCCGTGTTCGGTGCGCTCGGTGTGTTGCCCGTCTGTGCTGCGCCCGCGACGCTGAGAGTCGCCTTTATCGATCCGCTGTCGGGGCCGTTCGCCAATACCGGTGAATCGGCCCTCAGGCATTTTCGTGCCGCCGCCGAGCGCGACGCGGTCACACGGCATCTCAAAGGCGGGCGCATCGAGATTGTGCCATTTGACAACAAGGCCTCCGCACAGGAGGCGCTGGTGCAACTGCGCACTGTCATTGACCAGGGGATCCGGTTCGTCTTGCAGGGGCAGAGCTCGGCGGCGGCGCTGGCTTTGGTCGATGCCATTGACAAGCACAACGTGCGCAACCCGGGGCAGGAAGTCCTGTTTCTGAATTACGCGGCACTCGACCCGGAGTTGACCAACGCCAAGTGCAGCTTCTGGCACTTTCGCTTCGATGCGCCGGTGGATATGCGCATGGAAGCGTTGGTGGAAGCCATTCTACGTGATGGTACCGCCAAAAACCTGTACCTGATCGGGCAGGACTATTCATTCGGGCGGAGCGTGGCGTTGTCGGCGCGCACCATGCTGGCACGCAAGATGCCGCAGGTGCGCATCGTCGGCGATGACCTGCATCCGATCGGGTCGGTACGCGACTTTGCACCCTATATCGCCAAGATCAAGGCCGCCGGTGCGGATGCCGTCGTCACGGGCAATTGGGGCAACGACCTGGCGCTGCTTGTAAAAGCGGCGCGCGAACAGGGCTTCAACGGCGATTTCTACACCTTTTACGCCGGATCGCCCGGCGCCGTGACGGCGATCGGCAAGGCCGGCATCGCCAGGCTCAAGCAGGTCAACGAATGGCATGCCAACGTGCAGGTCAAAGGCAAACGCCTGCTCGAATCCTTTGCAAGCGACTTCAAGCGTCGCTACGGGGAAGATTTTCGTTACCTGCGATTCTTGACCCTGACCGAGATGTTTGCCGCTGCCCTGGCGCGTGCCGGCGAAGCCGACCCGCGTCGCGTGGCCCTCGCGCTCGAGGGCATGCGCCAATCGACGCCGACCGGCGAGGTGGAAATGCGCGCCCTGGACCACCAGCTGGTCCAGCCCTTATATGTGTCAACCCTGGCACTGGCGGCAAAACAGGGCGGCGCCGCCGAAGTGGCGGTCGACACCGAGAACACCGGGCTCGGTTTCAAGACCGATGCGCGTATCGAAGGCTACGCAACCGCGCAACCCACCACCTGCATGATGGTGCGCCCCGCAGTTGTCCCGGCCGCACCCCGATAGGCGCTGCTGTGGCGATGAACCAACCAGAAGCAAACGCGGCGCCCGAGCCGTTTTTTGCCGAGCGGCGCGCACAGCTGCGCAACTTCAATCGCGCGGCGTCGAGTTTTGGCCGGGGAGATGCGCTGCATCGTGAAGTCGCGGCGCGCATGCACGAGCGGCTCGGCTACATCAAGTTGCAGCCTGCGCGCACCCTTGACCTGGGTTGCGCGATCGGCTCGGCCGGCACCGGCTTGCGCGCGCTGTACCCGAAAACGCAGCTCACCGGCGTCGACATCGCCTGGCAAATGGCGCGGCTTGCGGGTCGTCCGGAAGCGTGGTTTGCGCGGGTGCGCGGCGCGAGCCGCCACGCGGTCTGCGCCGACATGGCGGCCCTGCCGCTGGCGCACTCCAGTTTCGGCCTGGTGTGGTCGAATCTGGCCCTGCACTGACAGGACGACCCGGAGCCGGCGCTGCGCGAAGCGCATCGCGTGCTCGAAATGGGCGGGCTGTTGATGTTCAGCACCCTCGGCCCCGATACCCTGTCGGAATTGCGCGAGGCGTGGCAGCTTGCGGAGGGCGCGCAAGCGGACCATCGCTGGCATGTCAAGCGCTTCATCGACCTGCACGACATCGGCGACCTGCTGGTGAAAACCGGCTTTGCCACCCCGGTCATGGACATGGAAAAAATTGTGTTGACCTATGACTCAACTGACCAGCTGATGGCCGATCTTCGGACCACCGGCTCGGCGAATGCGATTCTTGGCCGCCGTCGTGGCTTGACCGGGCGCAACCTTAAGCGGCGCATGGAACAGGCGTACGAAGCCAGGCGCGTGGGCGGGCGCCTCCCGGCGACCTTTGAGGTGGTGTACGGGCACGCCTGGAAGGCACCAACCCGAAAAATCGCAGGTGGCGATGACGTGGTGCGTTTTTTTGATCGAAGCACTGCCGGGAAGCTGCGATAGGTTTTTCAGGCTGGTATAATCCCACCGCTTGTTTGGGGTTTTTGTGCGGTGCGGTAGCTGGTAAAAGAGTCCGACCCGGGATCTTTGAACCGCCATCACATTTCGCTCATATTTAATCTACGAGGTCATGATGTTTGCAGCAAATCATGTGAAAAACGCAGTCGTATCCGGTGTTGCCACACTCACTGCGCTGCTGGTCGCGCCGCTGGCTTGGGCCGGCAACATGCAGGGTGGGCCGGCGGTGAACCAGCTCAACCTGCACGAGCCTGCGACGAAAATCGCCACCGACATTTACAACCTGCACACCGGCATGCTGATCGTCTGCACGCTGATTTTCATCGCGGTGTTCGGCGCCATGTTCTATTCGATCTACGCCCATCGCAAATCAAAGGGCCATGTGGCGGAGCAGTTCCACGAAAGCATCGCCGTCGAAATCGCCTGGACCGTCGTGCCGACCATCATCGTGATCCTGATGGCGGCTTTTGCGACCAAGTCGGTGCTGGCGATGAAAGACACGTCGAATGCCGACATCACCATCAAGGCCACCGGCTACCAGTGGAAATGGGGTTACGACTACCTCAAGGGCGAAGGCGAAGGCATCAGCTTCTACTCCAACCTGTCGACCCCGAAAGACCAGATCGACGGCAGTGCGCCCAAGGGCGAAAACTACATGCTCGAAGTCGACAACGAAGTGGTAGTGCCGGTCAACAAGAAGGTTCGCGTGGTGCTGACGGCGCAAGACGTGATCCACGCCTGGATGATCCCGTCCTTCGGGGTCAAGCAGGATGCAATTCCCGGGTTCATCCGCGACACCCATTTCAAGGCCGAGAAAATCGGCAAGTTCCGCGGCCAGTGCGCCGAGTTGTGCGGCAAGGAACACGGCTTCATGCCGATCGTCGTCAACGTCGTGTCGGATGCCGATTACACCAAGTGGGTCGACGCCGAGAAGAAAAAAATGGCCGCCAAGCAGGACGACCCGAACAAGCAATGGAGCGTCGACGAGCTCAAGGCGCGCGGCGAGAAGGTGTATGCCGCCAATTGCGTCGCCTGCCATCAGGCAACCGGCAAGGGCGTGCCGCCGGCGTTTCCGCCGCTGGAAGGCGCAAAAATCGTCAACGGCCCCAAAGACAATCAAGTGGCGATTCTTCTGAACGGTCGCCAGGGTTCGGCGATGGCTTCGTTCAAGCAGTTGTCCGATGTGGAACTGGCCGCGGTGATTACGTATACCCGTTCGAGCTGGGGCAACAAGGGCGAAGCGCCCACCGTGGCCGACGTGAAGGCCGCGCGTGCCTGGGATGCTGCCAAGCTGACCACGCTCGCCGCCAAGCAGTAAGCGCCCGGCCCGCATACACCACCCATTCTTCAGACTTAACTTGAGGCAGACATCATGAGCGCAGTTCTTCCTGCACACGGCCACGCTGACGATCACGGGCATGGTCATGACGACCACCACCATGGCCCGCCGCCCGGCCTGATGCGTTGGGTCAAGACGACCAACCACAAGGACATCGGCACCCTGTACCTGTGGTTTTCGTTCGTCATGTTTTTGAGCGGCGGCGTCCTGGCGTTGACGATCCGCGCCGAGCTGTTCCAGCCGGGCCTGCAGATTGTCAACCCCGAGTTCTTCAACCAGCTCACCACCATGCACGGCGTGATGATGGTGTTCGGCGCCATCATGCCAGCGTTCGTGGGCTTCGCCAACTGGATGATCCCGATGCAGATCGGCGCACCTGACATGGCGTTTGCGCGCATGAACAACTGGTCGTTCTGGCTGCTGATTCCCGCAGCCGGCTTGCTGGTCATTTCGTTCTTCGTGCCGGGTGGCGCCACTGCTGCTGGCTGGACCCTGTATGCACCGCTCTCGACCCAGATGGGCATGGGCATGGACCTGGCGATTTTCGCGCTGCACATCATGGGCGCCTCGTCGATCATGGGCTCGATCAACATCGTCACCACCATCCTCAACATGCGCGCCCCCGGCATGACCCTGATGAAAATGCCGATGTTCTGCTGGACCTGGCTGATCACCGCCTACCTGCTGATCGCCGTGATGCCGGTCCTTGCCGGTGCCATCACCATGGTCCTCACCGATCGCCATTTCGGCACCTCGTTCTTCAACGCTGCCGGCGGCGGCGACCCGGTGATGTACCAGCACATTTTCTGGTTCTTCGGCCATCCCGAGGTGTACATCATGATCCTGCCGGCCTTCGGCATCATCAGCCACGTGGTGCCGGCGTTTGCCCGCAAGCCCCTGTTCGGCTACTCGTCGATGGTGTACGCCACCTCGTCGATCGCGATCCTGTCGTTCATTGTCTGGGCGCACCATATGTTCACCACCGGCATTCCGGCGGCGGGCCAGCTGTTCTTCATGTACGCAACCATGCTGATCGCGATCCCGACCGGCGTGAAAGTGTTCAACTGGATCGCCACCATGTGGAAAGGCTCGATGACCTTCGAGACGCCGATGCTGTTCGCCACCGGCTTCATTTTCGTGTTCACCATGGGCGGCTTCACCGGCCTGATCCTGGCGGTGACGCCGATCGACATCCAGTTGCAGGACACTTATTACGTGGTGGCGCATTTCCACTACGTGCTGGTGGCCGGCTCCCTGTTCGCAATGTTCTCGGGCGTGTATTTCTGGCTGCCCAAATGGACCGGCCACATGTATGACGAAGGCCTGGGCAAGCTGCACTTCTGGACTTCGGTGATTTTCTTCAACATCACCTTCTTCCCGATGCATTTCCTCGGCCTGGCAGGCATGCCGCGCCGGATTCCCGACTATGCCACCCAGTTCAGCGATTTCAATGCCATCGCCAGCGTCGGTGCATTCGGCTTCGGCTTGTCGCAACTGATCTTCCTCGCCGCCGTCCTCAAGTGCATCAAGGGCGGCGCCAAGGCGGGCGACAATCCCTGGGAAGGTGCGCAAGGCCTGGAGTGGACGCTGTCTTCGCCAGCACCCTACCATTCGTTTGAGACCCCGCCCGTCGTCAAGTGATGATGTCCGGCGTGACCCAACAACCCGTCAACGAACCGGTACGCAGCAAGGCCAAGACGGCCCTGGTGCTGCTGTCGATCGCGTTCGTGTTTTTTGTCGGGGTGATCGCCAACCGGGTTTTGTTCGGCTGAACCATGAACGCGCACGCCCTCCATTCGAACCGCGAGACCCTCAAGAAACTGCTGGTGATTGCGGTCTTGATGTTCGGTTTCGGCTATGCGTTGGTGCCGTTTTACAAGAAGATCTGCGAAGTGACGGGTATCAATAACCTCCTCAAGGCTGATGTGGCGCCGGTCAATTCGCAAGTCGACCTGACGCGCAAGGTGGTGATCGAGTTTGATGCAAGCCAGGGGCCCAATCTGCCCTGGACCTTCAAACCGATAGCCAATTCCCTGGCGGTGCATCCTGGCGAATTGACGCAGATCGACTATGAAGTCGTCAATACGCTTAACGTGCCGGTCACCGGCCAGGCGATTCCGAGCTATGCGCCGCGCAATGCCGCACAGTATTTCAAGAAGCTGGAGTGCTTCTGCTTCAAGCAGCAGACCCTGGCTGCGGGCGAGACCAAGCGCTTCCCGGTGGTGTTCGTAATTGATCCCGATCTGCCCAAGGATGTCGGTACGATCACGCTGTCGTACACCTTCTTTACCGTGGCCGGACGGGACAAGGCATCATGATCCAGCCCGGCGCCAATGGTGTGAACGGCCTGCCTGGCGCCTTGCCTGCATTGGCGGCTGACGTACCTGGCACCACCGCTGCCGCGGCCACCGCGACGCTGCCTGCCAAGGCGTCGGCGACACAGGTCGGCCGCGCGGTATTCTGGTCGTTCATCGGCATTCGCCGAAGCGCCGGACATGAAAACGACATTGCACGCATCACGCCCTTGCAGGCGATCGTGGCCGGCCTGATCGGCGCGGCCTTGTTCGTGACGTCGTTGGTGATTTTGGTAAAGTTTTTGACTGCGAAATAAGAAATCTAAGTTGAGGAAATGAAATGAGCGCATCCCACGCCCCCGCCGCATCCGCTACCGCCGGCTCCGCCCCCACGAGCTATTTCATCCCCGAGCCGTCAAGCTGGCCGGTCAAAGGCTCGATCGCCCTGTTCTGCATGGCCATCGGCGCGGCCACCTGGTTCAACGACCTGCCACCCGGCCCGTGGCTGGTGGCTTTCGGCTTTGCGATGCTGGCCTATGTGTTGTACGGCTGGTTCGGTACAGTCGTTGGCGAGTCCGAGGCCGGCAAATACAACAGCCAGGTAGACGTATCGTTCCGCTGGAGCATGAGCTGGTTCATTTTTTCCGAAGTCATGTTTTTCGCGGCTTTCTTCGGTGCGTTGTTTTATGCGCGCCAACTCTCGGTGCCGTGGCTGGGCGACCTAGAGCACAAGCTGCTGTGGCCCGACTTTGGCGGCCAGTGGCCCTCTGCCGGCCCCCAGGCCAGCGAGAAATTCACCACCATGGGCCCGTTCCCGATTCCGGCGCTCAACACTGCGCTGCTGCTGATGTCCGGCGTCACGCTGACCATCGCGCACCATGCCCTGAAAGACAACAACCGCGGCCGCCTCAAGCTGTTCATGGCGCTGACCATCGCACTGGGCGTGTTGTTCCTTGGTTTCCAGGCTTACGAATACAGCCATGCCTACTCCGAGCTGAACCTCAAGCTGACCAGCGGCATCTACGGCTCGACCTTCTTCTTGCTGACCGGTTTTCACGGCTTCCACGTAACCGTCGGCGCCACCATGCTGATCGTGATTCTGGCGCGCTGCATGAAGGGCCACTTCACCCCGGATCACCATTTCGCCTTTGAGGCCGTGGCCTGGTACTGGCACTTTGTCGACGTGGTCTGGCTCGGCCTGTTCTTCGTGGTGTACATGTTCTGACCAGGGTCGGGACACAAAAAAACGCCGCGTTTCATGCGGCGTTTTTTGTTTGGGCGGGCAGAGCCGTCCCGAGCGACTGCCGTTGTCTCAGCCCAGCGGATGACTTGACCGGAACCACCCCATCCAGTAACCGAACATCAGGAACGCGAACAGGGCCACCGAGAGCGAGATGCGCACCGTCAAGGCGTTCACGGTGCGCTTGGTCTTGCCGCCGTCCTTGACCAGAAACACCATGGCCGACGCCAGGCTCCCGAGGATGACCAGCATGATGATGACCGCAATGATTTTCATGGCATAACCCGACTTCCGCAAACCCTTATTGTGCCTCTTTCTGTCCTGCCCGCCATGTTCCGACTCAACCCGAAGCCGCGTATTCAATGGCTTCCCTCGCTCGCCGCGCTGGTCGTGTTTGCCGTCGCCTACGCGGCCGGCCAGTGGCAGTCCGGACGCGCGCAGGAGAAGGACATCGTCGAGTCGCGCCATGCGGCCCTGCTTGATGCGCCGGCGCTGGCCTTGCCGCGCAGCGTGGCGGCAGGCGGGCTTGAGGCGCTCGATGGCCGGCGCATCCTGGTGCAGGGCGAGTTCCTCAACGACAAGACGGTCTTCCTCGACAACCAGGTGCAAAACCGGATTGCCGGGTATCACGTGCTCACGCCCTTGCGTGCAGCAAGCGGCGCGGTGGTGCTGGTGAACCGCGGCTGGGTGCGCGCCGGGCCGAGCCGTGCGCTGCTGCCGGTGGTGCCGCCGGTGCTCGGCGTGGTGTCGATCGAAGGCCGGGCGGCCCTGCCGCCGCGGCGCATCTATGAAATCAAGCCCGATGACCACCCGGGGCCGCTTTGGCAGAACCTGGTGCTGCCGGCGATGTCCAAACAGGCGGGCGTTGATCTGCTACCGTTTGTGCTGCGCCTCGGCAACGATGTCGGTGATGGCCTGGCGCGTATCGCGGATGCGGCCAGGCCGGACGCCGGCAAGCCGGACCAGGGCGGCATGACCGCCGCCAAGCATCGGGGCTACGCGTTTCAGTGGTATTCACTGGCCGCCCTGACTTTTTTCCTGTTCACGTTTTTTACCTTTGTGGAACGCTCTGGCCCGAATGGCAAATCATCTGGAAACGCGTGAAGCGGCGTACAAAGAGGCGATCAGCTCCGGTCGCCTGAAGATGCTGATGGTCTTTTTGGTGTGCGCGTCACCGGTGGTGGCATCGTACGTGTCGTACTATTTTCTCAAGCCGGATGGGCGCACCAATTACGGTTCCCTGGTCGAGGTGAAACCGGTGTCGGCGACCCCGCTGGCGCTGCTCAACGGCCGTGCCTTCAGCATGTCCGAACTCAAGGGCAAGTGGGTGCTGGCCACGATCGACGGCGGCGCTTGCGCCGAGGCCTGCATCAAGAAGCTCTACGGCATGCGCCAGGTGCGCCTCACCCAGGGCAAGGACAAGGATCGCGTCGAGCGCGCCTGGCTGATCAGCGACGACGAAGCATTGTCGACCACGACGATTCGCGAGTACGACGGCACGCGCATGCTGCGCGCGAAAAATTCGCCCCTGCTCAAGGAGTTCCCCGCGCCCGGAGGGCGCGTTGAAGACCACATTTTCCTGATCGATCCGCTGGGCAATCTGGTGCTGCGCTTCCCCAAGGATGCCGAACCGGCGCGCATCCAGAAGGATTTGTCGCGCCTGCTCAAGTATTCACGCATCGGCTGAACGCGCATGCAACTTTCCGGCATCGCGCAGTTGCTGCTCATCGGTCTGATCGCCGCTTCGGGCCCGCTCGCCTATGCCTGGGCGCGGCGCAGCAGCGGCATGCGCAAGCTGGTGTGGGTCATCGTGTTCTTCACGTTCGACCTGATCCTGTTCGGCGCCTTCACGCGCCTCACTGATTCAGGCCTGGGTTGCCCGGATTGGCCCGGCTGCTACGGCACCTCCAATCCCCTGGCCGCGCATGCCGAGATCAAGCAGGCCGAAAGCGCCATGCCGACCGGGCCGGTTACGGTGGCGAAGGCGTGGATCGAGATGCTGCACCGTTACCTGGCGATGGGCGTGGGCGTGCTGCTGATGGCGCTCGCCGCGCTGGCCTGGAAGCAGCGCCGTCAAGCCGACCTTTCCCCCTGGGGCGCCACCGGTCTGCTGCTGCTGGTGTGCGTGCAGGGTGCGTTTGGCGCCTGGACCGTGACTCTCAAGCTGATGCCGCTGGTGGTCACCGTGCATCTGTTGCTGGCCATCCTCCTGCTCTCGGCGCTGGGCTGGTTTGCCATGCAACGCAGCCCCGGCGATGCGCCGCCCGCCGGTTTGGCCGCGCTGCGCGTGCCGCTCGCGCTGGTGTGGGTGCTGCTGATGTGTCAGGTTGCGCTGGGCGGCTGGGTCAGCACCAACTATGCGGTACTGGCCTGCCCCGATTTTCCCCTGTGCCATGGCGCGCTGCTGCCGGCGAACGCAGATTTCGCCAGCGGCTTCCAGCTGCTGCGGCCGCTCGGTGTGCTCCAGGACGGCACGCACCTCCCGGTCGAGGCGCTCGTCGCCATCCATTGGGCACACCGCGCCTTCGCGCTGCTTGTGGTGGCCGCCGTGGTCTGGCTTGGGCTTGTGGTGCGCCGTTCGGGTGAGCCGGGCCGCGTAGCGCACAAGCTGGCAAACGGCCTGCTCGGCCTGTTGGCCCTGCAGGTGCTGACCGGCATCTCCAACGTGGTGTTCGCCTGGCCGATCGCGGTGGCGGTGCTGCACAACGGCGGCGCCGCCGCCATGGCCTTGCTGTTGGCGCTGCTGCACGCGCAGGCAACGCGTCGTGAGCCGGTCGCGCAGCGCGCCGGCGTGATGGCGGTGAGCGCATGAACCAGGTCCCCGACAGCGGTGCACTGCCGGCAGAGCCCATGCCCGAGCGCAAGTGGCGCCAGTTTCTCGACCTCACCAAGCCGCGCGTCACGCTGCTCGCGGTGTTCTGCGCGGTGATCGGCATGTTCCTCGCCACGCCGGGCATGGTCGAGCCGGTCACGCTTGTTGCCGGTGCAGCCGGCATCTGGATTCTCGCCGGCGGCGCCTTTGCCGTGAACTGCCTGATCGAGCAGCGCATCGACGCCAAGATGGCCCGCACCCGGGCCCGGCCGATGGCGCGCGGCGAACTCTCCACCACCCAGGCGATGGTGTTTGCGGCGCTGCTTGGCGTAGTCGGCAGCGCCCTGCTGTATTGGCTGGTCAACCCGCTCACCATGTGGCTCACCATGGCGACGTTTTTTGGCTACGCCTTCATCTACACCGTGATTCTCAAACCCACGACGCCGCAAAACATCGTCATTGGCGGCCTTTCGGGCGCGATGCCGCCGCTGCTCGGCTGGGTGGCAGTCACCGGCGAAGTCGGGCCCGAAGCGGTGTTGCTGGTGCTCATCATCTTTGTATGGACGCCGCCGCACTTCTGGGCGCTGGCCTTGTATCGCGTTGAAGACTACAAGCGCTCCGGCCTGCCGATGCTGCCGGTCACGCACGGCTCGGCCTTCACGCGCCTGCAGATCCTGCTCTACACCGTCCTGCTCACGGCCACCACGGTCTTGCCTTATGTGATCCGCATGAGCGGGCTGCTCTATCTTGTCAGTGCGCTGGTGCTGGGCGCCGGGTTCATCTGGTATGCCTGGAGGCTGTATCGCGACTACAGCGACGCCCAGGCCAAGAAAACCTTCGGCTATTCGCTCTGGTATCTGGCAGCGCTGTTCGCAGCGCTGCTGGTCGACCATTACGTGGCCTACGCCGTCCTTCAATTCACCGGGCTCTAGCATGCAACGACGCACTGTTCTCACCCTGCTCGCGTCCGCCGCGCTGGCCGCCTGCGACTCCGGCAAGCCTTCGTTCAAGAACACCGACGTGACCGGTGCCGACTACGCCAAGGACATCGCCCTCACCGACCACACCGGCAAGGCGCGCACCCTGGCCGATTTCAAGGGCAAGGTCGTCACTGTCTTCTTCGGCTACACCCAGTGCCCCGACGTGTGCCCGACCACGCTCACCGAGATGAAAGGCGTGCTCGAAAAACTCGGCCCCGATGCGGCGCGCGTGCAGGTGCTGTTCGTCACCATCGACCCGGAGCGCGACACCCAGGCGCTGCTCGCCAGCTACGTGCCGGCGTTCGATCCTTCGTTTCTCGGCCTGTACGGCAGCGCCGAAGCCACCGCTAAAATCGCCAAGGACTTCAAGGTGTTCTACCAGAAGGTGCCGGGCAAAACGCCGGGCAGTTACACCATGGACCACTCGGCCGGCTCCTACGCCTACGACCCGCAGGGCCGCCTGCGCCTGTTCCTGCGCCATGGCCAGCCGATTGATGGCTTGGTCAACGACATCAAGTTGCTCCTGGTAGGCAATTAGAAGCCATCACCCTGTCAGAACCGTTGGTGGGAACGGGTTACAGGCCATGCAGGCCTGAAATCCTTGGTGTGAGCGCGTTGCAGACTGTTGAAATGAAAGAATCCTGCGTCAGGTTGTCGGCCGATGGGCACTGCCCATGGCTTGATATCCAATCGGTTCCAGTACAGTAGTGTCCGGTTAAATCAGGGTGTATCGGCCTGAGAGCCAATACAGGAGCGGGTTTCGAAGGATTTAGAGGTGTCCACGATTTGAATTTTTCCAGATGGATTTGCGATGCTTCCGGGGTTAACCGACCGGGGGTATGGCATGAACG
>CANJDH010000060.1 GCA_947473125.1 Burkholderiales bacterium
AGAACAATCCTCAACGCACTGCATAAAGGCGCTGCGAGGCGCCTTTATGCTTTTGAAGCTGAGGCTTGATTGACGTGTCGGTTCGTCAAGGCACATCGTCCGCGTTAAATGGATTGCAAAACTCTCTGATACCGGTCATCAGACACCGAGGTCGCACCACATCAGATCGCCAGTTACGTCTGGCAGCAGGTTAAAATGGCGGCAACGAGACTCTGATGATCCGGCCCCACACCATGTCCTACGACTACGAGTCAGACCATACCAAATTCATGCGCGACCTGCTCGCCAAGCAGCCGGCACTGGTGGCAGAGCAGCGCAAGGGACGCGCCATCTGGTGGGACAAGCGACTCAGCGCAGAGGAACAGCGTCAATTTTCCGAAGCGCGCATCAATCAGACGTCGTACGTCTACCAAACCAAGGTTTGAACCATTCTGTGACAACAGAGGTAGAAGAGTCGTTCGCGCCCAACGCAGCAGGTGAGGTGGGCGGCAGCAACAACGCTGTCACGCCTCTTGCGCGGCTGTATGGCCAGCCCATGCACGACCTGCCGCAGGATTTGTACATCCCGCCGGACGCACTCGAGGTTTTTCTTGAAACCTTCGAGGGGCCGCTTGACCTGTTGCTTTACCTGATTCGCAAGCAGAACTTCGACATCCTCGATATTCCCATGGCGGAGGTCACGCGCCAGTACCTCGCGTATGTGGACGAAATCCGCGTGCGCAACCTCGAGCTCGCAGCCGAATACCTGCTGATGGCGGCAATGCTGATTGAAATCAAATCGCGCATGCTCTTGCCGGTGCGCAAATCGGATGATTCGGGCGAGGTAGAAGACCCGCGAGCCGAACTGGTGCGGCGCCTGCTGGAATACGAACGCATGAAACTAGCTGCCCATCAACTCGATGCATTGCCGCAACTGGGTCGTGAGTTCTGGCCGGTGCAGACGGCCCTCGAGGAAACCTTCAAGGTCGCTTTGCCCGACGTGGCGCCGGACGACTTACGCCTGGCCTGGCTTGACGTAATTCGCCGCGCCAAGCTGACCGCACATCACCGGATCGGCCGCGCCGAACTCTCGGTGCGCGAGCACATGAGCCTGGTGCTCAGGCGCCTGTCGGGCGAGCGCTTTGTCGAGTTTCAGGACTTGTTCGACCCGTCGGCAGGCATCGCGGTAGCCGTGGTGCATTTCCTGGCGCTGCTGGAATTGGCCAAGGAAAGCCTGGTCGACATCACGCAGGCCGAGGCCTACGCACCCATTTACGTGCGGCTTGCCTACACGCCGAACTAAGCGACCCCGTGTCGCGCGGCCAGCGCCTTGACCGCCTTCACGTAACACGCCATCGGTGGCCGTACGATGCCGGCCCCGATCTGGCCAATGCCGGCCTGTTTGTGGGCAATGCCGGTGGTAACGACTGGGCGGATTCCGGTATCGACGATCTTGCGCACATCCATGCCGGTCGGGGCGCCATCAAACTCCAGGTTGGGTAGAGAAAGTGCCGGATTGCGCGTGGTGGTGATGTGGTACATCAGGCGCGAGTACGCGGTGGCATCGGCAACCGAGCCTCCCACGAGCAGGGTCAGCGCCGGAGAAGCGGCAAGCGAGAGCCCCCCGTAGCCGGCTGTTTCGCAAATCGCTGAATCGCCGAGGTCAGGATTGGCGTCCTCCTGCTTGTACCCCGGGAAAAAAAGGCCTACCGGCATGTCCGAGGGCGCTTCGAACCATTCCCTGCCCAACCCCGACACGCGAATCGCGGTGGTCGTGCCGTTGCGGGCGGTAGCGGTCACAACGCTGGAATACTCGATGCCGTGCGCGGCGTCCATGATTGCCTTGGACGCCACCATCGACAGATTGAGGAAGAACTGCGAGGTCCGCGAGATGAAATCGAGCGTCTCCTTGACGTGGGCTTGCGGTGCGTTCGTGCCTGCCAGGGAGGTCGCCATCTGCATGAAATACAAGGCAGTGGCTGCGGCATTGCGGGAGTGGACTTCATCGCCCATGAGCAACGCCTGCGCCTGAATCGATTTGAGGTCAACGCCGTCTTTCTCGGCAAGCGTGGCAGCTTTCAGGGTTGGCGCGAGGATGCTTTCAAACCACTTGAGTCGCGCCAATACGTCCGGGCTGTTGGCGCCGAAGCGCAAGCACTTGCCGATACCCTCGTTGAGGTTGGTGTAGGCGACGTTGCCGTGCGTGGCATTCTTCACAACGAAAATCGGCATCGATGCGGAGATGATCCCGGTCATCGGCCCGACGGCCTTGAAATCATGACATTGCGCAAACTGGACCTCGCCGTGTTCGAGCATGGCACGCGCTTTATCGGGTGTGTCGGCCCAACCCTCGTAGAGCACCGCACCGATCATCGCGCCGTGCATCGGCCCGCACATCTGCGGCCAGGCCACCGGCGCGCCCGCGTGCAGCAGGATGCGCTGCGATTTCATTTCGGGCCAGACGCCATCGGCGCGCAGCGCCACATCGACCAGCATGGGACGGGCGGCAATCACTTTTTCGCAAGCCAGTGCATTGGCCTGGTCGATTTTCGAGCCGAGTGCTGCCGGATCGTCGACTTCGCCCATCAGCTGCGCCAGTTGCCACGACAAGCCCGGGTCGGCATCCCCGGGCGGTTGCCAATCCAGGTGTTGCGCCGTGCCGCCGTTGCGGACGACGCTGTCGATGAAACTTTCAAGGCCGATGTTGATGACGCTGGGGGAGGATGACAGTAGTTTGGACATGGTTATGGACATGAAAAATCAATGGTACCGGTGAGCGCGGCCATGAAGCCGGCAAGCATGTCCCATCCGGAAGAGCTACCGATGGCCGCAACGGCGATGCCATGGCTGACGGCGCGGTCGGCGTCACCACGTGCAAGTGCCGCGGCAAATTCGTGCATTGATGCGTAGCTGCGGCCATCGGCCAGGTCGGACAGGAGGGTTGCGCTCACGCTGTGGGTGCGCTGTGTGGCGTGCGCCACAATCGTTCGAGCGGCATGCCCCCAGTGCGGGGAGCCATGCATCAAGCGCAGCGCGAACAGAGCGCCGCCGACAAAATCGTCCCCTGAAGGTGTCAAGCCGGCTCCCACGCCAAGTAGCGGCACCGCACACCGGACTACGGCATCGGCCTCACCGCGGACAACGGCGCGCGCAAGCCCTTGTGCGGAGTCCTTGCGATGGCTTAAGGGGAACGGCAGCAGGCCGCCCCTAAACAGTACCCCAAAGCCCGCCGGTTTCGCGGAATCTAAAATCCCACCAATGGCTCTGGCGGAGGTTTTCGGGGCATCATTGGCTGAAAACTCTTGTCCACCAACGGTCTTGGCGGGTGGGGCAGTCGGGTCGATGCTCTCCACATCGAGGCAGAATGTCCCATCTGTCGGTCCCGCTTCCACCAGAACGGTCCGCGGATGCAAGGGGCCGTTGAGTCCGACCCAGACCAGCGTGCCGGCCGCGAGACGGAAAGGCGTAGCCTCGAATCCGGGAACGGTTTGTGTAATGCCCCGGCTGCGCGTCAGCGCAGGCCGGGCCACACTGCCCGCAAAGCGCACGCGTGCTGCTTGCTGATAGGCATTGGCCGTGACAGCCTGACGCTGGCTGCTACGCATCGCGAACGATCCTGGTTCCGGCCTTGCCTACCACTGAATCAAAGGTGCGCTCGAGCGACGTGATCACCACAGCACCATCAAATTGCTCAAGATACTGGATTGCCGCCTCTATTTTCGGCCCCATGCTGCCCGGGGGAAACTGGCCATCGGCAAGATGGCGGCGCGCTTCCGACACCGTCATGCGCGCGATGCCGCGCTGCGTCGGCTTGCCGAAGTCAACCATGACCTGCTCAACGCCGGTAATCATGACGAACGTCGGCGCGTGCAGTTGCGCAGCGAGCATGGCAGAGGTCAGGTCCTTGTCGATCACCGCGGGGACGCCCTTGTAATCACCGTTCGCATCGCGCACCACCGGAATTCCGCCGCCGCCTGCCGCGATCGGAATGATGTCTGCCGCCAGGAGGGCTTCAATCGCCGGCAAGTCAAGAATCGCCAGTGGTTGCGGTGAGGGCACCACGCGGCGATAGCCGCGCCCGGCATCCTCCACCATGGCCCATCCGGTCTCGCTGGTCATTTGCCATGCTTCTTGTTGCGTAAAAAACTTCCCCACCGGTTTGGTCGGGTTGGCAAACGCCGGGTCTTTGGGATCGACCTCCACTTCCGTCAGTACTGCGGCCACGATCGCATGGCAGCCATGCTGGCGCAGGACGTTGGTAAAGCTTTGTTCAAACATGTATCCCATGCCGCCCTGCGAATGGGCCACGCAGACATCCATCGGCATCGGGGGCAGTTCGCGCGCCGTCTTTGCCATGCGGAACAGGATGTTGCCGACGACCGGGCCGTTGCCGTGGGTCAGCACCAGCTTGTAGCCCGCCTCGATCATGCGCACGAAGTGCTCGCACAACTGCGCCATCAGGCCAAGTTGCTCCTCTGCGGTTCCCTTGATTGTCGGGGGATACGCCGCGTTACCACCGAGCGCGACAACGATGCGCTGGCTGCTCATGAAACCAGCGATGCGGCCCACGAGGCCGCCTGCGTGCTTGAGGAAGCCACCAGGCAACCCGCCGCCTTGAGTATCTGCTCCTGTTTCGACCGCACCTGCGGGTCTTCTTCGGTGCCGCATACGAACGCCACCACCGCTAACTCGCGCTTCGCCTTTGCCTGCCTGATGGCGTCGGACAGCGCCCCTGCCGGGTCCATGTGCCCGGCATAGCCGAGCACGATGTCGAGCAACAGCACCGCGGTTTCAGGATCTGCCGCTTCCTGCGCGATCCGCGCAATGCGGGTGGACGGATCAATCATCGGGTGCGGTTTGCCAACCGTGAAGTCGTCATCGCCCAGATCGAGCATGGTGTGTTCCCTGGATTGACTTAGGTCGGTCAACGACCAGGCTTTGTCGAGCGGCACGTTGGACCAGCAGGCGACGCCGTGAGAACGCAGTGCCACCTGCGCTTCGGTGCAGAACGTGCCGCCCGAAAACAGGCCGCGCACGTATTTTTGCTCCGCGCCGCGTCGGGCGCGGGTCGAACCCATCTCGGCCAACGGCGTCGAATTAGAGGCAGTGCCGGGTTGCACTGCTGCGACACACGCTGCGGCACACTCGTAAAGGGTGTCGGTCTGGCGCACATTGGCCGGCAACGCCATTGCAGCCCCCCCCAGAAATACTACGACCACCGGTTTTCCCGCCTCGCCGGCGTGCTTGACGACTTGCGCCATCACTTCTGGTGCAGGTGGCTTCGAGACGATGGCGATTACCTTGGTATCCGCATCGTTGACCAGAAGGTCAAGCGCCATCAGCATCGTGATGCCGCCGATTTCTGCTTTCACATCGCGACCGCCGGTACCGATGGCGTGCGACACGCCCGCGCCCATCAAATGAATCTGCGCGGTGACCTCCTGCAAGCCGGTCCCGGAGGCACCAATCACGCCGATGTGGCCGCGCCTGACGACGTTGGCAAATCCCAGCGGCACGCCGCCGATGATGGCGGTGCCGCAATCCGGTCCCATGACAATCACATTTTTTGTTCGGGCCAGTTGCTTGATCGCGAGTTCTTGCTCGATGGGAACATTATCGCTGAACAAAAATACATCAAGCCCGGCTTTCACCGCCTTGAGCGCCTCGCCCCCGGCATAGGCTCCAGGTACCGATATCTGCGCCATGCTGGCGTGATCAAGGCACGCTCTCCCCATGGGGATTGTTTTTGGGGCAACCTCGCGCGACGGGCCGCTGGCAACTTGTGTGCCGCCCTGCAGCGAAGTATCGACCAGAGCAAATGCCTGGTCCGCAATCTCGGCACCGGCACATTCGACGACCATGATCAAATCGCTTGGCGCGGCGGTTCCCGCGTCTGCATTCAACAATCCGGCTTCGTGCAAGATGTCCTTGTTGGCGGGTGTGGCCATCACGAGTGTGGCACGCAGCAAGGCGGGATCGGCGAGCAATTTCTCGGCAATGCGCATTAGTGCGACCGAGTCCTTGTACAGATTGGGTTTGATGCGGGTGAAAATCATGGCAGGCAAGTCCGGCTATGCGCATAACATCGCGCTAGTTTGTGTACAAGCTCGGATTCTACGGCACCGAGTGTGTGGCACTGGAGGAGTGCACCGATCAGAGAGGAGTCCGAGTAAAGAGGGGCTGCATGGCGGAGCTCAAACACTGACAGTGCGCGGCAACTAGGCCTCGACGGGCATGCCGCCAACAACCGTATTGAAGCCATTGTCGACATAGGTAATTTCGCCGGTGACGCCATTGGCCAGGTCGGACAGCAGGAATGCGGCCACATTGCCGACATCATCAATCGTGACATTGCGCCGCAAGGGAGCGTTTTCTTCGACAAACTTGAGGATTTTTCCGAAACCGCCAATCCCCATCGCAGCCAGTGTCTTGATCGGGCCGGCCGAAATGCCGTTGACGCGTATTCCTTTCGGTCCGAGGCTGGCCGCCATGTAACGCACTGCCGCTTCGAGGCTGGCCTTGGCCAGGCCCATCGTGTTGTAGTTGGGCACGACGCGCTCGGCACCCAAGTAGGTGAGGGTCAACATGGCGCCCGCAGATCTGCCGTCAGCGCCTTGCATCATCGGCAACGCGGCCTTGCCCAGCGCGGCAAAGCTGAAGCTGGAAATATCGTGGGCGATCCTGAATCCTTCCCGGGATACGCCGTTCATGAAGTCGCCTTCGATCGCATCTCGCGGGGCAAAGCCGATGGCATGGACCAGACCGTCGAGGCATTTCCAGGTCTGCTGCAGGCCCGCAAAGACCGCAGCAATTTGTGCATCATCAGCGACGTCGCAAGGAAAGCATAGGTTTGATCCGAAATCTGCCGCAAATCCGCGGATGCGCTCTTCGAAGCGTTCGCCCTGGTAGGTAAAGGCGAGCTCGGCACCCTCCCTGTGGCAGGCGCGTGCGATGCCATAGGCGATCGAGCGATTCGACAACACGCCCGTGATCAGTATTTTTTTTCCCGTTAGAAATGCCATTGCCGCCCCGCCTGACTCGATGAACTGCGCATTATGCCAGTGCTACCAAACACACCGCCGCCCGCGCATTCTGTATACTTTATTGATTCAACCTGTATACACTTTCCCTTACCATGACCGTCAATCTTCCTCCGCTTGCGCCTCTTGCCGACAAATCCTCGGTATTTTCCGACCTCAATCCGCTGCCGCGCCTGCTTATGGGCCCAGGCCCGATCAACGCCGACCCGCGTGTCCTGCGGGCCATGTCGTCGCAGTTGCTCGGGCAATTCGACCCGCAATTTCGGCTCATGATGAAGGAAACAATGGCCCTGTACCGCCGCGTGTTTGAGACGCGTAACGCCTGGACCTTCATCGTTGATGGCACGGCGCGCAGCGGCATTGAAACCGTGATGGCATCCGTGATTGAGCCAGGAGATCGGGTGCTGGTGTGTTCCTTCGGCAGATTCGGGCAGCTCAAGACCGAAATCGCCACCCGCGCCGGCGCAGACCTGAAAGTGATCAATGCTCCCTGGGGCACAGTGTTCGCGCCCGAGCAGATCGAGGTGGCAGTCAAGGCGTTTTCGCCAAAGCTGGTGGCCGTTTGCCAAGGCGATACCTCCACCACGATGCTGCAACCATTGGCGGAAATCGGCAAGATCTGCCATCGCCACGGCGCGCTGCTGCAGGTTGATGCCACCGCATCGATCGCCGGGGCACCGCTCAAAGTAGACGATTGGGAGATTGACTGCGTCACCGCAGGGCTTCAAAAATGCCTCGCCGGGCCTTCCGGCGCGGCCCCCGTCACCCTGAGCGACGCCATGGCACGTATGATCTACCGACGCCGCCACATTGAAGAAGGGGTGCGCCCGACTGATTACGTGCCCGGTAAGGGCCGGATGATTTCCAGCAATTATTTTGACCTGGCGATGCTCATGGACTACTGGAGCGACCTTGCGCTCAATCACCACACCGAAGCGACCACGATGCTTTATGGCGCGCGTGAATGCGCGCGCATATTCGTACAGGAAGGGCATGCCGCAGCGTTCAAACGCCATGCCGACGGATCGCGCGCCATCGTTGCGGGATTGCTGGGCATGGGCCTGAAAGTATTTGGCGACGTCGCCAACAAGATGCCCAACGTGACCGGGGTCTACGTTCCTGACGGGATCAATGGCGATCGCGTGCGCAATGCGCTCCTGAGCGACTTCAATATCGAAATCGGCACTTCGTTCGGGCAGTTGCACGGCAAGATCTGGCGTATCGGTGCGATGGGCTACAACGCGCGCCAGGATTGCGTCCTGACCACCCTGGCAGCGCTCGAGACGGTGCTGGCAGCCGAAGGCTACCGATTCACCCGTGGCGCGGGCGTCGATGCCGCGTATCAGTGCTACAAGGAATCAGCAGGCTAGGAATAGGAACACGGCCGGCTGCTTGTCGAAAGCGGCACTTGGGTCCGGCGCGCGGCGCCATTCGGCCACCGTACGCGTGAGCACCGATTCCTGGGGCAAGGTCAGGGCGATCGCCCGCGTGAGGCGTGTTTGCTCCTGGAGCGTGGTGAGCAAGGCTCCCCACAACGCCACATTTCGATAGGGTGTTTCGATCAGAAGCTGGGTCTCGGATTCACGCCGGGAACGTGCCTCAAGTTTCTTGATGAAGGCTTCACGCAGCGGAGACTTCACAGGGGCGTAACCGCCAAAGGCAAAGCGCTGCCCGTCTAGTCCGGACGCCATCAGAGCCAGCATGAGGGACGACGGGCCGGTCAACGGGATGACGCGAATACCAGCCGCGTGTGCCAGTCGGGCCAGCTGTGCCCCGGGATCCGCTACGCCTGGACAACCGGCTTCGACCAGCACGCCAACGTTGATGCCGCCAAGAAGCTTGCCCACCAAGGGTTTCAGGGTATCGTCCTGGGGCTGGTGGCCGACCTCGACGATCTCAAGCTCCTGCATGGGGCGCTCGATCCCGATCATTTTCAGGAATGCCCGCGCCGATTTGGCGTTCTCCACGGCAAAACAACCCAGGCTCGCGGCGGTGCTACGCACTTGCCCGGGAAGACTCCAATCGACCAGCCCAACGCTAGCCTCGGCTTTGAGGTCCGCGAGCGTCGTCGGTATCAGATAAAGGTTGCCGGGATTCATGTATCGAGCGATCCCCCAGTGGGAGACCGGCGTACGCATTGAGTCAACGGGTCAAATCCTTCTTCGCGCAACATGCGCGTGAGCGCAATCAATGGCAGGCCGACCAATGCGGTGGGGTCATCGCCGGACATTTTTTCCATCAGCGCAATCCCCAGGCCTTCGGATTTGGCCGAGCCCGCGCAATCGTAGGGCTGCTCCAGCCGAAGGTAGGCCTCGATCTGCTCGTCAGTCAGGCTGCGCAGCACGACCACGATGCTGACGATTTCGGATTGCACCCGACCAGTGGCGGCATTCACCAGCGCCAGGGCCGTATCAAAATAGGTGGTCCTGCCACGCATCAGGCGTAACTGGGCCACGGCGTTTTCATGAGAACCGGGCTTCCCGAGAATAATGCCGTCGCAGTGAGCCACCTGATCCGAGCCGATCACCAGGCCGGATGTATGCGTTTTGGCTACGGCCTGAGCCTTGGCAACCGCCAAGCGCAACGCCAGCGCCCGGGGTGCTTCGAGTGCCCCGGCGGTTTCATCGACATCGGGTGCGACAGTCTCAAACGGACAGCCAAGGCGGGCGAGCAGTTGGCTTCGATATCTTGAAGTTGAGGCCAGAATCAGCGGCGCGGAGCCTGAAAGGGGGGAAGGTTGCACGGATTCGATGCGAAACAAGGCTGAAAGCGGCACAATGCCGCCCCTTCGGCTGATGTTACCTGAACTTGTTCGATGCGCCCCTTGAGCATTGGAGGGATTCTGGAGATTTCACCTAAGGTTTTGACGAATAAAGGATATTCTGGTTATAATATCCGTCGCGCCCGGGTAGATGTTGATGGGCGCTTGTTGTTTTTGGTGGTTTGAGAAAGTGGTGGTTTCATGCGAAAGCGGTTCCGGCCGAATTTGTGCTCGATCCCTGGCAAATAGATACGCGTCGGTTCGCCGAGCGCGGAGAACGACTTGACGGCCAACTGACAGTCACACAGTTGCCGCGTTTACGCCAGGAATGCGTCGGACCGTTTGAGCCTGTGGACGTGTCCGTGCTGGGTGCGCGATCACCGAGGGGCAAGCCAGGAGCCAAAGTGACGCTGCGGGCGCAGGTTCGCGTACGCTGCCAGCGCTGCCTCAAGCCAATGGCGATCGAACTTGCGCCGCAATCTGCTTTTGAGTGGGTTTCCACCGAGGCGGAGTTGGATGCAAGCGACGGGGACGACCAATGGGATTCGGTGCTTGCACCAGACCTTTTCGATCTACTGCCGCTGCTGGAGGACGAGTTGCTGCTGGCGGTGCCTTACGCGGCATTGCACCCATCGTGCAATCCTGCGGGGGCAAGCGAGGCCGGCGAAAAATTCTCTCCGTTTACGGCATTGGCGGGACTGAAAGTTTCAAAGTAATTTGCAATCGTTCCAATTTTCAATTTGAAGGAGTTGACCATGGCAGTCCAACAGAACAAAAAATCCCCGTCCAAGCGCGGCATGCACCGCGCCCATGATTTCCTGACCAATCCGCCCCTGGCGCTTGAGCCGACCACGGGTGAGGTGCATTTGCGCCACCATATCAGCCCGACGGGGTTCTATCGCGGCAAGAAAGTGACCAAAGGCAAGGGCGAATAGCCTGTCAGGCATGAGGTCTTGGCGACCTTGCCCTGCATCTGCTTGAACCGGTCGCCTGTCAACCCACCGGGCCGACGCACGCTGAGTCGGGATACGTGGCAGGCCCCCCGGACATGTCCGTAAACATCGCCATCGACGTGATGGGTGGTGATGTCGGCCCGGCGGTAACCGTGGAGGCGGCCCTTGCATTCTTGGAGCGGCACGATGACGCGTCTGTGGCGCTGGTGGGGCAGCCTGACGCCATCCACGCGCAACTGGCACGCCTCAAAGCTGTTGCAGGCGTCAGCGCGGCACTAATAGAAGTGCACGCCGCCTCGGAAGTCATTGAAATGGACGATGCACCTGCACTTGCGATGCGGCGCAAGCGCGGCTCGTCCATGCACCGTGCAGTGGCGCTGGTAAAAGAAGGCGTCGCGCATGCCGCGATTTCGGCCGGCAACACCGGCGCCTGGATGGCCATTTCCAATTTGACGTTGCGCACGCTGGACGGCATTGACCGTCCCGCCCTTTGCTCCTTGCTGCCGAATCAAAAGGGGGGATTGACCTACATGCTCGATTTGGGCGCCAACGTCGATTGCAAGGCCAATCACCTGTTTCAGTTCGCGCTTATGGGTTCTGCGCTGGTAGCCTCGGTTGAAGGCAAGGAGCGGCCGCCTGTCGGGCTCTTGAACATCGGCTCGGAAGGCATCAAGGGTAATGACGCCGTGAAGGCGGCGGCCGAACTGTTGCGTGCAGCCGACGCGCGTGGCGAGATCAATTTTTTCGGCAACGTCGAAGGCAACGATATTTTCAAGGGCGCAGTCGACGTCGTCGTATGCGACGGCTTTGTCGGCAATGTCGCGCTCAAGACCGCAGAAGGTATGGCGCAAATGATCGGGCGCAGCCTCAAGAGCGAATTTGAGCGCAACGCGCTGACCAAGCTGGGCGCACTGTTCTCATTGCCCGCCATCAATGCCTTTCGGCGTCGCTATGACCACCGCCGATACAACGGCGCCACATTCCTCGGCCTCAACGGGATCGTGGTCAAGAGCCATGGCTCGGCAGACGCGTACGCTTTTGGCTGTGCACTGGATCGTGCCTACAGTGCCGTAAAAACCGGCGTACTGGCCGGCATCTCGAACCGGCTGGCGCTTGCCGGTTCCGGCTTAAAATCGGCCGCCTGATCGACGTGCGCCGCTGCGAACGCACATGATCTATTCGCGCATTGCGGGAACCGGCAGTTTCCTTCCTGGCGCTGCGGTGAGCAACGCCGACTTGGTGGCGCGCGGCATCGACACCTCGCACGAATGGATCGTTGAGCGCACAGGCATTCATGCGCGACATATCGCAGATCCTGCGCAAGCGAGCAGCGATCTAGCCCTGCCGGCCGCCGAGGCGGCCATGCAGGCCGCAGGCATCACGCCCGACTCGATTGACCTCATCATCGTGGCGACGTCGACACCAGATTTTGTATTTCCGAGCACCGCCTGCCTGCTCCAGGCCAAGCTGGGCGTCAAGGGCTGCCCGGCGTTCGACGTACAGGCTGTCTGCAGCGGGTTCGTCTATGCGCTGGCAACCGCAGACAAATTCATCAAAAGTGGCCAGCACAAATGTGCGCTGGTGGTCGGCGCGGAAGTGTTCTCGCGGATTCTTGACTGGAACGACCGCAGTACCTGTGTATTGTTTGGCGACGGAGCGGGTGCCGTCGTGTTACAGGCGTCCGAGCAGCCCGGTGTAATGGCGTCGGCCCTGCATGCGGACGGGAGCCACGCCGGCATCCTGTGCGTACCGGGCCATGTGCGCGGCGGCCTGGTAACCGGCGACCCAATGCTGCGTATGGACGGACAAGCGGTATTCAAGTTCGCCGTCAGGGTGCTCGACGAAGTTGCGCGTGAAACAGCCGCAGCCGCCGGCCTTGAGCTAAGCGAAGTCGACTGGCTGATTCCTCACCAGGCCAACGTGCGCATCCTCAATGCGACTGCCAAAAAGCTCGGCATCCCGGCCGATCGTGTGGTGGTCACGGTGGGCCGCCACGGCAACACCTCAGCGGCTTCGATTCCACTGGCGCTCGACGAATCGGTTCGAGTGGGCCGCATCAATCGCGGCGACAAAGTCATGCTTGAGGGTGTCGGCGGGGGCTTTACCTGGGGTGCGGTGCTGCTTGAATTCTAAGTAAATATCGATGATGAGAAAACACACATGAAATTGGCAATCGTTTTTCCGGGTCAAGGGTCGCAGACCGTGGGCATGATGGCAGGTTTTTCCGAGAACGTGGCGGTGCGGCAGACGTTCAGTGAAGCCGCAGATGTCATCGGCATCGATTTATGGCAAATGGTGGCTGAGGGCCCGGCAGAAGATCTGAACCAAACGGTCAATACCCAGCCCGTCATGCTGGCGGCCGCGTATTCCATGTTCCGTGCATGGCGCGCGGCCGGCGCCCCGGAGGCTGCGCTGATGGCCGGACACAGCCTGGGCGAATACACCGCGCTGACTGCCGCCGGTACGCTCGATTTTGCCGATGCATTGCCACTGGTCCGGTTTCGCGCACAGGCGATGCAGGATGCCGTTCCGGTCGGGGTCGGGGCCATGGCGGCAATCCTCGGGCTTGACGACGCAGCCGTGCGCTCCGTGTGCATTCAAGCGTCCCAAGGCGAAGTCGTGGAGGCGGTGAATTTCAATGCGCCTTCGCAAGTCGTGATTGCCGGACACAAGGCTGCAGTCGAGCGTGCCTGCGTCCTCGCCAAGGAAAATGGCGCCAAGCGCGCGCTGGCTTTGCCAGTGTCGGCACCGTTTCATTCCTCGTTGCTCTTGCCTGCAGCGGCCAACCTCAGGGTGAAGCTTGCCGGCGTGTCGCTTCATGCTCCGCGCACCCCCGTGATCCACAACTATGATGTCGCCATCCATCACGATGTCGATGACATTCGAGAGGCACTTGCGATGCAGGCGGCAAGCCCGGTGCGCTGGGTTGAGACAGTTCAAAAAATGGCGCAGCTGGAGATCACGCATGTCGTTGAAATTGGACCCGGCAAAGTATTACAGGGGTTGGCAAAGCGCATTGCACCGCAAATCCAGGCTCTCGCCGTCACCGACGCGGCCTCCCTTGCGGCCGCGCTGGAGGAATTGAAATGAGCGCCAATGATTTGTCGCAACAGGTGGTATTGATAACCGGCGCTTCGCGCGGGATCGGCCGGGCCATTGCGGCAGCGCTCGCATTGCAAGGCGCAACGGTCATCGGAACCGCAACCAGCGTCGCTGGCGCCGATGCGGTGAGTGCGGCCTTGCAGTCCACCGGAACCGCGGGGCAGGGTGTGGTCCTGAACGTCAACGACGCAGGCCGGTGTGAAGCCGTGGTGGACGAAATTGCAAAGCAATTCGGGCCGGTCTCGATTTTGGTGAACAACGCCGGCATCACCCAGGATACGCTGGCCATGCGCATGAAGGACGAGGATTGGGATGCGGTGATCCAGACCAACCTTTCGGCGGTGTTCCGGCTCTCCCGTGCGGTGTTGCGCGGCATGATGAAGGCGCGCGCCGGGCGCATCATCAACATTACCTCGGTGGTCGGCCACACGGGCAATCCAGGGCAAATGAACTATGCTGCTGCAAAGGCGGGGGTCGCGGGAATGACGCGCGCGCTGGCACGCGAAATCGGCAGCAGGAACATCACCGTCAATTGCGTGGCGCCGGGATTCATTGATACCGACATGACGCACGCACTGACCGATGCGCAAAAAACGGCGCTGCTCAGCCAAATTCCGCTGGGACGCCTCGGCGCCGTGGATGACGTCGCAGCGGCCGTGGCATTTCTGGCCTCGCCGCAGGCTGCCTACATTACCGGCACCACAATGCACGTCAACGGCGGGATGTATATGTAGTTTTTGCCGATTCGACGCAGGTCCGACAAGGCAAAACTGCTACAATCGCGCCGCTTTTCATTATTATAAACGGGAAGGAATCCTTTCATGGACAACATCGAACAGCGCGTCAGAAAAATCGTTGCCGAGCAATTGGGCGTCAACGAAGCAGAGATCAAGAATGAATCGTCGTTTGTCGACGATCTGGGCGCGGACTCCCTCGACACGGTCGAATTGGTGATGGCGCTGGAGGACGAATTCGAGACCGAAATCCCTGACGAAGAAGCCGAGAAGATCACCACAGTTCAGCAAGCCATTGACTACGTCAATTCGCACAAAAAAGCCTGAGCCGGCATTACGGAGAACGGTGTCGTGGCATTTTCATCAGCGAAACGCAGGATAGTCATCACGGGGTTGGGCATTGTCTGTCCGATCGGCAATGACGTAAGCGAGGCCTGGGCCAGCGCCCTTGCGGGGAAATCGGGCATTACGCGCATCAGCCGATTTGATCCCGCCGATGAAAAGCAGCCCATTGCGTGCCATATCGCCGGGGAAGTAAAGGGATTCAACCTGGAGCCGTACATTCCTGCCAAGGAAGCGCGCCACATGGATACCTTCATCCACTATGGCATTGCCGCGGGAATGCAGGCGTTTCGGGATGCGGGGCTCGTCGTGACCGAAGCCAATGCCGAGCGCATGGGAGTGAACATCGGGTCGGGGATCGGTGGTTTGCCGATGATCGAAGAGATGCATTCGACCATGCTGGAGCGCGGTCCGCGGCGCATTTCGCCGTTCTTCATCCCCGCGTCCATCATCAACCTCATTTCGGGGCACCTTTCAATCATTTACGGATTGAAGGGCCCGAACCTCGCTTGCGTCAGTGCTTGCGCCACCGGCAACCACTGTGTCGGAGAGTCGGCGCGATTAATCGAATACGGCGACGCCGACATCATGCTCGCCGGTGGGGCGGAATCCACCATCACGCGCCTGGCGATCGGCGGGTTTGCGGCGGCCCGCGCCCTGTCGCTGCGCAACGATGACCCGTCAACCGCCAGCCGTCCGTGGGACAGGGACCGCGACGGCTTTGTTCTCGGCGAAGGCGCCGGCGTCGTCGTGCTCGAAGAATACGAGCACGCCAAAGCGCGCGGCGCGAACATCTACTGCGAGCTGGCCGGATACGGCCTGACCGGCGATGCCCACCATATCACCGCCCCGGACCAGAGCGGCCCGCGCCGCTCGATGGTCAATGCGATACGCAATGCAGGGATTGACGTAAGCGAGGTCGACTACATCAATGCCCACGGCACGTCGACCCCGCTGGGGGACAAGAACGAGACCGAAGCGGTGAAGGCGGCTTTTGGCGACCAGGCCCGCAAGCTGGTGGTCAATTCGACCAAGTCAATGACCGGCCACTTGCTCGGCGCTGCCGGTGGCATCGAAACCGTGTTCTCGGCACTGGCAATCAAACACCAGGTATCGCCCCCCACGATAAATATCCTGAACCAGGATCCGGAGTGTGACCTGGACTACTGTGCCAATACCGCGCGGGACATGACGATTCGTGCCGCGGTATCGAACTCGTTTGGATTCGGCGGCACCAACAGCACCCTCGTCCTCAAGCGGATGTGATGGCGCCCGCCATCGATATCCTGCTTCAGCCTTTTCCGAAATCGAAGGTATTGCGCTGCGGGTTGTCGGCTTTGACACTTTGCTGTGCTGCATTGTTGTTCTTTTACGGCGTGGGTTGGGCAGCTTGCATCGCGATGCTGATTCTGCTTGCAGCACTGGCAGAATGGAAAACATTGATCTCGATGACCGGCCGCTTCGGTCCGCAACGGCGCGCAACCTTGACTTCACCAGTGGCGCATGACGAGGTTGTGGTCGAGTCGGCATTTTCGGGTTGGGGGTTTACGGTGGTGTGGGCTCGCGGAGAAGCGCGACGGCATACACTGCTGGTGGCGCACGCCAGCATGTCGGCTGGCAACCTGAGCCGGTTTGGAAGATGGCTCAAATCATCGCAGTTGACCTGAACGCGGCAGGGTTTGCGGTGTCTCACAGCGCGAGGCGCAAGGTAGATCGGGGTCACTCGCCCAACAATTCAAAACAATGCAGGGTGAAAATTGTCCGAACGCGACGTTGACCAGCAGCTGGTTGCGCGTGCCCAGCGCGGCGAAAAGCATGCCTTCGAGCTGCTGGTTACCAAGTATCAGCGCAAACTGGTTCGTTTGATTTCGCGCCTTGTGCGCGATCCTGCAGAAGTCGAGGACGTGGCCCAGGAGGCGTTTATCAAGGCTTATCGAGCGTTGCCGCAGTTTCGCGGTGATGCGGCCTTCTACACATGGCTTTACCGCATCGGCGTCAATACGGCCAAGAACTTCCTGATGACCCAGGGACGCCGTGCACCGACGACGACCGAAAAAGACGCGGAGGAAGCTGAAACTTTTGACGATGCCGAGCAACTAAGGGACAACAACACTCCCGAGTCTGTTTTGATGTCCCGTCAAGTCGCCCAGACCGTCAATGACGCGATGGACCGCTTGCCGGAAGACTTGCGCACCGCCATCACACTGCGGGAAATCGAGGGCATGAGTTACGATGAGATTGCCGATTTCATGAATTGCCCGATCGGAACCGTTCGATCCAGAATTTTTCGGGCGCGGGAAGCGATTGCCGCGGAGTTGCGGCCACTACTGGGAACGACCAAAGATCAACGCTGGTGAATATTGGGTGACCCTATGAACAAGATTGACGAGGATTCTGACGCAGGGCTTGAGGCGCTTTCCGCCTACATGGATGGCGAACTGCCCGCTCCGGAGCGCGACGGCTTGCTGCAAGCCGTCAAATCAGGGGCGTCGATTCGCGCCGACTGGTGTGTCTACCATTGCATCGGCGATGTGCTGCGCAGTGATGAAACTGCTTGTCTGTCCGGGGATTTCGAACAACGCTTCAAGGGGCGATTCGAGCAAGAGCCATTCTTGTTCGCCCCGGAAGTCGCCAAGGCCTTCGCCGCCCAGCGTTCCGATTCAGCCGGAAAATGGCGCATGCCGCTCTCCGTTGCGGCGAGTGTTGCCGCGCTGCTGGTAGTCGGTTCCGTGGTGGTGATTCAGCATAGTGCGGAACCCCTCCAATCGGCGCAGGCGCCGGTGAAGCCCGCCGTAGCCCCGCAACTGGTCCCGCAGGCACCTGGGGTCGATGCTGCCGCAGGGCCGGTATCGAATGAGTATCTGATGGCGCACCGCAATTATTCTGCGGGGCTGGCCATGCGCGGGGTTGTCTCCCACGTTCGCACTGCCGGCTATGACGGCAAGTAGGTTTATGCGCTTGTTCGGGCTGACCCTGGCGCTGGTGTCGGCGGCGGCGCTCGCCGCGCCAACCCTGGATGCAATGGAATGGATCCAGCGCATTAGCCAGGCCGCCCAGAAGCTGAACTATTCAGGAACCTTTGTCTATCTTCAGCAAGGGGGACAGCCGCAAACCTCTCGTATCACCCACATTGTCGAAGGCGGGGTCGAAAAAGAGCGCCTGGAAATGCTCGAAGGCTCCCCGGTTGTCGTGATTCGCACGAACGACGAAGTCCGCTCCTACCTGCCCGACAGCAAGACCGTTCTGGTGGAAAAACGTCGCGCCAAGGCGAGCTTTCCCGCCCTTGGTGCCAATCCGCCGGCTGCTGCCGCAGGCGCGGCGGGGCCGGCGCTGCTTCCCACCATCAATTTTTCCGAAAATTACACAGTGCGCAAATGGGATACACAGCGAATTGCAGGGCTAGATTGCCAGGTGCTGCTGCTGGAGCCCCGCGACGGCATGCGCTACACGCACAAATTGTGGGCCGACGTCAATTCCGGATTGCTGCTCAAAGCACAATCGTTCAATGAAAAAGGCGACGTCGTGGAGCAAATCGGATTCACGCAAGTGGAGATCGGCGGGGTCGTCGAAAAATACCAGGCAAAATTGGCCAAGCGTGACGGGGGCCGCGACTGGCGCGTGGCCAACGCCCAGGTGTGGGAAGCGAGCCTGGCCGAATCCGGCTGGAAGATCGAATCGACGGTGCCGGGTTTTCGCAAGATATCCGAAATGAAGCGCGGGCTGGGCGGCGGTGGTGAAGTAGGGCAGGTGGTGTTTTCCGACGGGCTCAGCTCCGTGTCCGTGTTTGTCGAAGCAGCGCCTGCCGGCGCCAAGGCGCGAGAAGGCATCGCCACCCAGGGGGCCATGAATATTTACCGTCGCTCGGTGGGAGATCACCTGATCACTGTCCTTGGCGAAGCGCCACCGGCATGCGTGACGCGAATCGCCAAATCCATCGAATTCAAGCCGGTTTCGGCCATCTCATCCCGCGCAGCACCTTAATTTTCAAAAGAGGATTTTATGCAACGTTTCTTGCGCATTGCGCTAGCCATCTGCGCATTTGTGCCGCTGTCGAGCGGCGTATTCGGCCAGGCACGCTCCCTGCCCGACTTCACCGATCTGGTCGACAAGGTTGGCCCAGCCGTCGTCAACATCCGCACCACGCAAACCGTGGCCGGCGGCCGCAATGGCGGTCGCGGTTTCGGTATTCCGGGCAACCCGGATCAAGCCAATCCTTTCTGCGAGTTTTTCCCATGGATGTGCCCGCCTGGTCAGCGCGGCGAGCGCGCGCCTCGGCGCGAGGACAACGAGCGGCCGGCTCCTGAGCGCGAACGTGGTGACGAAGTGCCATCCGGCGTTGGCTCGGGATTTTTGCTGTCGGCTGACGGCTACATCATGACCAATGCCCATGTGGTGCGTGGTGCCGACGACATCTACGTGAAGCTGACCGACAAGCGCGAATTCAAGGCAAAACTGATCGGCACCGACCAGCGCACCGACGTGGCCATGATCAAGATTGATGCCTCCAACCTGCCGGCGGTTACGGTGGGCGACTCGATGCGCCTCAAGGTGGGCGAGTGGGTGATTGCGATCGGTTCCCCGTTCGAGCTGGAAAACACCGTCACAGCGGGAATCGTCAGTGCCAAAGGGCGCGATACCGGTGAATATGTCCCGTTCATCCAGACCGATGTAGCGATCAATCCCGGCAATTCCGGCGGGCCGCTGATCAACATGCGCGGCGAAGTGGTCGGCATCAATTCGATGATTTACAGCCGCTCGGGGGGTTACCAAGGCATCTCGTTTGCGATTCCAATCGACGAAGCGATGCGCGTCGGCGACCAGCTCAAATCCGGTGGGCGCGTCACGCGCGGTTTCCTCGGCGTCCAGCCCGGCGCCGTGACTAAGGATGTGGCCGAGTCGCTGGGACTCAAAACGCCATCCGGCGCCGTGGTGGAAAAAATCATTCCGAATAGCGCGGCCGAAAAGGCCGGCCTCAAGGAAGGCGACGTGATTCTCAAATTTGATGGTAAGCCGGTTGAAAAACATACCGATTTGCCGCGCATCGTCGGCAATACCAAACCCGGTCAGCGCGTTCAAGTGCAAATCTGGCGCGCTGGTGCCGCGCGAGACATCAGCCTCACGCTGGGAGAAATGGAAGCCGAGCGGACCGCTCAGCGCGCGGGACGCACCACGCCCGACAAGAGCCCCCAAAAAGACGGCAAGGCCGAACCGAATGCCCTTGGCCTGGTTGTGTCCGACCTGTCCGAAGCCAAACGCAAGGAATTGAAAGTCGAGCGCGGCGTGCTGGTTGAGACGGCCGAAGGTGCTGCCGCGCGCGCCGGTATCCGCCCGGGCGACGTCATCATGTCGCTGCAAAACACCGATGTCACTTCAACCAAGCAATTTTCCGATCTCGTCTCCAAGCTCGACAAGTCCAAAATTGCGGCGTTGCTGGTACGGCGCGGCGAGGCCGCGCAGTACATCACCATCCGCCCTGATCGCAAGTGAATTTTTGAGTTAAAATAGGCACTTGCGTTAAGTTCTTGTGAAGGTCTCTTAAAGGGCGCGCCGCGTGACTTCCATCGCCGCGCCCTTGTTGTTTTGCCATGCAGCATATTCGCAACTTTTCCATCATCGCCCACATCGACCACGGCAAATCAACGCTGGCGGATCGCATCATCCAGCTTTGCGGCGGCCTTTCCGACCGCGAGATGGAGGAGCAGGTGCTCGACTCGATGGATCTGGAGCGTGAACGCGGCATCACCATCAAGGCCCAGACCGCGGCCCTGCAATACAAGGCACGCGACGGGCAGGTCTACCAGCTCAACCTGATCGACACCCCCGGCCACGTGGATTTTTCGTACGAGGTCAGCCGTTCTCTTTCGGCCTGCGAAGGCGCCTTGCTGGTGGTCGATGCGAGCCAGGGCGTAGAGGCCCAGACCGTCGCCAATTGCTATACCGCAATCGACCTGGGCATCCATGTCGTGCCGGTACTCAACAAGATCGACCTGCCGTCGGCCAATCCGGAAAACGCCATTCTTGAAATCGAAGACGTGATCGGCATAGATGCGCAGGACGCCTTGCGCTGCAGTGCCAAAACCGGCGAAGGTGTTGCAGACATCCTCGAAGCCGTGATCGTGCGCATTCCCCCGCCAAAGGGTTCGCCGGACAATCCACTGCAGGCCCTGATCATCGACTCGTGGTTCGACAACTACGTCGGTGTCGTGATGCTGGTACGCGTCATGGAAGGCACGCTGCGTCCCAAGGACCGCATCAAGCTGATGGCCACCGGCGCGACCTACCTGTGCGAGCAGGTCGGCGTATTCACACCGAAGTCGCTGCAGCGCGACAGCCTGTCGGCCGGCGGCGTCGGCTTCGTGATTTCCGGCATCAAGGGTCTCGAGGCGGCCAAGGTGGGCGATACCGTCACGCTCGCCGAACGCCCCGCAGACAAGGCCTTGCCGGGCTTCAAGGAAATCAAGCCGCAGGTGTTTGCCGGACTGTTCCCGGTCGAAGCCAACCAATACGAAGCGCTGCGCGAGTCGCTCGAGAAACTGCGTCTGAACGACTCGTCGTTGCAGTTTCAACCAGAGGTGTCGCAGGCATTGGGCTTTGGCTTTCGATGCGGGTTCCTCGGCTTGCTGCACATGGATATCGTGCAGGAGCGTCTGGAGCGAGAATTCGACATGGACCTGATCACCACGGCGCCATCGGTGATGTATGAAGTTGTGCTGCGCAGCGGCGAAACCATCGTGATCGATAACCCCGACAAACTGCCCGACCCGGGCCAGATCGAGGAGATCCGCGAGCCCTACATGACCATGCAATTGTTCATGCCGCAGGAATACGTGGGTGCACTGATGACGTTGTGCAACGCCAAGCGTGGTCATCAGATCAACATGGCCTACCACGGCCGGCAGGTGCATTTGACCTATGAAATTCCGCTCAACGAGATCGTCCTCGATTTCTTCGACAAGATGAAATCGGCATCACGCGGCTACGCCTCGATGGACTACGACTTCAAGGAGTATCGCGCTTCCGACGTGGTCAAGGTCGATGTACTGATCAACACCGAAAAGGTCGATGCATTGTCGATCATCGTGCATCGCGCCAACGCCCAATACCGCGGGCGCGAGCTGGTGTCGAAAATGCGCGGCCTGATCCCGCGGCAAATGTTCGACGTGGCGATCCAGGCCGCCATCGGCGCCGGCATCATTGCCCGCGAGAACGTCAAGGCGTTGCGCAAGAACGTGATTGCCAAGTGCTACGGCGGCGACATCTCGCGCAAGCGCAAGCTCCTTGAAAAACAAAAGGCCGGCAAAAAGCGCATGAAGCAGGTCGGCACTGTCGAGATTCCCCAGGAAGCATTCCTGGCCATTTTGCAGGTGGATGGCTGATGAACTTCGCTCTGCTGCTGTTTTGCCTCACGTTGTTTACCGGCGCCTTCTGGTTTGCCGACCTGCTGCATTTTCGCAAGCGCCGCGAAGCGGCGTTTGCCTCCGAGGTGGCCGCGCTCGACGCGCGCATGGCGCAGCACCCCGGCGCCTACGCCAAAGACCATCGTGAAAAGGAAATCGAGCGCTTGACGCGCAGCACGCGGCTGGCGCCTGCCTGGCTCGAGTTTCCGGCAAGCTTTTTCCCGGTGATCGCCGTTGTATTCGGCTTGCGCTCGTTCATTGTCGAGCCGTTCAAGATTCCGTCGGGCTCGATGATCCCCACGTTGCTGATCGGCGACTTCATCCTGGTCAACAAATTCACCTACGGTGTGCGTCTGCCGGTCATCAACAAGAAAATCATCGACGTCGGCAGCCCGAAACGCGGCGACGTCATGGTGTTTCGCTATCCCGTGGACCCCTCGTTTGACTACATCAAGCGCGTCGTCGGTTTGCCGGGTGACAAAATAGCCTATGAAAACAAGAAGTTGTCGATTAACGGCAAAGCCGTGCCGACAACCCAGTTGCCCGACTACCTGCACCCCGAGCGCGCCAGCTACGCCAGACAGTTCACCGAGACGTTTGACGGGCGTCCGCACCGCATGCTCAACAACGAGGACGCGCCTGCCTTCATCTCCTCTGCGGCCCAGTTTCCGCAGCACGAAAATTGCCTCTACAATAATGCGGGGGTCATCTGTACCGTTCCGCCGGGCCATTTCTTCATGATGGGCGATAATCGGGACAACTCAGCCGACAGCCGCTTTTGGGGGTTTGTGCCCGAGGCAAACATCGTCGGCCGGGCCTTCGGCATCTGGATGAACTGGAGCGGGGGGCTTAACTTTGACTTGTCCCGCGTCGGCGGATTTGACTAGATAGCATACACATGGGGGTAAATATGGCAACAACGATTAAATCCCAACGCGGCATCAGCATGCTTGGTGTTTTTGTGATCTGCGCGGTGATCGTTCTGGTCGCCGTGGCGGCGATGAAGATCGTGCCGGCTTACATGGAGTTCAGCACCGTCAAGAAGGCCGCCATTGCGTCCAAAGACGGCGCCAAAACGGTGGCCGACGTACAGAAGAACTTCGACCGCCGCGCGAACGTGGACGACATCACCGTCATTTCCGCGCGCGACCTCGAAGTTACCAAGGAAGGCAACAACATCGTCGTGTCGTTCAAGTACGACAAGAAGATTCCGATGTTCCAGAATCTGAGCGTGCTGCTCGAATTTTCTGCCAGCAGCAACGATCCGTGACTGCACTCGCCTGGCTTCGGGGAACCAACTAAGAAACCATGGACGTCCCCGAACTCGAATCCCGCCTTGGTTACAAGTTCGGCGCGGCAAAGCTTCTCACTCAGGCGCTGACGCACCGAAGCCACAGCACCACGCACAACGAGCGCCTCGAGTTTCTCGGAGACAGCGTGCTCAATTGCGCCGTGGCGCACTTGCTGCACGAGCGCTACACCAAGCTTGACGAAGGCGATCTGTCGCGCCTGCGCTCCAACCTGGTCAAGCAGCAGACGCTGTATGAAGTAGCCCAGCGCATCGAACTGGCACGCTACCTGCGCCTCGGCGAGGGCGAGCTCAAAAGCGGCGGGTTCCGGCGGCCCTCGATTCTGGCCGACACCATGGAAGCGCTGTTTGGCGCAATCTTCCTCGACGGCGGTTTTCTCGCCGCGCGCGCCGCCATCGCCAAGCTGTACCACCCGATCCTGGAAACGGTCGACCCGCAAACCCTGGGCAAAGACGCCAAGACCCTGCTGCAGGAGTATCTGCAGGGGCGCAAGATTGCCCTGCCGACCTACAACGTGGTGGCCACCCATGGCGCCGCACACAACCAGGAATTTGAAGTCGAGTGCGTGATTCCGAAGCTTGAGATACGCGTCACCGGCGCGGGCGCAAGCCGCCGTTCGGCCGAGCAGCAAGCCGCCAAGAAGGCACTCGAATTCGCCCCCAAGGAAGCGCCCAAGAAAACCCGCCGCACACGCAAGGACGGCATCGGCGACAAGCTCCAGGTGACACTGCCACCGCCGGCAAACGAAGAGCCCGTAGCAAAAGAATCGCGCGATGCCAAGGACGCAAAAGAGGCGAAAGAAGCGAAAGAAGCCAAGGATTCCAGGGAGGCCAAAGATCTAAAAGACGCGGTCAGGCGTCTCAAGGAAACCAAAGCCGACGTCAAAGTTGCCGAACCTGCAGCCGCGCCCAAGCCGGTTGAAGCCAAGCCCGCCGAATCGCGGGCCGCCAGAGCTGTGGAGTCCAAGCCGGCGCCTGCCGACAGCGCCGCCCCGGCCGTCGAACCGAGCGAGGCTGCGTGAGCTTTCGCGTCGGACACATCGCCATCACCGGCAGGCCGAACGTCGGTAAGTCGACGCTCCTCAACAAGTTGATCGGCACCAAGCTCTCGATCACCTCGCGCAAGGCGCAGACCACACGCCATCGCATCCTTGGCGTCCTCACCGACGCCAAGGCGCAATACATCTTTCTCGACACCCCCGGTTTCCAGACGCGTTACCAGAGCAACCTGAACCGCGCCATGAACCGCTCGGTGGACGATGCGCTGGCCAGTGCCGATGTGGTTGTGCAAGTCATCGAAGCGAGCGGATTCAAGCCCGAAGACGAAGCCGTGTCGGCGCGCCTGTGGCAGGGCGGCGAGGCAACCCCGCCGGTGATCCTGGCGATCAACAAGGCCGACCGCATCAAGAACCCGACCACGCTGCTGGCGCTGATCGCCGATGTCAACGCGCGCCACCCGTATGTAGCCATCATTCCGCTCTCGGCCAAGACCGGCAAGAGCGTCGACGTGCTCCTCGAAGAGCTGGCCAAGCGCCTGCCCGAGGGCGAACCCTTGTACGACGCCGATACCCTGACCGACCGCTCCGAGCGTTTTCTCGCGACCGAAATCATCCGCGAAAAAGTGTTCCGCCTTTCGGGCGAGGAAGTGCCTTACGGCTGCGCTGTCGAAATCGACAAGTTCGAGGAAGAGGGCAACCTGCGGCGCATCCACGCCACCGTGCTGGTCGATCGCCCCGGCCACAAATCGATTCTGGTTGGTGCCAAGGGCGAGCGCATGAAGCGCATCGCCACCGAGGCGCGGCTCGACATGGAGCGCCTGTTCGGCGCCAAGATCTTTCTTGAAGTGTTCGTCAAGGTCAAGGGCGGCTGGGCCGACAGCGCCTCGATGCTGCGCTCCCTGGGCTATTAGCCACGGGCCGAACCGGCTTCAGCTTCTTCCATTCGCCTCATCGTCATCTGCCGTGTCACCAACCGCCGTGCTTCCCAACAAGGGCCGCTCGCAGCCCCATGAAGAAGAACGCGCCTATGTGTTGCACACATACCCGTATAGCGAAACAAGCCTGATCGTCGAGATGTTCACGCGTACCAGCGGCCGCGTGCCGCTGGTGGCCAAGGGCGCCAAGCGCTCGCGTAGCCAGAACGCGGCGCTGATGCAGTTTCAACCGTTCAATGTGTCATGGTCCGGCCGCGGCGACTTGCGAACGCTGAAAAAAGCCGAATGGCAGGGCGGCGTGCCGCACCTGCCGCCGGCACGCCTGTTTTGCGGCTTTTACCTGAACGAATTGATGCTCAAGCTGCTGGCACGCGATGATGCCCACGAGCAATTGTTTGACTGCTACGAAAACGCTCTGGCGCGGCTCGCCACCGATGCCTCCGAATCCGGCGTGCTGCGTGGTTTCGAAAAGTCGATGCTGCGCGAAACCGGTTATGCCCTGGCCCTGACGGTTGATGCCTTCAGCGGCGAAGCCGTCAACGGCGAAGGGCGCTACACCTACATTCCGGAGCGCGGCCCGCGCCGCCTGGAAGCGCGTGAATCGCCCGGCCTGGAGATTTGCGGCCAGACCCTGATCGACATCGAAGCCGACGACTTCTCGCGCCCGCGCACCGCCGCCGAAGCCAAACTGCTGATGCGCATGCTCGTTACCCACCAGATGAACGGCCGGCCGCTCGCAACGCGCCAGGTGTTCTCACAACTGCTCGAACTATGACCAGCCCACTCAAACTCGGCATCAACATCGACCATATCGCAACCCTGCGCCAGGTGCGTGGTACGCCATACCCGGACCCGATCAAGGCCGCTCTAGAAGCCGAACAAGCCGGCGCCGACCTGATCACGCTGCACCTGCGTGAAGACCGCCGCCACATCCAGGACAAGGATGTGTTCGACCTGCGTGGTCAGCTAAAGACGCGCATGAACCTCGAATCGGCCATCACCAAGGAGATGCTGCAAATCGCCGTCAAGGTGCGCCCGCACGACGCCTGCCTGGTGCCGGAGCGGCGCATGGAGCTCACCACCGAAGGCGGGCTTGACGTGGTCGGGCAGTTCGATCGCGTTAAGGATGCGGTACGACTGTTGACCGAGGCCGGCATTCGCGTGTCACTTTTCATCAGCCATGATGCCAAGCAGATTGAAGCCGCCAGGGCTGCCGGCGCGCCAGCCATCGAAATCCATACCGGCCACTATGCAGACGCACCCAGCCTCGCAGAAGCCGACGCCGAATTCACTCGCATCGAAGCCGGCGTGATGCTGGGCAACCAGCTCGGCCTGATCGTCAATGCGGGCCACGGTCTGCACTTCGGCAACACCGCGCGCATCGCGGCGCTGGGCGGCATCAGCGAGCTCAACATTGGCCATGCCATCGTTGCAGAAGCCGTGTTTCGCGGCTGGCAGCAGACGGTGCGCGACATGAAAGCCTTGATGCTCAAGGCCCGCAGCCGGCCATAGGCTGGAGACCGTTGTCCACCAACGGTTTTCATGGGGTATCTACCTGATTGTTGCCTGTTGCCCCGGTGAGCGCCTTAACTTGATGAAAATATCCATCAGTATTTCCTGATGTAAAGCTTAGCTGCCAATCTCATCACTTTTGATGATGACAAGCATTCCCATCGTCGGTATGCTCCCCTAAGAAAGTGCTGACCCAAGCGCTGATAAAAAGGAACTCAAGGGGATACGAGGAATGTGGCGGGGACGTAAAGCATCGACTTTGGCAGCCGATCTGGAAACGCGCGACTTCATGTGGGTGGTGTCGGCACTGGCACAGCTGTTCCGCATCCCCCTCGATGCCCAGATGGTGGCACAGGCGTTTCCACCGCCGTGCGACACCCTCAGGCTGCAGGCCGCCCTGGCAGACCTCGGCATGCAATGCGCCTTGCGCCACGCAGAAGCGCAGCGCCTGTGCAAGCTGCCGATGCCGTTGGTGGCATTTCGCCGTGAAGTCTCAATACAACCCGGAACGCCCATGTCGGCAGGCGAAGGTGAGGCCACTGAAGCGTCCGCCGACGCCGCCCCAGGCCTGATTCCACTTCTGGTTTTGCAGGCCGACGCCGAACGCCTGCTGGTCATCAGCCCCGGCGACAAGGAGCCGCGCACCCTGACACTGGCAGAATTTGGCGCAAACCACGTGTCCGAGATCATGCTCGTCGCCAAACGTGAAGCCGACGCCGCAGCGGAGGAGGGCGACGACGGCTCCACCCCGGTGGCTGCCCACAAATTCGGCTTCCGCTGGTTCATCCCGCACCTGCTGAAACACAAGCAGCTCTGGCGCGACGTCATCATTGGCTCGGTCATCATCCAGCTCATTGCGCTGGCCATGCCGCTCACTACCCAGGTGATCATCGACAAGGTAGTCGTCCACCAAACCCTCAACACCCTGTGGGTCATCGCCTTCGCGCTGGTGGTGTTCCTCATTTTCAACGCGTTGCTCACCTGAGAAGTGGCCCCGTTCGTTTGAACAACTTTCCCCGATTTATAAGTGGATTCTGGGAGGGTGGGGTAAGGGGCAGAGTTGTCCACGGCGTCGGTCGGCGCTTGCGACGAACCGAACGACGCGGTGGGCAACTCGGGGCGCGCCACGGAC
>CANJDH010000061.1 GCA_947473125.1 Burkholderiales bacterium
CTCTCTACACTTTTCTACAGATGTTGTCGCTCTCAACTTTCGAGAAATTCGAGCTTTCATGCGCCTTTGCGCCCGATCCTCGTACAAGCATTTCACCTGATCCCGCTAACCAATTGAATCTGTTCGACAATTAACCGGACGCCACTGATTCCACAATTTTAGTCAATTAACAGATCCGGAGATGTGAAATGAGATTCTGGTGGGCAATTCTGGCGCTGTTGTTTCCTTGCTTGGGCATTTCTTCAGAAGTTACCTTTGATAGATACAACATTTCGATTACTGGGGCCATTGCCCCGGGAGATGCCGACAAATTCAGGGCTGTAGTACGCGCGAAATCATCATGGTCGAGAGTCGACTTGGACAGTCCGGGTGGAGATATCGCTGAAGCGGTCAAGATCGCTGAAATCATCAAGATTCTCTACCTCGAAACGAGAGTCGCGCCGGGAAAAATTTGCGCTAGTGCGTGCTCAATGATGTGGCTGGCAGGTGCCCCTCGAAGGGCTGTATCGAAGGAGGGATTAGGACGAATTACGAAGCTTGGACTATCCGGCGCGGGCGGAATCGTAGGACTACACCGACCATACTTGACACGTTTTGACTCGGTAACGAGTAAACAAAGCGAGGTAATGAAGCAGGTACAAAATTATCTAGAAGCTCAAATGATGCCCCGTCGTCTGATAGATCTAATGATGAGCCGTCCATCCAACGACATTTATTGGTTGAACTTTAAAGACCTTCAGGATCTCGGCGAGTATCGGCCTGACGTGGAGGAATTCTTGATCAGTAAATGTGACTATGTCCGTGCCACCGATGATGCATTTTCCCGAGGACTAAGCGCCGAGCAGATGATCAAGGCGGGTGAATGCTCCAGCGGTTATTTGATAGAGCTACATCGCAAGGCCATGGTTAGCTTCAAGAAATAAGAAGTAGAATTTTTCCAAAAAACACAGCAATTGCTATTTAAATGATGGATATGATTTTTGTCATACCCACGAATTTGCCACTGCTAACTAACCGCGCAACCACCTCAACAATCGCCCCAGCCTGCGCCTTGTAAATTAAATGAGCCAGTCTCGATGTGCTTTTGATTTGCATTTGCCAATCAAAAGCAGCTGACCCCGCGAGCTCACTCACGTATTTGAGGACTACGCTTACCCATTTTCTTCACCGGCGCAATCCCCGCCATTGCCCCCAGCACTTCGGCCGTTGAGGCCGTGTCCTGCAACGCCAGGCCTTGTGCCATCGCCGCGCTGTAGATCGGCACGCAGGCCGTGAACAGCGGCGTCGGGCAGTTGACAGACTTCGCCATGTCGCCGATCACCTGCATGTCCTTTTGCCACACCTCCACTTTCATCGTGGCCGGCAGATAGTTGCGCTCGACCATGAAGGGCATGCGCAGGCGCATCACGCCGGTGCCGAGCACCGGGCTGTTGCCGAACAGCTTGAGCATCTCGCGCGGGTCCAGCCCCATCTTGCGCGCCAGCGTGACCGCTTCGGCATAGGCGACGTTGTAGATCGCCACCAGGTGGTTGGCGGAGAACTTTAGTTTGGTGCCGTTGCCGTAGGCGCCGACGTAGGGCAGGTTGTCGGTGAAGGCCTTGAGCACCGGTTCGACGCGCTTGCAGGCGGCGCGGTTGCCGGAGAGAAAAATGGTCCAGGTCCGGTCTTTCATGCGCGCCGCGGTGCCGCTGATCGGGCAATCGAGCGTAGTGATGCCGGCGCGCTTCAACAGCGCTGCGCACTGGCCCTTGTCGGCCATCGGAAGGGTGCTGGTTTCGATGACGATGCGCTGGCCCTTGCGCCGGGTAGCCGAAAGTTCCTTTGACACAGCGGCCAGCGCAGCGCTGGTGGCGAGCGAGATGATCACGATGTCGGCCGACTGCGCAACCGCAGCAGCGGAAGCCAGCGGCTTGCCGCCGCATTTTGCTAGGTGCTTTTTCGCGGCCGGTGCGACGTCGAAGCCGGTGACAGCGTAGCCATGACGGCGCAGGGTTTCGGCCATCATGCCGCCCATGATGCCGAGGCCAATCACGCCGATGGTTTGGGTTGACTGCATGTGAGTTGTCGTTTCTGCTGTAGTTAAAACGCTGAATAAGCCCCTGAAATGCGGACTCGCGCACGAAGCGCTGAATCGATTCAGCGCGATGCAAAAGTGTCTTTGGTTACATACGGGCTTATGCAGTGGTTCCCTAGTTGATGCCGCCGGGAATCTGCGCCGCCACCTTGCGCAGTTTTTCAGTTTCGGTGCGGATTTCGTGGACCAGCGCCTCGGGGGTGCTGCCGACCGGCACGATGCCCATGTCGTTGAAACGCTTCTTCACCGACTCATCCGCGAGGGCAGCCTTGACTGCGGCATGGAGCTTGGCCTGGATCTCCGGGGGCAGGCCCGGCGGGCCGAACAGGGCGAGCCAGTAGGTCAGGTCGTAGCCGGGAATCGCGGCTTCGCCGATGGTGGGGGCGTTGGGAAAGCGCGGGTCGCGCACCGCGCTGGTCGTGCCGAGAAAGCGCACCTTGCCCGAATCGATGAAGGGCTTGGCGGCGCCGTCGAAGATCACCTGGCAGACGCCGGCCACCACGTCGAGCATGCCGGGTCCGGTACCCTTATAAGGCACGTGGACCATGTCGATGCCGGCCATCGACTTGAACACTTCGCCGGCGAAATGGATGCCGCTGCCAAGGCCGGAGCTCGCATAGTTGAGCTTGCCCGGGTTGGCCTTGGCGTAGGCGATGAACTCGGCCACGGTCTTCGCCGGCACGGCGGGGTTGATCACCATCTGCAGGCCGTAGCTGCCCACCAGCGAAATCGGCGTGAAGTCCTTGATCGGATCATACGAGAGATTCTTCTCGGTCACCGCCATGTAGGTATGGGTGCCGTTGGTGGTCATCAGCAAGGTGTAGCCGTCGGGCGCGACCTTGGTGATCGCCTCGGCGCCGATGCGCCCGCCGCCGCCGGGGCGGCTTTCAATTACCAATGGTTGGCCCAGCGAGCGCCCCATCACCTCGGCGAGCGAGCGCGTGCTGATGTCGGAAAAACCGCCTGCCGCGTAGGGCACGATGATGCGGATCGGCTTGTTGGGGTAGGGCTGGGCCTGTGCAGTACCAGCGCACAGGGCCACAACGGTCACGCAGGCAAACAGGCCGCGCCGTATGCATTGCGAAAGCTTGGTCTGCATGGATTGTCTCCTCTGCTTACTTATCAACTGCTAATTATGGAGTTAGTATAGCGGCTGGTAAGTGAGTGCGTGCAGTTGCTCAAAGTACGCCGCATTCGACAAAAACAGCAACCGGAGACATTCGATGATTGGCATTTCGCAGCGTTGCGGCAGGTGGTCCGGCGTCCTCACGGCACTGATGCTGCTGGCGGCCGCAGGTAGTCAGGCGCAGTCGCAGCCCTACCCAAGCAAACCGATCCGCATCATCGTGCCGTTCGGCCCGGGCGGTTCCGGCGACATCATGGCGCGCACCTTCGCGCAGTATCTTGAAGGCCAGACCAAGCAATCAGTGGTGATCGAAAACAAGCCTGGCGCCAACGGCATTATCGGCACCGAGCTTGCCAAGAACGCCACGCCGGACGGCTACACCCTGGTGCTCTCGACCAACAGCACCCATGCCGCCAATGTCAGCCTGTACAAGAAGCTGCCGTACGACCCGATCAAGGATTTCGAGAACATCGGCTCGTTTGGCACGCTCGGGTCGGTTGCGGTGGTACCGCCCGGCAGCCCGATCAATTCGATTGCGGCGCTGGTCAACACCGCGAAGGCCAATCCGGGCAAGGTGTTTTACGGACACTACAACTCGGCCTCGCTGATGGCTGCGGAACTGTTTCGCGTCAAAACCGGCGCGCCGATGACCGGCGTGTCGTACAAGACCATCGCCAATGCGATCACCGATCTGATCGGCGGGCAGATCCAGGTGTTGTTTCTTGAATACGCCTCGGGCGCCAGCCACATTGACGGCGGCAAGCTTACGGCGCTGGGCGTCACCGGTGCGCAGCGGCATCGCACCTGGACCACGGTGCCGACGATTGCAGAGAGCTATCCCGGCTTCGAGCTCACCGCGTTTCTGGCGCTGAGCGCGCCGGCCAAGACGCCGCCCGAAATCCTCGATGCCTTGAACGGCTGGCTCAACAGGGCCCTGACCGACCCGACCGTGAAGGCGCGCCTCGACCAGCTTGGCATGACCTCGCGCGCGATGACGCGCGACGAGATGCGCCGCAATGTCCAGCAGGAGATCGACCGCTGGGTGACCTATACCAAGGCTGCCGGCATCGAGCCCCAATAGGCGTCTATCGCACCACTCCCCCGCAGCAAACACATACCCGCAATACTAGGAAGCCATCATGCGTTTAGGTTACTTCACCATGCCTCTGCACCCGATCGAGCGCGACCCGCTTGAAACGCTGCAGGAGGACCGCGAAGCCATCATCCTTGCCGACCGACTCGGCTTTTACGATGCCTTCGTCGGCGAGCACCTCACCGATCAGGCGGAAAATGTCACCAACAGCTTCATCTTCCTGGCGACGCTAATCGCCGAAACCAAGACCATCAAGCTCGGCACCGGCACCTCGAACCTGTCGCAGACCCACCCGACGCTGGTGGCGGCGCACGCCGGCATGTTCGACCACCTCGCCAAGGGGCGCTTCATTTTCGGCATCAGCCCCGGCGCGCTGGCGTCCGATGCTGAAGCGCTGGGCATCCTTGACCAGGATCGCAACAAGATCTTCGCCGAGGCGATCGACGTGATCCTCGAGATCTGGTCGCGCGACGCGCCCTACAACATCGACTTGCCCAATAACCGCTTCAAGGTGTCGACGGCGAAGACGGCCGTGATGGAAATTGGCCGCGGCGGCATGTACAAGCCCTACCAGAAGCCGCGCCCCGAGATTGTCGGCACGGTGGTGGCGCCGTTTTCCAAGGGTGTGATTGCGATGGGGCAGCGCGACTTCCATCCGATGTCGGCGAACTTCCTGTTGTCGCACTGGCTGCCGAGCCACTGGGCCAATTATGCAGAGGGCAAGATGCTCGCGGGCGTCGCGCCGCAAACGGCCGACTGGCGCGTGGCGCGCACCGTGTTTGTGGCCGACGACGACAAGACTGCACGGCGCTACGGCCGGGACGACGCGAACAGTCCGTACCGCTACTACTACGCGCAGATGTTGACCAAGATGAAGCTCTCGAAGCGCCATGTGATCTTCAAGCGCTCCGCCGAAGAAGACGACAGTCTGCTCACGGTGGACCGGATGCTCGACGACCTGGTGCTGTGCGGCACCGTCAACCAGGTGGTGGACCAGGTGTTGGCGCTGCGTGAAGAGATTGGTGATTTCGGCGAGCTGGTCTACGCTGGCATGGATTTCGTCGACCGCAAACTTGGCGAGCGTTCGATGGAATTGATGGCGACGCAGGTGATGCCCAAGGTCAACGAGGCAATCCGCACCAGCGGGGCGGCGGCCTGATTCGCTCGATCGTGGGGCGCAGAGGCGCTCCCACCAAGGGTTTCAGGCCGGGTTTCAGGCCGAAGGTGTGATTCGCGAATGCTGCGCTGCACACTACAAGCTTTTCCCAACCGGCGTTCCCGGGACTAGAATCCGCTGCGCGTTGAATCCGCGCTGCGCTTTCAGGTTTCGCAACCTGCGCAGCCGCAGTGCGACGCCACCTTCTGGAAGGAGAGACAAATGAGCAAAAAATACAAGATCCTGATCATGGGCGCTTCATACGGTTCGTTGTTGGCGACCAAGCTGGCGCTGGCCGGCCACGATGCCTGCATGGTGTGCCTGCCGGCCGAGGCCGAGCTGGTCAACCGCGAAGGCACGCGTGTGCGCATGCCGGTCAAGGGCCGCGAGGGCCTGGTCGAGATTGATTCGCGCAAGCTGCCGGGGAAAATCACGGCCACCGTGCCGAGCGCGGCCGACCCCGCGCAATACGACCTCGCGGTGCTGGCGATGCAGGAGCCGCAATACCGCTCGGCCGGCGTGCGTGAATTGCTCGACCGTGTGGCGAAAACCAAGACGCCGGCGATGTCGATCATGAACATGCCGCCGCTGCCGTATCTGGCGCGAATCCCCGGCCTGAACGCTGCGGACTACCGCGACTGCTATGCCGACCCCACCGTGTGGGACGGTTTCGATCCGGCGTATCTGACGCTGTGCAGCCCCGACCCGCAGGCGTTCCGGCCGCCTGAGGAGGGCACCAATGTGCTGCAGGTGCGCCTGCCGACCAACTTCAAGGCGGCGCGCTTCGAATCGGACGCACATACCGCAATGCTGCGCGACCTTGAAGCCGACATCGAGGCGGTGCGCTTTGACACCGGCAGCGGCGTGATTGAATTGCCGGTCAAGCTCAAGGTGTATGACTCGGTGTTTGTGCCGCTGGCCAAATGGAGCATGCTGTTGGCCGGGAACTACCGCTGCGTCCACAAGGACGGCATGCGCGCGATCAAGGAGGCGGTGCATACCGACATCGAGGCCACGCGCAATGCCTACAACTGGGTCGGCGAGCTGTGCAAATCGCTGGGCGCGAACGAGAAAGACCTGGTGCCGTTTGAAAAATATGCGGCGGCAGCGAACGGCCTCGCCAGCCCGTCCTCCGCGGCACGTGCCCTGTATGGCGGCGCGCCCTACATCGAGCGCGTCGACCGCCTGGTGAAGACGATTGCCGGCAAAAAGGGCCGGCATTCGGATTCGGTGGACGAAATCGTCGCGCTGGTCGATGCGCAGCTGGAAAAGAACCGCGCCGCGGCGCGCACCTGAAACAGATCATGCCGGACGACGACATCCTCATCATTGGCGGCGGCATCGGCGGGTTGACGCTCGCGCTGACGCTGCACGCGCGCGGCATTCCCTGCCATGTGTTCGAAGCCGTGCCCGAGGTCAAGCCGGTCGGCGTCGGCATCAACATCCTGCCGCATGCGTCGCAGGAGCTGGCGCAGCTCGGGCTCGAGGATGACCTCGCGAAGGTGGCGGTGGCGACCAGCGATGCGTCGTTCTTCAACCGCTTCGGCCAGTTGATCCATCGCGAGCCGCTGGGTCGTTTCGCGGGCTATGCACATCCGCAATTCTCGATCCATCGCGGTGATCTGCATGCGGTGTTGCTCACCGCGGCGCGCGCCAAGCTCGGCGCCGGGCGCATCCATCTCGGCTGGCGCTGCACTGGATTCACGCAGGACGAGAATGGCGTCACTGTTGCGTTTGACGATATCACCAACGGTGCGCCGTGGCCGTCCCAGCGCGGCCGTGCGGCAATTGCATGCGACGGCCTGCATTCGGTGATCCGCAAGCAATTACATCCGGATGAAGGCGAGCCGCGCTACTCGGGCGTCAACATGTGGCGCGGCGTGACGCGCATGAAACCGATTCTTTCGGGTGCGTCGATGGTGCGCGCCGGCTGGCTCACGCACGGCAAGATGGTGATCTACCCGATCCGCAACCATGCCGACGGCACCCAGTTGATGAACTGGGTGGCCGAGATCGAAACGCCCCATTACAAGAAGCGCGACTGGAACCGCGAGGGCAACCTGAACGACTTCATCGGCATGTTTGGCAACTGGCATTTCGACTGGCTCGACGTGCCGGCGATGATTCGATCGGCTGATGCGGTGCTGGAATTTCCGATGATCGACCAGGACCCGCTGCCGTGGTGGACCCAGGGGCGCGTGACGCTGCTCGGCGACGCCGCGCATCCGATGGTGCCGCGCGGCTCGAACGGCGCGGGGCAGGCGATTGTTGATGCGCGGGTGCTGGCCGATTGCCTCGCTGCAATACCCGATGCGGCGCAAGCGCTCAAGGACTACGAAGGCAAACGCCTGCAGGCGACTTCCAACGTGGTGTTGACGAATCGCGTTAATCCGCCGGACGCCATTATTCGCGAAGTGTTCGAGCGTACTGGCGACAAGCCGTTTGGCCGCATCGAGGACGTCATCAGCCACGCCGAGCTGACCGCCATTACCGACGGCTACAAGCGTGTGGCGGGCTACACCAAGGAAGGCCTGGCTGCGCAATAGGGCTGGCTTGAAATCTTTGGTGGGAGCGGGTTTCCGCCGTATTGCCGTGAAAACCCTTGGTGGGAGGGGTTCTCCAGCCTAGGCCATTGCCGAAATGATGCGCTCCGGCGTCAAAGGCATGTCGCGTACGCGTACGCCGATGGCGTTGAACACCGCATTGCCGATGGCGGCGGCCACCGGGCCGTGCGCGGCTTCACCCGCACCCACCGCAGGCTGATCCGGCCTTGAGATGAGGTCAATATCGACCTCGGGCACTTCGGAGAATTTCAGTATCGGGTAGTGCTCCCACGCATCGCTGGTGATGCGCGAGCGGTCGAACGCGACGGCTTCCTTGAGGGTGAAGCTGGCGGCCTGGATCGCCCCGCCTTCGATCTGGTTGCGCACACCGTCGGGGTTGATGACGAGGCCGACATCTACTGCGATCCAGAGCTTCTTCACCCGTACTTCGCGCGCCACGTCCACTTCCGCAATCACGGCGCAGTAGGCGCCAGTGTTCTTGTATTTGGCAAAGGCGATGCCACGGCCATGGCCTTCCCCGCGTGCGTCGTCGCGCCAGTTGCACAACTGCGCAGCACGCTCGACGACGGCAATGGCACGCGGGTCGGAGAGCTGGCGCAGGCGGAATGCGAGCGGATCTTCGCCACGCGCATGCGCTATTTCGTCGATGAAGGATTCAAGCGCAAACACATTGCAGTGCGCGCCGAGCGAGCGCATCGCCGAAGTGCGCAGCGGCATGGTCAGCAGGCGGTGGTTGGTGATGGTCCACGCGGGGAAGTTGTACAGCGGCACGGCATTGCGTTCGGCGCCGCCGCCCGCAGCGAGCGGCGCGTTGACCGCGATCAGTGCTTCAAACGGTTTTTCAAGGTGCGTGGCGGCGAGCAGGGCCGGGGTCTTGGCGCGGCCCGGGCGGGTGCCGTGGCCGTTGCTGGTGACGTCGTGCTTCCAGGCGAGGATGTTGCCGGCATCGTCGAGCGCGGCTTCCAGGTCGACGCGCATTGCCGGGCTGACGGGCGACCAGGCCAGTTCCTGTGCGCGGGTCCATTGCAGGCGCACGGTGCGCCCGGGTACTGCGCGCGCAAGCAAGGCGGCGTCGTAGGCGACGTCGTCGGCGCCGTTGTGGCCGTAGCAGCCCGAGCCCTCGACGTGGTGTACGACCACGGTTTCGGGGGCGCGTGCGAACGCCAGCGCGAGGTCGGTGCGCAGGTTGAAGATGCCCTGGCTGTGGGTCCACACCTCCAGCGCACCGCTCGCCGCGTCGGCCGGCCAGCGGGCGAGTGCGCACGACGGGCCGATCGAGGCGTGTGCCACGAAGCCGCGCGAGTAAGTGGCCTGCATGGTGCGGGTGGCGGACACGATGGCCGGGTCGGCGCGCTGGTCGACAACCTTGCTCTCGACCGGTTGCGCACGCAGCCACGCCGGCAGGTGCTGCGCATCCGGCAATTCGCGCGTCTCGCGCCACTGCGCCAGCTGCGCCAGTTGCTCTGCGGCGCGGTTGGCCTGCAGCTCGGTGGCTGCGACGACGCCGATGAAACTGCCGTCCCGCACGATGCACACGACACCGGGCAGGGTTTGCACCGCCGAGCTGTCAATCGATTCCAGATGGGCGCCCGGCGCGGAGGGGCGTACGACTCGTCCATGGAGCATGCCGGGCAGGACCAGATCATGGATCAGGCGCGGCGTGCCGAACACTTTTTCCGGCAGGTCGCGGCGCGGCGCGGCGGTGCCGACGATGCGGTAATCGGCGGGTGCCTTCGGCTTGATGGCGGTGTCGGCATCGACATCCAGGTTGATGCCTGCGGCCAGCGCCCAATAAGAGGTAGTGCGGGAGGTACTGCCCGAAGTGCCGCCCGACGTGCTGTCGGAAACTGCGCGGATCTCGCCATCGCTGATCTGCAAGGTCTCCGGCGCCGCCTGCAACTGCGCGGCCGCGGCGTCGAGGAACAGCGCGCGGGCGCAGGCGGACGCCTGGCGCAGCGCCGCGCCGGATTCCTGGATCGACAGACTGCCCGAGGTGACCGCCTCGTCCGGACTGGTGTCGGTGCCGGCCGGCACCATGCGAATGCGCGCCAGGGAAACGTCGAGTTCCTCGGCGACGATCTGCGCCAGCGCCGTGACGATGCCCTGGCCGATTTCGACCTTGCCGGGGCGCGCTTCGACGCTGCCGTCGGCGTGAAACCGCAGCCATTGGCTAATGCGCGGGTTCACGGCGAGGCTGGCGGCGCGCACGCGTTCGCCACCCGGGCCGGCACGCAGCGCGGCGGCGTCGGTGGAGAGGCGAAAGGCGAGGTTCATGCGCCTGACTCAGTTGGCTTGGGCGGCATGTGTTGCGCGGCGGCCAGCACTGCCTTGACGATGCGGTTGTGTGAACCGCAGCGGCACAGATGCCGGTCGAGCGCGCTGCGCACTTCGGCATCGGTGGGGTTCGGATTGCGCGCCAGCAGGGCCGCCGCGCTGATCTGGATGCCGGACAGGCAGTAGCCGCACTGGCCCGCCTGGTACACGATCAGGGCGGCCTGCACCGGGTGCGGTGCCGCGGCGCTGCCGAGCCCTTCAACCGTCACCACCTGCTTGCCGGCCACCGCCCAGAGCGGCGTGTCGCAGGCGGGGACGGAGGCGCCATCGACCAGCACGTGGCAGGCACCGCACTGGTTTGCACCGCAGCCGAAGCGGGTGCCGGTCAGGCCCAAGTCGCCGCGCAGCACATCGAGCAGCAGGGCGTTGTCGCCGGCGCCGGAATGGCAGGGATTGCCGTTGAGTGTGAACTGGACCATCAATGCGCCGCCGTCTCCCGGGCCGCTACTGGTCGGCCTTGGCGCCCGACAGTTTGACCACGCGCGCCCATTTTTCGATGTCGTCGCGCAGGTACTGGGTGAATTCGTCCACCGACAGGTTCATCGGTGCGGCACCTTGTTTGGCCCATTCGGCCTTGACGTCGGCACGCGAGACGATCTTGTTGACCTCGGCGTTGAGCTTGTTCACCACTGCGCGCGGCGTGCCGGCCGGCGCCATCAGCCCGAGCCAGATCGTCGATTCGTAGCCGGGCACGCCGGCTTCGGCCATGGTCGGCACGTCCGGCAATACCGCGGAGCGCACCTTGCCCGAGGTGCCAAGGGCTTTCAACTTGCCGGTGGCAATGTTCTGCTGCATGGTCGGCACCGCATCGAACATCATTTCGATCTGGCCGCCAAGCACGTCGGTGCGCGCGCCGGAGCTGCCCTTGTAGGGAACGTGCTGGATGTCGACGCCCGCCATCGCCTTGAACAGTTCGCCGGCCATGTGATACGGCGTGCCGGGGCCCGACGAGGCGTAGTTCATCGCCTTCGGCTTGGCCTTGGCCGCGGCGATCAGCTCCTTGAGGGTATTGAAGCCGGTCTTGGGATGCACCACAAACACCAGGTCGGAGTAGTTGACCGGCGCCACTGCAATAAAGTCTTTCATCAGCGCAAAGGGCTTGTTCGGAATCAGCGACTCATTCACCGTATGGGTGTTCGACATCATCAGCAAGGTATAGCCGTCGGGTGCCGCCTTGGCGACGGCATCGGTACCGATGACCGATCCGCCGCCCGGTTTGTTGTCGATGACAAAGGTTTGCCCGAGGCCCTCTTGCAGGCGCTGGGCGATGAAGCGCGCATAGATGTCCGCCGGGCCCCCTGCGGCAAACGGCACGATGATCTTGACCGCGCGCGCCGGGTAGTCCTGGGCGAGAACCGGCGCCATGACGACAAAACCCAGAAGTGCGGTGAGGAACGAGCGACGAATCATGAGGCAACTCCTGATGTGGTGAGGCGGTGCCCGACGGTAACAAAAAAACTCACGTCTGGCGATGATGCAACGCGTGGGTAGCGAACTCTAAAATAGTACTCGCGTTGGTCTGCAATATCGCGTATAGTTCTGGTTGTGCGTTGCAATATATGCACTATAAAGCGAATCAATTCAAAAAGTTGTAGTCGATTCGCTGTGGGACAAGCTGCAAGGTCCCATTCGTCTCCGACCCTTTTCGTCAGGCCCCCCCGCAAGCAAGTCAGGCAAGTACGGCGGACCGGCATAGCGGCTACAGGTTTGGTGCCGATATCCCGATGTTCCGTCGCGCCATCGCTTTGCCGATTCACGGCCTGAGCCCAGTTAGCGACTTGTTATGCCATTCCCGATTGCGGGTGTGGGTTGCTATCGCCTCGTGCGTTCCACGTGCCGGGCGGATGAAAAGGAAGAAAAAATGAGTTTCGCTGAACTGGGTTTGCACCCGATTATTCTCAATTCGCTCAAGGCCTGCGGCTACGACGCCCCGACCCCGGTACAGTCGCAGGCGATTCCCGCCGCGCTCACCGGCGTTGATCTGCTCGTATCGTCGCACACCGGCAGCGGCAAGACCGCAGCGTTCATGCTGCCGAGCCTGAACCGCCTGACCGTGGAAAGCACCGTCAAGAGCAATGGGCCGCGCATCCTGGTACTCACGCCTACGCGCGAACTGGCGATGCAGGTTGACAAGGCCACCTTCACCTACGGCCACAAGCTCAAGAAGTTTCGCGTGGCCTGCCTGGTGGGCGGCATGCCGTACCCGGCGCAGTTGAAACAGCTGCAAGGCCCTGTGGATGTGGTCGTCGCGACCCCGGGCCGCCTGATCGACCACCTCGAACGTGGCCGCATCGATTTTCGCCGCCTTGAAGTGCTGGTGCTCGACGAAGCCGACCGCATGCTCGACATGGGCTTCATCGAAGACATCGAAGCCATCGTCGCCAAGACGCCGGCGTCACGCCAGACCCTGCTGTTCTCCGCGACCCTCGACGGCGTGGTCGGCACGATGGCGCGCAAGATCACCAAGGACGCCAAGCGCATCGAGTTTGCCTCGAAGCCCGAACTCAAGGCCAACATCGAGCAGCGTTTCATGTTTGCCGACAACATGACGCACAAGAACAAGCTGCTTGATGCGATCCTGCGCGATACCGACATCCAGCAAGCGCTGGTCTTTACCTCAACCAAGCGTAGTGCCGACGATCTGTCCGGCCTGTTGCGTGACCAGGGCTTTGCCGCGCATGCCTTGCATGGCGACATGAACCAGGGCCAGCGCAATCGCACCCTCAAGGGCATGCACGATGGCCGCACCCGCGTGCTGGTCGCCACCGACGTTGCCGCGCGCGGCCTCGACGTGGCCGGCATCAGCCATGTGATCAACTTCGACGCACCGCGCCAGGCTGAAGACTATGTGCACCGCATCGGCCGTACCGGCCGCGCGGGCCGCACCGGCACCGCGGTAACGCTGGTCAATCCGGGCGAGCGCGGTCTGATGCGCTCGATCGAACGCTTCACCGGCCTGCGTGCGCAGATCGATACGATCGCCGGCCTGGAGCCGAAAATCACCGAAGAGCGCAGCGGCAAGAAACCGCACCCGGCTCGCCGTGGTGCCAAGCCCGGTGGTTACGCCCGCCCGGGCACGGGTGCCCCCAAGCCGTTTGGTGCCAAGCCGTTTCCCGGCTCCAAGCCTTACGGCGGTGCCAAGCCCGCCGGTTTCAAACCGCGTCCGGCTGGTTCGTTTCAGGCGCGCGCACGTGCCGGCAGCTGATTTGCCGGCAGCATAGGCACCGCCGGGTGCCTTCTGCCGTCGGGCAGTATCGAAAAAGAAAAAGGCCGCGATTGCGGCCTTTTTTGCGCGTCCGAGGTTCAGACGCGACGCTTGTATTCACCCGTGCGCGTATCGATTTCGATCTTGTCGCCGGTCGCCACAAACAGCGGCACACCGACCGAAAAGCCGGTGGCGATCTTGGCCGGTTTAAGCACTTTGCCCGAGGTGTCGCCGCGAATCGCGGGTTCGGTGTAGATCACTTCGCGTTCCACCGAGGTGGGCAGCTCTACCGAAATGGCGCGGTCGTTGTAAATGGTCAGCTCGCAGGGCATGCCGTCTTCGAGGAAGTTGAGCGCCTCGCCCAGGCTTTCGCCTTCCACGTCGAACTGGTTGAACTCGGCGTCCATGAACACATAGAGCGGGTCGGCGAAGTAGGAGTAGGTGACGTCTTTTTTCTCGAGCTGGACGACATCGAACTTGTCGTCGGCCTTGTAGACCGATTCGGTGCCGGAACCGGTGAGCAGGTTCTTGAGCTTCATCTTGACGACCGACGAGTTGCGGCCCGATTTGCTGTATTCGGCTTTGAGCACTACCATGGCCTCGGTGCCGACCATCACGACGTTGCCGGCGCGCAGTTCTTGTGCGATTTTCATGCTTGGGCGATTTTCATAAATTGTTGCCGGGTGTTGAAGGGGGTGACGCGAACCCGGAAAAGCCTTGAATTATACCCCGGAACGTCTCTTTTTATCAACAAATTCAACCAGTTGGGCGGCTAAATTGGCTTGTTCGGCCAATTTCCAGGCCCACTCTTCGGCATGCAGGCGCAAAGCGGACTGGTTCGCCGCGAACGAGCGCCAGATTTCCTCGAACGAGGCCGCCCCGGCATCAAGGCCGTTCCACACACGCAGGAAGCGCTCGACGGCCTCGCGTCGCGGTTCGTGCAGGCCGTGCGAATAGCGTCGCGCAAACTCGGACAGTTTGACTTCGTGGGCTCCTTCAGCCTGCGGGTAGATATGCCAGGCCAGCGGGCGCCCCGCCCATTGGGCGCGCACAAACGAATCCTCGCCGCGCACGAAATTGAGGTCGCAGCCCCACAGGATCTTGTCGTAGTCCGGCTGTTCGACGAACTGAATGATCGACACCCCGAGGTTGCCCAACTCGGCCTGCGTGCCCGGTTCCGAGGAGCAGCCGAACCAGTCCGCCACCTGGATCGCCGCTGGGCCTTGTGCCACCACCAGTCGCACCGGATGCGGATGCGCGGACAAGCCCTTGAGCAAGTCGGGTACCGGCGCATTGGCGTAACAGAACAAGGATACGCGCCACTCGTTGCGTTCGCGCCTGGGAACCTGAAGGCGCGACCAGAATGTGCGCTTGGCGACCGAGCTTGCCTGAAACGCGTCGCGGGCGTCGTACAGCCCGCTTTCACGAATCAGGCCGCCGGTCTCTCCCGTGAACCCGGGGAAGAAAAAATGGCGCGTGAGCGGCAGGCGCGGATGCCGCGAGGGCAGGCCGTGGCAGCCGGCAACCCAGTCTTCGGCCGACAGGTATTCGAGGTTGACCCACACCGGGGGCGCGGCACTGGCTGCCATCGAAGCGAGGTAGGCTTCCGGGATGTCGCAACCGAACGCCTCGATCACCACGTCCGCCGGGCGTGCCGTCGCAGCCTGCTCGTCCCAGCGGCGCACATCGACCCCTTGCACCACCTGGGCGGGGAGCGTGGCGTCGACCACCGCACACAGGCGCTCCAGGCTGTCCAGCTCGTCGACCCAGAGGCGCACATCGGCGCCGTATTCGGCGGCAAGCTGGCGTGCCAGCCGCCACGACACGCCGATGTCGCCGTAGTTGTCCACCACCTTGCAAAAAATGTCCCAACGCATATCCGCTAGCTTATCGTGATTTAATCAGGCATGACGACGAACCCCACACAACGCGTACAGGCGATGGTGTCGCGCGCGCGCAATGGTGTCGCACGCGATCTCTGGCTGGTGATCGCGCTCGGCGTGTTGCTGATTGCCGCAGCGTTTTTCATTGCGACGCGCTTCATCAAGCCGGCGCCGCCGGATACGCTGACGCTGACCACCGGCGCGCCGGACGGTGCGTACCACGCGTTTGCGCTGCGCTACAAGGATGTGTTTGAACGCGAGGGTGTCAAACTCGTCATCAAACCCTCGAACGGCTCGGTCGACAATCTGGCGCGGCTCAAGGACGATGCCGCCAATGTCGACGCCGGTTTCGTGCAAGGGGGGCTTGGCCTGCTCAGTCTCAACCCGCAGCGCCAGCCGGCGGAAGAGACCACGCTGTTCTCCCTGGCCAACCTGTTTTACGAGCCGGTCTGGGTGTTCTACCAGGGCAGGCAGGAGATTACCCAGTTTGCGCAGCTCAAGGGCATGCGCGTCGCGATCGGCGCGCCAGGCAGCGGCACGCGCAAGGTGGCGCTGGAGCTGCTCGGCGCCGCCGGCGTCGATGCCACAAACGCGACACTATCGGACGAGGGTGGACGCGCCGCTCGCGAACTGATTGAGCAAGGCCGGCTTGATGCCGTGTTCCTGATCGCGGCGCCGGAAGCGCCGGTGGTGCAGGCGCTGTTCAAGACGCCGAAATTGCGCCTGATGAGCGTCGCCCAGGCAGAGGGCTATGCGCGGCGCTTTCCCTACCTTGCCGCCGTGGCCTTGCCGCGCGGTGTGGTGGACCTGAAAAATGATGTTCCGGCGCGCGATGTGACGCTGCTGGCGGGCACGGCCAACCTGGTGGTGCGGGATGACGTGCATCCGGCGCTTGCCTATCTGCTGCTGGAAGCCGCCGTCGAAGTGCACGGTTCACCCGGGCTGTTGCATCGGCCCGGCGACTTCCCCACGGCGAAAGCCACCGACTTTCCCCTGTCGAGCGAGGCAAAACGCTACTTTCAATCGGGGCGCCCATTTTTGCAGCGCTACCTGCCGTTCTGGCTGGCCAACTTCATCGAACGCATGCTGGTGCTGCTAATACCGCTGGTCGCGGTGGTGTATCCGGTGGTCAAGGCGCTGCCGGAAATTTTCTTCTGGCGCCAGAAAAACAAGATTTACAAATGGTATGGCGAGCTCAAATTTCTCGAAAACGACCTGGCGCGCGACACCATGGCGGCCGAGGAGCGCGCGCGCCATCTGGCGCGGCTTGATGCGATCGAAGCCGAAGCCGCCGCACTGCATGTGCCGTTGGCATTCGCCGACCGGGTGTATACCCTGCGCGGCCACATTGCCTATGTCCGGCAACATCTTGCTGCGGGGATGCCGGTACCGACCGCCTGAGCATGACCAGCTGGTTTGTATTCAACGGGGACGCCGACGGGCTGTGCGCGGCCCACCAGTTGCGATTGGCCGGGCACGCTCCCGACAAGGTGATTACCGGCGTCAAGCGTGATATCGGCTTGCTCGGGCGGTGTGCCGCGCAACCGGGCGATCACGTATGGGTAGCCGACATCTCCCTCGATGCCAACCGGGCAGCCCTGGAACAGTTGCTCGATTCCGGCGTGACACTGACCTGGTTTGACCATCACTACGCCGGCGTGATCCCTTCGCACGCGGCGCTGAGCGCGCATATCGATACGTCGGCGCTGGTGTGTTCGAGCCTGCTGGTTGACCAGCATCTTGGCGGGCCTTACCCAGCCTGGGCCGTGAGCGCGGCGTTCGGCGACAACCTGGTCGCCCCGGCGCGAGATCTCGCCATGCGGACGGATCTGACCTCTGCCGTGGTGGAGCAGCTTGCCGAACTGGGCGCGCTGCTCAATTACAACGCCTATGGGGAGAGCGTCGCCGACTTGCACGTTGATCCGGCGCTCTTGTTCGGGCGCATGGCTCCCTATGTGAACCCGTTGGATTTCATCGCAGACGATCCGTTTGTGGTCGACCTTCGGGTCTCGATGCAACGGGATCTGGCGTTGGCCCGCGCCGCGCCGTTCCTGCACGCAGGAGCGGATTGCGCGGCGCTTGAGCTGCCCGACGCGCCCTGGGCCAGGCGTGTGCACGGCGTGTTCGCCAACGAATTGGCGCGCGCGCATCCGGGCCGTGCCCACGCGATTCTGGTCGAGTCGAGCGCGGGGTATGCGGTAAGCGTGCGCTCACCGATATTGCGTTCTGGCGGCGCTGATGCCCTGTGCCGGCAGTTTGCTACTGGCGGCGGCCGCGCCGGCGCCGCCGGCATCAACTGCCTGCCGCGTCACGACCTCAACACGTTCCTGCGTGCGTTTGAGCGCGCATATCAGCACGAAGTGGCCTCGTGATTCTTTTCTCTTAACGGCGGGATGTATGTAAAATGGCTGCATGTAAGGCTATTTTTGGGCGAAGTTAATGAGAATTTTAGTCAAGTTCAGTCAACTTCTGTTTGGTGGCCATCGTGCTTGATACGGATTCGGCTTTTCGCCGCATCAAGAAATGGTTTGCGCCGGGCGAAACGCCCGGCTCGGCCCAATCGGCATCCGACCTGCTGCGTACCTGGAATCGCGAAGTCGATGCCTGCGCACGCGAGCAGGGTGGCGCGATTGCTGCGCGTACCCGCGCGGCCGCGCTGATTCCCCTGTATGGCCAGATGAATGCCGCGACCCGCGCCGAAGCACTCAATGCCCTGGCCGTGCAGCTCAAGCCCGACCCCGCGTCGGTCCACGTGGCCTACACCCGCTATCGCGAGGCGGCCGGCGGCGAGCAGGAGTGGGATGCCGAGGTGCAACTGCGCGAAGCTATGCAGTCACCGCGTTCAGCCGTGGTGCGGCTGCTCGGTTCTGCATTCGGCGGGGTGCGTTTCCTGGTGGCCTTGCGCGCCGAGATTCTTGACCTCATCAAGACACGCCCGCAACTTCTGGCGCTTGAGGCCGAGCTTGCAACACAACTGGCCGACTGGTTTGACGTTGGTTTTCTCGAGTTGCGTCGCATTGGCTGGGAGTCGCCCGCGCACATACTCGAGAAGCTCATGCAGTACGAGGCGGTACACGAGATTCATTCATGGGCGGACATGAAAAACCGCCTCGATGGAGATCGTCGCGTCTATGCCTTCTTCCATCCGCGCCTGCGCGACGAGCCCCTGGTGTTTGTCGAGGTGGCGCTGACGGCGGACATCGCCGGCAATGTGCAGTTGTTGCTTGACGAATCGGCTCCGGTGTTCGACACACGGCGTGCGCGCGCGGCGATTTTTTACTCCATATCGAGTACACAGGCGGGTTTGCGCGGCATTTCGTTCGGCAATTTCTTGCTCAAACGCGTCGTGGAAGACCTGAAGCGCGATTTTCCCAAGCTCGAGCATTTCGTTACGTTGTCGCCGATCCCCGGCTTCGCATCGTGGCTTGCCAAGCAGGCGCTGCCGCAGGCGCTCAAGGATGCGCTCGTGACCGACTGGCGTGCCGACGACAAACTGGCGGCGGAAATGCGCGCGCCGATGATGAGCCTCGCCGCGCATTATCTGCGCGACGCGAAACACAAAGGGCGACCGGTGGATCCGGTGGCGCGTTTTCACCTGGGTAACGGTGCGCGCCTGGAGCGGCTTAACTGGCTCGCCGACGTCTCCGACAAAGGCATGAAACAATCCCATGGCCTGATGGTTAACTACTACTACGACCCTGACGACATCGAACGCAACCTCGAAGCGTTCGACGCGGATGGCACCGTGGCCTCAAGCGGCCGTCTGGGCAGGCTCGCGCAAGTAGGGCAGCGAATGCTTGAGCAGGGTCAACGCGTGCCAGCTTGACGTAGGGCCACAATCGTACAGTTGCACAATCACACAGTTCCACAATCGTACAAGCGCACAATCAAGTTGCGTGAAATCACAACAAAAGGAGACAACAGCATGATGCATCGCAGGAGTTTTTTGCAGGGAGCGGCCGCGCTTGGCGCCGCTGCGCTATCCGGTAGAACCGTTGCCCAGGGAACGTGGCCAAGCAAACCGGTGCGCGTGATCAATCCATTTCCCGCCGGGGGGGGCACCGATGCATTTTTGCGTCCGGTGGCGGCCCGCCTTTCGCAAGTCCTGGGCCAGCAGTTCACGGTGGAAAACCTCGGCGGTGCCGGCGGGACGGTAGGCGCCGCCGCCGCCGCCAAGACGCCGCCGGACGGCTACACGCTGTTCTGTGGCGCGGTTCACCATACCATTGCGGAGAGCCTCTACACCAAGCTTCCCTACAGTCTCGAGCGCGATTTTGTGCCGATCACGGTCATTGCCTACATCCCCAATGTCGTCGTGGTGCATCCGAAATACACCAACATCAACACGTTCGCGGATTTTCTCAATTATGTGAAGCAGAATCCGGGCAAGATGAACTTTGGTACCGCGGGTAACGGTACTTCACACCACCTCACCGTCGAGTTGTTCAAGCAGATGACGGGAACCTTCATGACCCACATCCCTTACCGTGGCGCCGGCCCGATGATGCAGGATCTGTTGGCGGGGTCGGTCGATTTCGCGTTTGATGGCATGGGTACGTCTGCGGCGCAGATCAAGGGCGGCAAACTCAAGGCGCTCGCGGTCACCAGCGCCAAACGCGTTCCGGCCTTCCCCAACATTCCCACCATGGAAGAGGTCGGCATCAAAGGCTATCAGGCAACCACCTGGTATGCACTGTGGGCGCCCAAGGGTACGCCGGCAGATGTGGTCACGCGCACCCAGCAGGAAGTGGCCAAAATCCTGCAGGAGCCCGCCATCAAGGAGCTCTGGTTCAACCAGGGCGCCGACGCCGGCGGCCAGCTCCCCGCGGAGTTTGCCAAGTTCATCAGCAGCGAGATCGAAAAATGGAGCAAGGTAGTCAAGGCTTCGGGCGCTAAAATCGACCTCTGAGCGTTTTTGCCTGATCGAACCAACGGCCACGGCCCTTCGGGGTGCGTGGCTTTTTTGTGACCCCCATGAACCCGCCCATCGAATTTACCCGTCAAGGCCAGATCGGCACCGTGACCCTTTCCAACCCGGGCAAGCTCAACGCGCTGTCCGTTGCGCATTGGAACGGGCTGCGCGATACCATGCGAAGAATGGCTCTGGAAGCGGCGCAGGGATCAACGCTGCGGGCAGTTGTCCTGCGCGGGGCCGAAGGCAATTTCGCCGCCGGGGCCGACATTTCCGAGTTCCAGACGGTGCGCTCCAATGTCGCCGAAGGCACCCAGTACCACGAGGAGACTGTGAAGGGCGCACTGGTCGCGATCGCGGAGTGTCCGGTGCCGACCGTCGCGCTGATCGAGGGCGCCTGCGTCGGCGGAGGCCTGGAGATCGCCTGTTCCTGCGATTTGCGCATAGCGGCCGAGTCGAGCCGCTTCGGCGTGCCGATCAACCGCCTCGGGTTTCCGCTGGCGCACAGCGAGATGGCGGGCCTGCTCGGCCTGGTCGGCAAGGCGGTAACCCTGGAAATCCTGCTCGAAGGCCGGGTGTTCGGCGCCCAGGAAGCCTATGACAAGGGCCTGCTGACCCGCATCGTGGCCGATACCGAGGTCGAGAAGGAATCCTATGCGACGGCCGCACGCATCGCCGCCGGCGGCCCGAATGCGGCCCGCGCCAACAAGCGCTGGGTGCGGCGCTTGACGGCGGCCGCCGAACCGCTCAACGACGCCGAAGTGCGCGAGCACTTTGCCTTTTTTGACAGCGACGAATACCGCGAAGGCGTGCGCTCGTTTCTCGCCAAGACCAAACCGAATTTCAACTGAGGAACCATCATGCCCGGCCCGCTTTCCCACATCCGTGTACTCGACCTGTCGCGTGTGCTTGCCGCACCCTGGACCGGCCAGAACCTCGCCGACCTCGGCGCCGAAGTCATCAAGGTAGAGCGCCCCAAGAGCGGCGATGACTCGCGCGCGTACGGCCCGCCCTGGCTCAAGGATCGCGACGGCAAGGAGACCAAAGAATCCGCCTATTTCGCCAGCGCCAACCGCGGCAAAAAGTCGATCACGATCAACCTCTCGAAGCCGGAAGGGCAGCAACTGGTGCGTGATCTCGCCGCGCAGTGCGATGTGCTGCTGGAAAACTACAAGTACGGCGACCTGGATCGCTACGGGCTCGGCTGGAGCGGCCTGAAGAAAATCAACCCGCGCCTGATCTACTGCTCGGTTACCGGCTTCGGCCAGACTGGCCCGTACCGCGAACGCCCCGGCTACGACTTCATGATCCAGGGCATGGGCGGCTTCATGTCGATCACCGGCGAGAAGGATGGTGAGCCTGGCGCCGGGCCGCAGAAGGCCGGCATCCCGATCATCGACATCATGACCGGCATGTACGCCTCGATCGCGGTATGCGCGGCGCTGGCGCACCGCGCCGAGACCGGCATCGGCCAGCACCTCGACCTCGCACTGCTCGATACGCAAGTGGCGATCCTCGCCAACCAGGGCGCCAACTTCCTCGCCACCGGCGTTGCGCCGGGGCGCCTTGGCAATGCGCATCCGAACATCGTGCCTTACCAGCCGTTCAAGACTTCTGATGGGGATGTCATCGTCGCCTGCGGCAACGACAATCTGTTTGGCAAGCTGTGCGAAGCCATGAACCGCAGCGACCTGCCCAAGGACGCGCGCTTTGCCAGCAATGCCAAGCGCGTCGAAAATCGTAGTGTGCTGGTGCCGATCCTGCAGGCCGAATTCATGAAGCGCAATACGAAAGACTGGGTCGAGGCGCTCGAAGCCGCCGGGGTTGCCAACGGGCCGATCAACAACCTCGCCCAGGTGTTCGAAGAGCCGCAGGTGAAGGCACGTGAATTGCGCATGGAGCTGGATGCACCCTACGGCAAGGTCTCTTCGATCCGCAGCCCGATGCGCTTTTCCGAAACGCCGCTGGAGTTCAAGAATCCCGCGCCGATGCTGGGGCAGCACTCGGACGACATTCTCAAGAGCATGCTCAAGATGTCGGATGCCGACATCGCCAAACTGCGCAGCGACGGCATTCTCTGAATTTCCGCTACGGGATACTGACACCATGCAAGACAACTTCAGCCAATCGCAAACGGTTCGCAAACCGGCCGTCGTGTCAGAGCGCGGCGTGGTGGCGGCGCAGCATCGGTGTGCTGCCGAGGTCGGCGCTGCGGTGTTGGCCAAAGGAGGCGATTGCGTCGATGCCGTCGTCGCCACCTCATTCGCACTGGGCGCGCTGGAACCGTGGATGAGCGGCATTGGCGGCGGCGGCACCATGGTGCTGTATCGCGCCAAAGAGAAGAAGTTTGAAGTCATCGATTTCGGCATGACCTCGCCCGCCGGGCTCAACCCGGCCGACTACCCGCTCACGGGCGAAGGCGCCGCGTCCGATCTCTTCCCCTGGCCGCGCGTCAAGGATGACCGCAACCTCTACGGCCCCGGCTCGGTGGCCGTGCCGGGCGTGGTGGCGGGCATGGAAGCCGCACACGAGCGTTACGCAAAAATGCCGTGGCGTGATCTCGTCATGTCGGCCGCCCAACTCGCGCGCGAAGGTTTGCTGGTCGATTGGTACACCACACAGAACATCGCCTCCGGCGCCGGTGAGCTGCGCAAATACCCTGCGTCAGCCGCCGACTTCCTGCACGATGGCTTGCCGCCAACGCCGATGTGGGGCATCAAGGCCGAGGTGCGCTTGCCACGGCCGCGCTATGCCAATACGCTGGAAACCCTTGCGGCACAAGGGCCTCGGGCCTTTTACGAGGGAGAGATCGCGCAACAACTCGGGCGCGAGATCGCTGCCGCAGGCGGAGCACTGCGCGCATCCGACCTCGCCGCCTACAAGGTGCGCATCGGCAACACGATGGCCATTCCCTACCGCGATGCTGTCGTGCACGCCACGCCGGAACTCACCGCAGGGCCAACGCTGGCCCACACCCTGCGGCTGCTTGGCCTATGGTCGCCCGGCACCTCGCCCGATGCTTCCCCCGATGCTACGGCCTATGCAGCCTATGGCAAGGCCTTGCAGGAGGCCTATCGCGAACGCCTCAAGGACATGGGCGACGCCGACGGCAAGCGCGCATTGGGTGCCGAGCACCTCGCACCCTCGTGCACCTCGCACTTCAACGTGGTCGATGCCGAAGGCAACATGGCAGCGGTGACGCAAACCTTGTTGTCGATCTTCGGCTCAAAGTTCGTCACGCCCGAATCCGGCATCCTCATGAACAACGGCATCATGTGGTTCGACCCGGAGCCGGGCAAAGCCAATTCACTGATGGGCGGCAAACGCTGTCTGTGCAACTACACGCCGGTGATTGCGCAACTCGCCAGCGGCAGCCGCATGGCAGTCGGTGCCTCGGGCGGGCGCCGCATTCTGCCGGCGGTGGCGCAATTGCTCTCGTTCGCCATCGACTACGGGATGGATCTCGAAACGGCGTTTCATGCACCACGCATTGATGCTTCGGAAGGCAACGTGCTGATTGGCGATGCACGCTTCGATGCCGCAACCCATGCTGCGCTGGACGCGGCGTTTGACTACGAGCAGGCGCGTGTGCAAACCATGCCGATGAAATTCGCTTGCCCGTCATCAGTGATGCGCGATGGCACAACCAATAGCGGCGCTACCGAGATATTCCAGCCCTGGGCGGACGCTGTCGCTGCACCGGGCTCATGACGCCTGCCGATATTCGTTCGGCGCACGCAAGAATTGCGGCGCATCTGCGCTACACCCCGGTGGTGCGCATGGAAGCCGGTGCCTTCGGGCTCCCCGCCTTGAGTGATGGAGAACTCACCCTCAAGCTCGAATTGCTGCAGCACGCCGGCAGCTTCAAACCGCGCGGCGCGCTGAACAGCTTGTTGTCGGCCCGCGAGGAAGGCCGGCTTCCCGCTGCGGGAGCCATTGCTGCCTCAGGCGGCAATCACGGCGCGGCAGTGGCGTGGGCTGCGGAGCGCTTGGGCGTACCAGCTGAAATTTTTGTGCCCTCGGTTGCGAGCCCGGCCAAAGTCGAGCGCATTCGCAGTTTCGGCGCCACCGCGCATGTCGGCGGGGCCAACTATGCCGAAGCGTTTGCGGCAAGTTCCAAGCGGGCGCAGGCGAGCGGGGCGCTGGTGGTGCACGCCTACGACCAGCCGCACACCATCTCCGGGCAAGGCACGGTGGCGCTCGAGTTCGAGGAACAGGCGCCAGACCTCGATACCGTGTTGATCGCCTGCGGCGGTGGCGGGCTGGTGGCCGGCGTGGCGGCCTGGTATACGGGGCGCGTCAAGGTGGTGGCAGTAGAGCCGGAATCGTGCCCCACCCTCCATGCAGCGCAACGCGCCGGTGCGCCTGTCGATGTGCAACCCGGTGGCCTGGCTGCGGATTCGCTCGGCGCAAGCCGTATCGGCGTTCTGGCGTTTGACATCGCGCAGCGGTTCATTGCGCCCACTGTGCTGGTGAGTGACGCGGCGATTCGCGCTGCGCAACTGGTGCTGTGGCGCGAGCTGCGGATTGCCGCTGAACCGGGTGGCGCGGCGGCGCTGGCGGCGTTGTTTTCCGGGAGCTACGTACCGGAAGCGAATGAACGCATCGGCGTGCTGGTGTGCGGCGGCAACGTGGACTTGGCGACGATTGTGTGACGCCGCCTAGCCGGCGCGCCTTGCCGCAAACTCCACAAACCACGCCAGACTCCCCGGGTTCATCATCGAATCCCGGTTCACCACTTTCTCGATCGGCTCGCCCAGCAGCAGACGCTTGATCGGCACTTCGAGTTTTTTGCCGTTGAGCGTGCGCGGTACTTCGGGAATCGCGAAGACGTCATTCGGCACATGCCGTGCCGACAGGTCCTTGCGGATGCGCCCCTTAATGCGTTCCACGAGTGCAGCGTCGAGCGCGAAGCCGGGTTTGAGGACCACGAAGCAGGGCATATAGGATTCGCGGCCGAGGTATTCGAGGTCGACGACGAGGCTGTCGAGCACTTCCGGCACATCTTCGATGACGCGGTACAACTCGGCCGACCCCATGCGGATGCCGTGGCGGTTGATGGTGGAGTCGCTGCGGCCGTAGATGATGGCGCCGCCGCGTGGCGTGATCTTGAGCCAGTCGCCGTGGCGCCAGAGGCCGGGGTACATCTCGAAGTAGCTTTCGCGATAGCGCTTGTCGTCCTTGTCGTTCCAGAAATACAGCGGGAACGAGGGCATCGGCAGGGTGCAGACCAGTTCACCGACGGCATCGTCAAGCGCTTTGCCGGCATCATCAAATGCGTAAACGGCCACGCCGAGGCAGCGGCATTGCATTTCGCCCGCGTATTGCGGCAGGATCGGGCAGGCGCCGACAAATGCCGCGCCGGGGTCGGTGCCGCCGGAGATCGAGGCGAGCAGCAGATCGCTGTTGACGTTGTCGTAGACCCACTGATACCCCTCCACCGGCAGCGGCGAGCCGGATGAGGCGAGCGTGCGGATGCGCGAGATGTCGCCGCAGTCGCGCGGCTTTACGCCCGATTTGAGGCATTGCGCGATGTAGGCGGCGCTGGCACCGAACACGTCGGTCTTGGTTTCAGCGGCGAACTTCCAGAGCGTGTCCATGTTCGGGTAGCCCGGGTTGCCGTCGTACTGCACGATGGTGCAGCCGGTCAGCATGGTGTTGATCAACAGGTTCCAGATGATCCAGTTGGTGGACGAATACCAGAAAAAGCGGTCACCTTTCACCAGATCAAGGTGCAGGTCGTTGTGCTTCATCGCCTCGATCGCGGTGCCGCCGTGGCCATGCACGATCGGCTTGGGCATGCCGGTGGTGCCGGACGAATACACTACCCACAGCGGATGGTCGAAGGGCACCTGCTCGAAGCTTAGCGAGCCCGGGGTTTTGAGGGCGTCGGCCCAGAGCATGGCATCGGGCAGGGCGGCTGCGCCGATGTGTTCGTCGAGGTAGGGCACCAGCACGATCTTCTCGACTGTCGGCAGGTGCGAGACGATCTCCTTGACGATGTCACGCCGGTCGAAATCCTTGCCGCCATAGCGGTAGCCGTCGACGGCGAACAGCACCTTGGGCTCGATCTGCCTGAAGCGGTCGATCACCGATACATGGCCCATGTCGGGCGATGCCGACGACCAGATCGCGCCGACGCTCGCTACTGCCAGCAGCGCCACCACAGTCTGCGGAATGTTCGGCATGTAGGCGACCACGCGGTCGCCAGGCTTGACCCCAAGCGACTTGAGCGTGTTGGCGACAGCCGCAACCTGGCGTTTCAATTCGTCCCAGGTCACTTCCGTGCGAGGCTTCAACTCCGACTGAAAAATGATCGCGGGCTGGTGACCCTCGCCGTGGCGCAATGCATGTTCGGCATAGTTCAGTGTGGACCCGGAAAACCATTTGGTGCGTGGCATGGTGCGTGCCTCGAGCACCTTGGTGTAGGGGGCCGAGGCCCTGACGTCGTAGTAGGCCCAGATGCTTTCCCAGAAAGCTTCGACCTCGTCGACGGACCAATGCCACAGCGCGTTGTAGTCCGCAAAGCTCAGGCCGCGCGTCTGTTCAAGCCACTTCATGTAGGCGGTGAGGCGCGCGTTCTTGAGGCGTTCGGGGGAGGGTTGCCAGAGCAGGGTGCCTTCGGTGACGGTCGACAAAATGAGCCTCGCTACATGTTTTTGACGCGGCAATTGTAGCGATGCTGCACTGCGGGCTTCGGCTGGTATGCTTCGGCGCTTCGACGACACGACAAATCGCGCACCAGACCTATATGCATTACGACACCGCCGCCAACAACCACGGCCTGCGCCACAACCCCTTCAAGGCACTGGTCGTGCCGCGCCCGATCGGCTGGATTTCCACCGTCAGCAAGGACGGCGTCAACAACCTCGCGCCCTACAGCTTTTTCAATGCGGTAAGCGACCGACCGCCGGTGGTGCTGTTTTCGTCCGGGGGCCGCAAGGACACATTGCGCAACATCGAAGAAACCGGCGAGTTCACCTGCTCGATGGCCACCTACGACTTGCGCGAGCACATGAACATGAGTTCGGCGCCGGTGGTCCACGGCGTCGATGAATTCACCCTCGCGGGATTGACACCTGCGTCCTCGACCCTGGTCAAGCCGCCGCGCGTGGCTGAGAGCCCGGCGGCGTACGAATGCAAGCTGTGGAAAATGGTTGAGTTGCCGGCGCCGGATGCGCAGCACACCCA
>CANJDH010000062.1 GCA_947473125.1 Burkholderiales bacterium
TCGTGCAGGCGCGCACCCAGCGCGCCAACAGGCATGGGCTCAGGCAGCTTGTTCCTCAAACTTGCCATATTGCATCAAGCGTTGGTAGCGCGTTTCAAGCATTTTTCCCACCGGAATATCGCCAAACTGTCGCAACGCTTCGGCCAATGCCTTCTTGAGAGCAACGCACATTGCAAGGGCGTCGCGATGGGCCCCGCCGAGAGGCTCAGCCACAATCCGGTCGATCAATCCAAGTGTCTTGAGGCGCTGGGCAGTAATGCCCAGTGTTTCGGCAGCCTCGGGCGCCTTGTCGGCGCTCTTCCAGAGAATCGACGCGCAGCCCTCCGGGGAAATCACCGAGTAGGTCGCATACTGCAGCATCAGGACCACATCGCCCATGGCGATCGCCAGGGCACCGCCCGACCCACCTTCGCCAATTACCGTCGTGATGATCGGCGTCTTTAATTCCGCCATTGCGTAGAGGTTATGGCCGATCGCTTCAGATTGACCGCGCTCCTCTGCCCCGATTCCGGGGTAGGCGCCGGGCGTGTCGACAAACGTAAACAGGGGCAGTCTGAATTTTTCCGCAGTTCGCATTAATTTTAGCGCCTTACGATACCCCTCCGGCCGCGGCATGCCAAAGTTGCGAAAGCCGCGTTCCTTGACGTCCCGGCCCTTCTGGTGTCCCAGAACCATGCACGCTTGCCCGTTTAAACGCGCCAGGCCGCCGACGATGGACGGGTCATCGGCATAGGTTCGATCACCGTGCAGCTCGTGGAAATCGGTGAACATCGCAGCGATGTAGTCGAGCGTATAGGGCCGCTGCGGATGCCGCGCAACCTGCGAAACCTGCCAAGGCGTCAGTTTGGCGAAAATTTCCTTGGTCAGTACCTGGCTTTTCTTGTTCAGCCGGTCTATTTCTTCGGAAATGTCGACCGCCGAATCATCCTGGACGAAACGCAACTCTTCGATCTTGGCATCAAGCTCGGCGATCGGCTGCTCGAAGTCGAGAAAGGTGGTTTTGGCCATGGATCGGTTCTCCGCGTTGCGCGTCAGGATTCAATATTCTACGGGCAGCGGGTCAAGGCTGCGCCACATGTACCAGGTGCCCACCGAGCGCCAGGGCGCCCAGTTGTCGCCCACCTCGCGCAGTTCGCTCAGCGTGACTTTCTCCCCCGAAAAATAGTGCTGGCTGACCGCTTTGCGCAAGCCCAGGTCGTCCACGGGGAAAATATTCGGGCGCATCAGGTTGAACATCAGGAACATCTCCGCAGTCCAGCGGTCAATGCCGCGAATCCCGGTCAGTGCCGCGATCACGGCTTCGTCCTCCAGCTTGAGCCAGTCCGCAGTCCTGTCGCCGCCCTGCTTGAAATGCCCAGCCAGATCGAGAATGTACTCGGCCTTGCGCTGCGACAGCCCGCAGCCGCGCAGCTTGTCGAGTTTGGCGCGCGCCAGTCGCACAGGTGAAAAGTCGGGGTATGCGTCGCTGAGCCGATTCCAGACAGCCTGCGCCGCAGCAACCGAAATCTGCTGGCCGACGATGGAGCGTGCCAGCGTGGCAAAAGGGTCGCCACGGGAGGTCAGGCTGACGCCTTCAAATTTCGGGATGACACGCCGCAAAATGCGATCGGACTTCATCAACTCCCGCTTGGCGTCATCCCAGTAATCGGGAAACGCCTGCTTTACCTTGTGTTTGGTACTCACGTCGAGCGCGCCAGAGGGAGGTTGATCAGCAGGTTTTGCGGCTTCATGCGCACTTCATTGTTTTGATCCATCGTCAGCGCCAGGTAGACCGGGGCGTCTATCGCTTCATTGCGCACACAGGCACGGTCTGCGAAGTTGAGCTCCATCAAGGCGAGAATCCGCCGCGATGTTTCATAGTCCAGTTCGATGCCATTATAAAGATCATTGAGCAGCGCAGTGGCATCTCGATCCAGGCCGCAAAACCATTTCAGGCGCGCGTTATCGATGGAGCGGACCGGCTTGATCGAGACTGCGATCTCAAAGAAGTGGGCGATCCATTTTTCGAGGACGCGACACAATGCAGTCAAGCCTTCGCGCCCGAAATTGATCTGCAGGGCCGTGTCATGACGTTCATCACGCGACCAGTAAAGGGCGGCGTTGTCTGTTCCCAGGACATCGAGCTCAACGGCTTTCAGTGCGGTCTGGGCTTCGGCAATTAGCCGGCCAATGCCGCCAAATTGGCTGCCGTCCTGCGCACGCGCGGCCTGCTGGTCGACGGTTTCGAGATCGGCGAGTAGGATGCGTCCGTCGTCGACATGGGCGCGTTGTTCGCGGAACAACAACTCCCCGGCTCGCGCCTCGAGCGCATCTTCGCACCCGTCGAGAATGTTGCGAACGATGATTTGCGCCATCTGGTCGACAAACAACGGCGGCAGGCCGCTCGCCGAAAACTCGCGTGCGCTGCCGTCAGGAGCGCGAAACAACGCCATATAACAGCCCTCGACCGTGCCGGCCTCCAGCAGACGGTCCCGGAAATTGAGGACTACCCGGTAATTGTCTCGTGCATCCGCATCGGCCAGCGCGGCAAGCTCCGCTGGCGTGACCAACAGGCGCGGATGCGCCATGAGTTTCGCAAACAGGGCCCTCTCCGCTGCACACGACTCCGCAATCGGCGCCACTTCCGGCCGCGCGAAGTAGGCTCGAAGAAAATCGTCTCCAACCGCCAGTCTGCCGATGTGATTGCGCTCAAGCAGGTGAAAGCCGGAATGGCGCCAAAAATCGGGCGTGGATCGAGTCAGGTTGTTCACAGGGCGGCTGGGGTAGGCGAATGGAGGTAATGGCAAAGGCAGGCGAAGGGCGCGGTATAGTAGCGCAACAGGGAGGCAGTACAACGCATGCTTTACGAATTTGCCAGCGCCGAAAACATTGGCGACCGCAAGGAACAACAGGACCGTGTCCTGGTGATGTCTCATCCGGTGCTGCCGGATATCGTGCTTGCGGTGGTTGCCGACGGCATGGGCGGGCACACCGGAGGTGCGCTTGCCGCGCAGTCGGTGATCGACGCGATCGAACCCGTGTTCCGCGAATACTCGCCGGCAACCGGCTCCGCAGAAGACTGGCTCAAGGGCATGATTCTGGCCGCCCACGACAGGGTTGCCTCGGTCGGCAAAGGCTACAACCGCGACCCGCGCTCTACTTGCGTACTGGCGCTGGCACAGCCGGGGCGCATCGATTGGGCCCATTGCGGTGACAGCCGGCTGTACCTTTTTCGCGACAACGAGTATGTACTGCGTAGCGAGGACCACTCGCTTGTCGAAGTGTTGCTGCAGCAGGGAAAACTCACCGAAGCCGAGGTGTTGGTCCATCCTGATCGCAGCAAACTGTTTTCCAGTATCGGCGGCCCGGAACCGCCGCAAGTTGCGACGGGGGCGATCACGGATGTCAGGCCGCGCGACACTGTGTTGCTGTGCTCCGATGGCCTGTGGGCTTACTTCCCCGCGCGCGAGATGTCCGACCTGATTGGCTACCGCGACTTGACCAGTGCATGCGAAAGACTGATCGGGCTGGCGCGGCATCGTGCCCGTGGTTCGGGTGACAATTTGTCAATTGTCATGCTCCGTTTGCCCGCCCGGCCCGCCAAGCCGGGATTGCTTGGCACCCTGTTCGGATCCAAGGCGGTGCAGCCGTCCCCGCTTGAAGATGCGCGCCGCTTCGTCGTGAAGTATTTGCGTGCCATCATGGGGCCCGCTGCGGATGACATCACCGGCCAGATCGAGTCGTCCAAATCCGCGCAGGAGTTTTTATCCCAACTACCCCGTTGTACAAAAATGGTCGAGAGCCTGGCGGGCGAAGACAAAGCAGAGATTTTTAGGCAGCGCGCCCTAGGGCTCCTGGAGGAAACATGAGCAAGCCCAACGAGGACGGGCCGGAAGGCAAGGCACCGAAGGAAATCGACCCGTCATTCAGCCGCGTCCAGCGCGCGGCCCAACTCCTCAATATCAAGAAGTTTGCACAACCTGCTGTCCCGCCGGTCGTGCCCGCGGCTGCAAGTCCCGTCGTACCCCGGCCGACGCCGGCACCGCCGCTGGCAAAAGCGGTACAGGCGGCGGGAGATGCCGCTGAGCGCACCGTCGCACACCCTGAAGCACAGGCGGCCGCCGCTACCGCCCAAGCCTCGTTGCCGAGCGACTACGCTGAACTCAAGCGCCAGGCCTTGGCCAAGGCGCAGGCGCAAATGCCCTCCGAATCACGTCTGGCTCTCACCGCAGGGAGCACGCTGCAGGAATACCGCATCGACTGGACACTGGGCGTCGGCGGTTTTGGCGTGACCTACCTGGCCGTTGACACCAACCTCGAAATGCAGGTTGCCATCAAGGAGTATTTCCCGAGCGACCTGGTGATGCGCGATGCGACCGGCAAGGTGCGCGTCAAGCAGCCCGAAGACGAGGCGGCGTTTCTTGAGGGGCGCGACAAGTTCCTTACCGAATGCCGCACGCTGGCCAAGTTCAACCATCCGAACGTCGTCAAGGTGTCGCGCTTCTTCCAGATGAATGATACGGCCTACATGGTGATGAACTATGAATCGGGTGCCTCCTTCAAGGAATGGCTGGCGCGCAGAGGCACGATTGACGAAGTGCAGCTCCTCAAGATGTTCATGCCCCTGATGGATGGTCTCGAGGTGGTGCACAAGGCCGGCTTCCTGCATCGCGACATCAAGCCGGCGAACATTTTTGTGCGCGAGGATGACAGCCTGGTGTTGCTCGATTTCGGCGCCGCTCGCCATGCCATCGGCACCAAGAGCCGCTCGCTGACCACCATCGTGACACCGGGCTACGCGCCGTTCGAGCAATACCACTCCCACGGCAAGCAAGGCCCGTGGACTGACCTGTATGCCTTGGGCGGCGTGCTCTATTGGACTGCCACCGGGACCAGGCCGGTCGAAGCACCGGCCCGTATCAAGACTGATGGCATGACGTCCGCTGCCAAGGCGGCGGCCGGCCGTTTAAACCCGGCGATTCTGGCGGCGATCGACTGGGCACTGGCGCCGGACGAAAACAGACGCCCCAAATCGGTCGACGAATTCAGGAAGGCACTGACCGCCCCCACGCCGATCGTCCTGCCGACTCCCGCCCTGAGCGCGCCAATCACCAGGACGCTCAAGGTGCTGGACAGCAAACCGGCTCAGCAGCCTGCCGGGAGCGACAAAAAGGCCTGGTGGAAACTGGGCAAGTAGCGCTTTTAGCCGACGTGCTGGCGCAGAAATGCCAAAGTGCGCTCGCGTGCCAGCTTGGCAGCGGGGGCATCCCAGGAACCTCGCTGGTCGCAGTTGAACCCGTGGTCGGCCGCATAGATATGCACCGGCAAGGTCGGATGGGCCTTCTTGAACTCCTCGACCGAGGCCAGCGGGATGTGGGCGTCGCGCTCGCCAAAGTGCAGCATCACCGGGCATTTGGGTTGCTCGGCGGCCATGCCGGGAATGCCACCGCCGTAATACGGCACTGACGCGGCGATGCCGGAAAGCCGCGAAGCGGCCAGCCACGACATGCGCCCGCCGAAACAGTAACCGACCACACCTACTTTGCCTGCACCGGCGACGCCGGCGACTGCGGCAGCCACGTCCTTGAGTGCGTTGTCGATGTCAACTTTTTGCATGAGCCCGAACCCGCGCTGCATGGTCTCGGGCGTGTACTGGTCCATCATGACGTTGGGTTCAACGCGATCAAACAAGGCCGGCGCAATCACCAGGTAGCCATCGGCGGCATAACCGTCTGCCACATTGCGAATGTGGCTGTTAACGCCCCAGATTTCCTGGATCACCACCAGGCCGCCGCGTGGCGTGCCTGCCGGATCGGCTCGGTAAGCCGCAATTTTCTTTCCGTCGGCTGCGGTCAATTCGATCATCTGGCCCATGCGTGTCTCCTGTGGTGTTGAGAGTCGTCGATACGTGGATTAAAGTAGTTTACTGAACCTGGTTTGCAAGCAGAAAAAGCAGCGCGTCAGCTTTGCACAGCAACCCCTGGCGCGACCGCCTACCGGGATGTGTTGTTGCCTTAAAACCGTTGGTGGGAGCCATTCTTGTCGCTATGGTTGCTCGGCAGACTAGACGCCCACATAGCGATGCAGCAGGTCCGGCTGGGCGCGCAGGCTCTCCGAAGCGCCGCTCCACACCACCCTGCCCTTTTCGACGATGTGGTGCGCGTCGGCGAGTTTGAGCAACGGGCCGATGTTCTTGTCGATCACGATCACGGTCTGCCCGAGTGATTTCAGGCGCGCCAGACAATCCCATATCTCCTGGCGAATCAGAGGTGCCAGGCCCTCGGTGGCCTCGTCCAGAATCAATAGCTTGGGGTTGGTCATGAGGGCACGTCCGATCGCCAGCATTTGCTGCTCGCCACCGGAGAGATTCGCCCCAAGGTTGCGCTCGCGCTCTTTCAGGCGTGGAAACAGGGCGTAGACTTTTTCCAGCGTCCAGGGTTCGCGCGCCCGCACCCGGTTGTTGGCTGTCGCCACCAGGTTTTCATAGACCGAAAGGTTTGGAAACACCTGCCGACCCTCCGGCACCAGCCCCAAACCCAGCTGCGCCACCCGGTAGGCCGGCAAGGGGTTGAGCGCGCGCCCGCCGAAGTGCACCTCGCCGCGCTTGGGCTTCAACAAGCCCATCACGGTCTTGATGGTTGTGGTCTTGCCCATGCCGTTGCGGCCAATCAGCGTCGCGAACTCGCCTTCGTGCACCGAGAAGCGCATGCCAAACAGCGCCTGGCTCGACCCATAGTAGGTTTCGATGTCGCGCACCTCGAGCAGCACCTCGCTCATGCCAGGGCCTCCCCGTCACCGAGATACGCATCTTTGACGTCACGATTGTTGCGAATCGCGTCCGGCACGTCGGTGACGATGATGCGCCCGTATACCAGCACCGAGATGCGGTCAGCCAGGGCAAAAACGGCGTCCATGTCGTGCTCGACCAGGATGATCCCGTATTTACCCTTGAGCGATTTGAGCAGCGCGATCATCTCCTCGGATTCCTTGAGGCTCATGCCGGCCATCGGTTCATCGAGCAGCAATACCTTGGGATTGCCGGCCAGCGTCATGGCCAGTTCAAGCTGGCGATGCTCGCCGTGCGCCATGGCGGCCACCGGGACCTGCGCGCGACTCCCCAGGCCCACCAGGTCGAGCGCCGCTTGTGCCGGCGCAACCAGTGCGGCATCAGTGGCCACCGGCGCCATGAATTCGAAACTGTGCCCGGCGTGGGATTGCACCGCCAGCATCACGTTTTCGAGCGCCGAGAAGTCACGAAAAATCTGGCTGATCTGGTACGAGCGGCCGAGGCCGAGCAACGCGCGCGCCGGCACCGAAGCGCGCGAGATGTCCTGGCCTTCAAATTCGATTGCGCCACCATCGGGATGCAACTCGCCGGCCAGCTGTGAGATCAATGTGGTCTTGCCGGCGCCGTTCGGGCCGATGATGGCATGCACTTCGCCCGGGATCACGTCGAAATTCACGTGGTCGGTGGCCACCAGCCCGCCGAAGCGCTTGACCAGGTCGCGCACGACCAGGAGGTGGCTCATTCGCCCCTCCGCTGCACCAGATAGCCGTAAATCCCGCGCTTGGCATACAAAACCACGAGGATCACGAACACGCCGATCACCAGTTGCCAGTGTTTGTTGACCACCTCTTCGAGAGGCGGCACCAGGCCCGGCTTCCAGCCCTGCAATATTTCCTCGAGCAACAGGAACACGATGGCGCCGAGAATCGGCCCGAACAGGGTCCCCATGCCGCCCAGCACGATGATCACGATCAGCTCGCCCGAGACACTCCATTGCATGTAGGACGGCGATGCAAACTTGGTGAAGTTGGCCAGGAAAAACCCGGCCAGGGTGCACACCATCGCCGAAATCACGTAGGCTGCGAGCTTGTACCGAAACGTCGGGAACCCGAGTGCCAGCATGCGGCGTTCGTTCGACTTGATGCCCTTGAGCACGAACCCGAAGCGCGCCGCCAGGATGCGCTTGAACAGCCACAGGGCGGCAACCAGAGACACGAAGATCGCGTAATACAGCACCAGGTTGCTCGACAGGTTGAACAGGCCCATGTCGCTGCGCGCATCGATCGTGAGGCCGTCATCGCCGCCATAGTGCTTCAGGCTGACGGTCAAAAAATAGCCCATCTGCGCAAACGCCAGGGTGATCATGATGAAGGTCATGCCGCCGGTGCGCACCACCACGGCCCCGACCAGGGTGGCGAATACCAGGCACGCCATGAAAGCAGCCAACAGGTGCAGCCAGCCGTTGGTGACACCGTGGAACGACAGGATGCCCACCGCGTAAGCGCCCAGGCCCATGTACAAGGCATGGCCAAAGCTCACCAGACCACCGAACCCGAGGATGAAATTGAGTGCCAGCCCCGCCAGCGCGTAGATCATGATGCGCGAAAACAGCGTAAGGTAAAACGGCTGGTTGGCGAGGCTCGCATACACCGGCAGCAGGGCCAGCAGCGCCAGGACTACTGCGGGGATCCAGAAGCTAAGGCCTTTGTTCATCGCGGGTCCATCAGCCGTGTTTGACCGGGAACAAGCCCTGCGGCTTCAACGCCAGCACCACGGCCATCAGCAGGTAAATGAGCATCGACGCAATCGCCGGTCCAGCCGCCTGCGCCAGCGAGCGTTCGATCGCGAATTGCAGGATCAACGGCAAGAATGCGCGGCCCACGGTATCGACCAGGCCGACAATCAGGGCGCCATAAAACGCTCCGCGGATCGAGCCGATGCCGCCGGTCACGATCACGACCAGGGTCAGGATCAGTACCGGCTCGCCCATGCCGGGCTGCACCGACAGAATTGGCCCGGCCATCAGCCCCGCAACGGCGGCGAGGCCGGCCCCTATCGCAAACACCATCGAATTGAGGAATTTGATGTTGACGCCAAGTGCCGACACCATCTCGGCGTTCGATGCGCCGGCACGAATCAGCATGCCAAGCCGCGTTTTGTTGATCAGCAAGTACATGCCAGCGGCCACCACGAGGCCGGCGGCAATGATGGCAAAGCGATACGAGGGATAGTTCAGGCCAAACAGGCTGACCTGGCCCGAGAGGGCATCGGGCACATTCATGTAGATCGACGACGGGCCCCAGACGTAGCGCACCACCTCATTGAACACCAGGATCAGGCCAAACGTGGCAAGTACCTGGTCGAGGTGGTCGCGCGAATACAGCTTCATCAGTGCCACGCGCTCAATCGCCAGGCCGAGCAGCATCGTGGCGGGAATGGCGATTGCCGCGGCGGCCACGAACGAGCCGGTCTTGGCCACGGCGGCGGCGGCGAAATAGGCGCCCATCATGTAGATTGAGCCGTGCGCCAGATTGACAAAGTTCATGATTCCGAACACCAGCGTCAACCCGGCGGCGAGCAAAAACAGCAACACGCCCAGTTGCAGGCCGTTGAGTACTTGCGTGAGGAACAGGCCCCAGGTCATGTCGTGTTTGGCGTACTTTGAATTGGCAAAAAAAACGGAGGATGATCCCTCATCCTCCGTCTTCACTTAACCTTGCATTACTTCATCGGGCACTTGTCGTAGTAGCCGTCCTTGTCCGCCTTGAGCGGCGTGGCCACGGTCTTGAGGGTGTAGCGGCCCTGCCCGTCCTTGACAGCTTCAAACACGTGCAGGTCCTGGATCGGGAAGTTGTTGGTGTTGAATTTGAACTCGCCGCGTACCGACTTGAAATCCGCAGCCTTGAGTGCCACCTGGAAAGCCTTTTTGTCGGTCATGTTGCCCTTGACCTTGGCAATCGCCGAGTCGAGCAGCAAGGCCGAGTCGTAGGCTTGCGCCGCGTACTGCGACGGAATCCGCTTGTACTTGGCTTCGAAGTCCGCCACGAATTTCTTGTTGGCCGCATTGGCAAAATCCGGCCCCCAGAAGGTGCCGTTGATCACACCCAATGCCGCATCGCCCTGCGCCTGCAGATTGATGCCGTCGGTCGTTGAAATATTGAGCAGCGGGAACTTCGCTTTAAGGCCCGCTTGCGCGTATTGCTTGACGAAATTGACGCCAAGGCCGCCGGGATAAAACACGAAGACGGCGTCCGGGTTGGCGGCCTGCACCTGCGCCAGTTCGGCCGAGTAGTCCTGCTGGGACAGCGAAGTGTAAATCTCGTTTGCCAGCGGCGTCTTGTAGTAGCGCTTGAAGCCGGCGACGAAGTCTTTGCCGGCCTGGTAGTTGGGCGCCAGCGCGATCACCTTCTTGTAGCCTTTGTCAGTAGCGTATTTGCCTACCACCTCGGCCTGCTGGTCGTTCTGCCACGAGGTGGTGAAGAAAAACGGCGAGCACTGTGCGCCGGCAATCGGCGACGGACCGGCGTTCGAGCCGATCAGGAACACTTCCTTTTCGGTTACCTTTTTGTGGATCGCCATCATCACGTTGGAGAAGGTGATGCCTGTGATGATCGGAACCTTGTCGCGCTCGATCAGCTTGTCGACGATCTGCACCGCGACCTCGGGTTTCAGCTGGCTGTCTTCCTTGAGGATGTCCACCGCCATGCCCCCCAGTTTGCCGCCGTTGGCCTGCACCACCATCATGAAGGCGTCGTACTGGTCCTGGCCCAGCGCGCCCTGCGGGCCCGACAACTCCGCGACGAACCCGATCTTGATCGGCGCCTGCGCCTGCGCCGTGCCTGCCGCTACAAGTGCAATTGCCGCTATTGCTGCTTTAATGATCATGTCACCGTCTCCTTATGCTCTGTGGGCACTGTCAAGCGGGGAAGTATAGCGAAATTGTCGTGCAAGTCCTGGAGGGGTGGCAGCATCGGATCAGGCCAGTATCTGCAATCCGGCCAGCGCGGCCTGATAGCGCGGTAAACCGGCCAGCAGCGCCCGTGCGCTCGCCGGCGCGGGCTTGCGCAGGTGGGCGAGCCGTACGGCTGAAACCGGCGCCGTCGCGCGCGCTGCCAGGCCTGCGAGCACTACATCGGTGTTGGCCGGGTCATTGCACACCAGCACCATGTCGCAGCCGGCATCAAGCGCCGCCACCGCGCGTGCGTCGTAGCCGCCGGCCACGCTGGCACCCTCCATCGACAAATCATCACTGAAGATCACGCCTTCAAACCGGTAGGCGCCGCGCAAAATATCCTGCAACCACTTGCGCGAGAAGCCCGCCGGTTGCGCGTCGACTTGCGGGTAGATCACGTGCGCAGGCATCACCGACGACAGGCCCGCCGGGATCAGCTGCTTGTAAGGCAGCATGTCATCGGCCTCGATGGCGGCGTAGTCACGCTCGTCGACCGGCACCTCGTGGTGTGAATCGGCGCGAATGTAGCCGTGCCCGGGGAAATGCTTGCCGCAGGAGGCCAGGCCGCCTTCGGCCAGGCCGCGCTGCAACGCCGCCGCCAGTGCCGCCACGATGTGCGGGTCTCGATGAAACGCGCGGTCGCCGATCACGCCGCTCTCGCCGTAATCGAGATCGAGCACCGGCGTGAAACTCAGGTTTACCCCGCAGGCGCGCAATTCGGAGGCCAGCACATAGCCGCAATCCTTGGCTGCCTTGAGTGCGGCGTCTTCATCCTTATCCCACAGCATGCCGAGCTTGCGCATCGCCGGCAGCACGGTAAACCCCTCACGAAAACGCTGCACCCTGCCCCCTTCATGGTCCACCGCGATGATGAAGTCGTCGCCGCGCAAGGCGCGAATCTCGCCCGTCAGCGCACACAGCTGCGCCACCGACTCATAGTGGCGTGCAAACAGGATTACGCCACCAAGCTGCGGGTGCATCAGGCGTTTTTGGTCCGATGCGTTGAGCCGCAGGCCTTCGACATCGGCGATCACCACGCCGAGAGGGATTGCATGTGTCATGTCACTATTCCTTTTCCAGAATCACGAATGCCACCGCATGTTCGCGTTCGTCCGACAGCGACACATGGGTGACCGAAATGCCTTTTGCATCGAGCAGCGCGGCCAGCAACGGCCCGCATTCCAGGCGCGGCCGCCCGGCGGCATCATTCACTACCGCAAGCTGGTGCCAGGTGTTGGCGGCCGACGGCGCCTCGCCCAAGGCCTTGAAAAAAGCCTCTTTGGCGGCAAACCGCTTGGCCACATAGGCTGCGCCGTCCTTGAGGGCGGCGTATCTGGCCAACTCGGCATCGGCCAGCACCTTGCGCGCAAAGCGCTCTTCATGGCGCGCCAGGGCATCGCCGATGCGTTGTATCGAGACGATGTCGGTGCCGATGCCATGAATGCCCATGGCGCCATTTTGCCCTACCGACGCACAATCAGCGCTCGCGTGCCGCTTCGTGAAAGGCGCCCTGCACGGGTGACAACAGATACTCCATCACGCTGCGTGTGCCGAGCTTGATCTCGGCTGTCACCGCCATGCCGGGGCTGAGCGTGTGACGATTGCCGGCCGCTTTCAGTGTTTGGCCGGTCAAATCAACAACCGTCTTGTAGGTCAACGATTGCGCGCGTTGTGCCGCAGCCGGCTTGTCGGCGCCATTGAGCGCGCTGCCGCCGGGCGACGCCGGTGCGTCGCTTTCGCGCGCGTCGGCCGAGACCGTGGTGACCCGGCCGTCGAGCATGCCGTACTTCTGGAACGGATAGGCCGCCAGCTTCACCTTGGTGTCTTGCCCGCTTCGCACGAAGCCGATGTCCTGGTTCGACACATAAACCTCGGCACGCAAATGCTCGCCCTGCGGCACCAGCGTAAGGAGGATGGTGCCGGGCGACACTACCGTGCCCGGGGTATGGGTCGCAAGATCCTTCACCACGCCATCTTGCGGCGCCTTGAGTTCCAGCTGGCGGCCGCGATGTTCGTTCTTGGCCAGCTCCTGGTTCGCCTTTTCGCCCAGCGTGGTCTCCTGCACTTGCTCGGCCTGCAGGTTGCGCTTGTAGTCGGCAGTGATCTGCGCGATCTTTTTCTCGGACTGGCTGATCGTTGCCTCGGCACTTTTGATTGCGAACTCTTGCGTGGCGAAATCCTGTTCGCGCTCCATGCGTTCGCGGCGCTTGTCCTGCGCCTGGATTGCACCGACAAAGCCGTCCTTGGCGAGCTTCTGGTAAGACTCGTCCTGCTGGCGGTAAAACGGCAGTGCATCGAGAATTTTCTTGCGCACCTCGGCGGCGGCGGCGCGGTCATGACGGGCTTTTTCGAGCGTCGCCTTTTCCTGCGCGATCGCAGCGTCAAGCGAGCGCCGATTCGACTCAAACTGGGAATGAATCTTCGCAAACAATTCCGGCGGATCGCTCGCCTGCTGCGTCAACACCGTGCCGTTGAGCTCGGCGCGAATGCGCCGCAGTGCGATCTCACGTTGTTTTGACTCCGCCGACAACGATTTTTGGTCGGCCATCATGGTGATTTCATCCATGCGCATCAGCGTCTGCCCGGCCTTGACGAGTTGCCCCTCGCTGATCAGGATCTCCTTGACGATGCCTTGCTCGGGCGGCTGCACGATCTTCACGTAGCTGCTAGGTACCAGCTTGCCCTCTGCGGTGGCGACGATGTCGATCTGGCCGAACGTGGCCCAGACCAGGCCGACGCCGACCAGCGCGCCGATGGTGATGATCATCATCCGCGGCAGCGGGTGCGGCGCGGTGTGCTCGATGGCTTGCAGGGCCGGCAGAAAATCGGCTAAAACCGCGCCATGTGGCTCGTCCGCCCCGAACCGAAAGCGCCGGCGAGCGGCTTCGGCCAGCCGTTTCATTTACGCCTCCGGGATTTTGCCGCCGGTTTCGGCGCAACCGATGGCCATAACCGGAATGCGGTGAATGCAGTCGGCCGCACCACTTCGAAGTGGCGCCGGTCCAGGCTCAATACATTCGCGGCACGATGCCGCTCGGATACCGCCATGACCGCCGCATCCGCCAAACCCAATTGCAATTGGGCATATTTTTCGATCAACGCCCGGCAATAGCCGGCGTCATCCCGGGTGAACGGCTCGATCATGAAAAACCCCGATTCGACCGCGCGCAAAAAATCGAGCGCGGCATTCGGCGACAGGCGCACGCCCAGCATGTAATCGATTTCGGCGAGGATCGCCGCCGGCACCAGTCGCATGGAAGCGGCGCGCACCGCCTCGACCGCGCCGATATGCGCCTCGGCGCTAGCGTCATACAGTGCGACGATTCCACTGGTATCGAGCACCAGCGTTGCCGCGAAAGGAGAGGCTGTGGCTGCAGGCATCAGCGGCCACGGCGCAAGCCGCCCGCGCTGGCCGCCTTGCGCACTGTGGCGCGCGTGCTGGCAGCCAGACCGGGTTGCCCGCTGCGATATGCCCCGATGCCCGGCGGCAATCCGGCCACGGCGGCTGATTTGGCGTATTGCGCCACCGCCTCACGCAGGATATGCGTCTGGGTGCAGCCTTCATGGGCGGCCAGCATGCGCAGTGCTTGGCGCGTTTGTTCGTCGAGGTACAGCGTGGTTTTATGCATGGATGCTCTCAATTGGCCAAGCAAGCGTTGCCATACTACCATATATGGTTTTTCGCCTTGCCTCTGCTGCGGCTCCAATAGGCATTCTTGGCATGTCATCGGTCCAAAAAAGGCTCTGGGAGGGCTTTTCAAGAGTGCGGGCCAGTGATTTCCGTGCGCGCCTCATTGCAATTTCACCTGGCCTTCGGCAAGGCCCGTGAACGGCTTCAAGGTTTGTGCGGTCACGCCAAACCCCTGTGCGGCCAGCGTATCGAACACCGACTGCATGCCGATGCCGGCGAGCGATCCGCGGTTGCCGTATTGATATGCCAGGTCACCGCCGAGCGCCGCACCATCCGAGCCCGATAGATGAAAATTGAGCAAGGCTGAACTGAGCGCCCAGTTGGAGAGCCCCGGGTTGGCCGCGCGCTGGGCATCAAATGCACTGACGATGCCGCGGAAATCAAATGTCTGCACGCGCTGGTTGAGCAGTGGATCAGCCGAATTGGCGTCGAACCCGGCCATCGCGTCGGCAATCACCTGCAAATTGAGCATGCCTTGGTTGTCTCCTGCGGCATACCAGTTCTTCATGGTGATGCTTTCGCCGGCGCCCGTGTCGAGGATCAGGTCATTGGCCGATTTGCGCAAGGACAGGTCGTTGTAACCAATGCCGCCGCCGAGCGACAGGGTGTTGTCGCCACCGCCACTGGCGTTGAGGACGTCGTTTCCATCGCCATGGTTGAAGGCAATCACGTCTTGCCCGACACCGGTGTTGATGGTGTCGTTGCCGGCGCCACCGACGATCATCTCGTTGCCGGCCCCGCCGGAGATAGTGTCGTTGCCGGCCCCGCCGTTGTAATAACCATTGTCACTACCGGTGGCATCGCTCAGCCGGTCCGCCCCCGCATTGCCTTCGAGCAGATCGACTCCCAGACCGCCATTGAGGGTGTTGTTGCCGGCGTTGCCGCGAATCAGGTTATCACCGGCGTTGCCGGTACCGCTGATGCTGGAAGCGCCCGCGAGGGTCAGCACTTCGATGTTGTCGGCGAGGGTGTAGGTGGCACTGGTTTGTACCTGATCAAGCCCCTCGCCCGCAGTTTCGACCACCACATCGAGTGCGCTGTTGATGACATAAATGTCGTCTCCGTCGCCGCCGACCAGGGTATCGGCCCCGCCTTTTCCGTCCAGCGTATCGTTTCCGGCGCCGCCACTGAGCGTGTTGGCGGCATTGTTGCCGATCAGCAGGTTGTCGAGCTCATTGCCGTTGCCGTCGATCACACCGCTGCCGGTGAGGGTGAGGTTTTCGACATGGGTCGCCAATGTTGTGCTGACGCTGCTGTTGACCTGGTCAATGCCCTCGCCTGCACCTTCAACCACCATATCACCGATGTTGTCGATCACATAGGTATCGTTGCCGGTGCCGCCAATCAACGTGTCGGCGCCCGCGCCTCCATTGAGCGTATCGTTGCCGGCGTCGCCGAAGAGTGTGTTGTCGGCGGCGTTGCCGGTAAGCAGGTTGTCGAGCTCGTTGCCGGACCCGCGGTTGGCGCCTGAGCCGGTGAGGGTCAGGTTCTCCAGATTGGCGCCCAGCGTATAGCTGCCCGCCGAACTCTGCACCAGGTCCACACCTTCGCCAGCCGTTTCCACCACTGCATCGCCGGCGACGTCGACCAGATAAATGTCGTTACCGATGCCGCCGATCAGGGTGTCGGTACCCGCACCGCCATTAAGGGTGTCGTTGCCGGCGCCACCCCACAGTGTGTTGGAAGCGGCATTGCCGGTGAGCAGGTTGTCAAGGTCATTGCCGCTGCCGTCGATCGCCCCGGTGCCGGTGAGCGTGAGACGTTCGATGTTGTCGCCAATCCCATAAGTGATTCCCGCTTGAACCGTATCGGTCCCCTCGCCTGCCAGTTCGACCACCACATCGCCGGCGTTCTCGACGACGTAGACATCGTTGCCGTTGCCGCCAACCAAGGTATCGGCCCCGGCTCCGCCGTTGAGCACGTCGTTGCCACCGAACGCCGTCAGGGTGTTCGATGCGCTGTTGCCGGTAAGGATGTTGTTGAGCTCGTTGCCGGTGCCGTTTATCGCTGCGGTGCCGGTCAGGCTAAGGCGTTCGACGTTATCGCTGAGGGTGTAGCTGAGCGACGCTTGCACCGTATCGATGCCTTCACCGGCGTTCTCAAGCACTACGTCGCCCGCGTCATCGACCACGTAGACATCGTTGCCGTTGCCGCCAATCAGGGTGTCGGCCCCGGCGCCGCCATTGAGATTGTCGTTGCCGCCAAACGCGGTCAAGGTGTTCGATGCCACGTTGCCGGTGAGGATGTTGTTGAGTTCGTTGCCGGTGCCGTTGATCGCCGCGGTGCCGGTCAAAGTGAGGCGCTCGATGCTGTCCGCTAGGGTGTAGCTGATTGAGGCTTGTACGGTGTCGGTGCCTTCGCCGGCGTTCTCGACCACCACATCGCCCGCGCTATCCACGACATAGGTATCGTTGCCGAGGCCGCCTGCGAGGGTATCCGCCCCTGCACCGCCATTGAGGACGTTGCTGCCACTGTTGCCGGTGAGGGTGTTGTCCTGCGCGTTGCCGGTGCCGTTGAGATTGGTGGTGCCGGTGAGCACCAGGTTCTCAACATGGTTCGACAACGTGTACGTGACCGACGACTGCACCGTGTCATTGCCCGCACCGGCGTTCTCGATCACGACATCGCCGGTGTTATCGACAATGTAAATGTCATTGCCTTGGCCGCCGGCCATGGTGTCACGGCCCGCGCCGCCGTTGATCACGTCGTCATTCGCGGTGCCGGCAAGCGCGTCATTGCCGGCACCTCCGGTGAACACGGTTTGCGTCACCGCAATATGGAATTCGCCGCTGGCGGCCGCCCCGACGTTGTCTGTGGCGGTAACACGAACGGTCAGCCCCGCAAGCGCACTGCCGCCAGGCACGCCGCTAAAGGCGCCGGTGCGCGGGTCAAACGAGAGCCAGGACGGTAGCGCGTTCCCGTCTGACAGCGTGGCCCCGACTGTCAGGGTATCGCCCGCGTCAATATCGGTAAACACGCCTGCAGGCAAGGTGAACCCGAAGGTATGGTTCTCCAAGAGGGATTGCGCAACCAGGGGCTGCGCCAATTCTGGCGCATCGTTGGTGTTGGCGACATTGAGAATAAAGTCGTCGCTTGCGCTCAAACCGCCCTGGTCGGTTGCGGTGAGCTGGATCGCGAGCGAGCCGACATCCGCGTTGCCCGGCGTGCCGCTGAAGGTGCGGGTCAGCGGATCGAAGGAGAGCCAATCTGGGAGCGGGTTTCCGGCCACACCCCCGGCAACCAGGCTCGCGCCGAAAGTCAGGGTGTTGCCCACATCCGCATCAGCAAAGGCATCTGCCGCAACCGTCAGATTGACCGACGCATCTTCGTTGATGGTTGCATCGGCAATTGAATTGGCAAGTTCTGGTGCGTGGTTGCCGGATTCGACGGTGTAGCTGCCATCGGGTGCAAACAGCCATCGTGTGCCGTTGGCAAACTGAACCTGTTCAATGCCATAGCCCTCGCCCCATGACATACCCAGCCCGGTAATGAGCGCGGAATCACCGGTATCGCGAATTGTCAGCAACACGCCGTTGTTGGCAACCGTCACGTCAATGTCGTCCGGCGCCACATCTGCCGCCATGACAAGGGTATCGACCTCACCTGCAACAGCCGAGTAATCGAAAATATTGTCTGCGCCCGAACCTCGCCCAAACAGAAAAGTGTCATTGCCGGCCTCACCGAACACGGTATCGTCATCCGATCCACCGTCGAGCGTGTCATCACCGTCGGCACCAATCAAATAGTCGCTGCCAGCACCACCCGCCATGACGTCATTTCCCGCGCCTGCGTAGATCGAATCAGAACCGCCACCCCCATCGATCGTATCGTCGCCATCGTTGCCGCTGATGATGTCGTCGCCGTCGAGCGCATTGATCACATCGCCGCTCGACGTGCCCCACAGCACATCCATGCCCTCGGTGCCCGGCAACAGCCCGATGTTGGCTGCCACGTATTCGGCATTGATTGTCGTGTCGTCGAATTCAAATGCGGCATGCGTGAGCTCGTCACTGAACCAACCGCCCAGCAGCACTTGGTTCACACCTCCGTCAAACAAGGCATAGAGGCTCCACGCATCGCGCGAGTAAACGGCATCCGTGTTTTGCCTGCCGGCAAATTGATACGTCGAGTCGTTGTCAGTGTCATATACCTCATCGAATCCGAAACCGCCGGTGAAGATATAGGTATCAGCGCCGGCGCCCCCTTCAACGTAGTCGTACTCGCCTCCTCCGGTATTGAAGCGGTCCGCGAAGGCTGTGCCAAACAAATCGTCATTGCCTGTGGTGCCGGTGAAATCAAAACCCAGCGCCAGAAGTTCGCCCAATGTCATGAACGTGCCGTCGGCAAAATTGAATGACGTGACATCGGCGCTGCTGCCGGGATCGTTGGCATCGAAGGCGGTCAGATGCACAGCATCGCCATTGGCGCCCACCCGAACCAGCAGCGAGCCGACACCGAGGGAAATGTCACCCGGCGTGATGCCGGCTCCGAACGTCAGCGTATTGGCACCCTGGGTGTCATCAATGGTATCGACGCCGTCGCCAAGGTTGAAAATGTAATTGTCGTTTCCGGCGCCGCCAACGAGCAGGTCATCTCCGGTGCCACCGACCAGCGTGTCGTTGCCATCGAAGCCGACCAGTTCGTCATTGCCTGCCAAGCCGTTCAGCGCGTCGTGCCCGGCCGTGCCGGGCAGGTAGTCGTCGCCTGCCGTGCCCACTCCCTCATCCGGCACAAACTGGGCCAGATTGGCGAGCCGAGTGACGCTGCCGTTGTCGAAGCGCAGATAGTCGATATCTGCCGTGATCGAACCATTGTCGAAACTGAATGCGCCGTTTACCAGACGGATCGCGTCACCATTGCGGCCGACATGCAGAACCAGGTCCGGGCTACCGTTCACATCCGCCAATGACCAGGTCACATCTCCCGGGAGAATCCCGGGGCCAAATGCCAACACTCCCGAAAACTGACCCTCACCTGCCGAAATGGTGTCGAAATCGTCACCTGCGTTAAACACGAAGGCGTCGCCGCCGCCATTGCCGGTGAGAATGTCATTGCCCGTGCCGCCATGAAATATGTTCGGATTCGCATCGCCCGTTAATGCATCAGCGAGCGCGGTGCCTTCAATCAGATCCGGCTCCGGGAATGGCGGCAGCGTCGCAACCAGTGCGGCCATGGACAGCGTTGTGCCATCGGCGAAGGCAAACCGCTCGATGCCGGTGGTGACGGCATTTTCCCGGCGCGGCATCACGATGCGCAAGGTTTGCTGGCCACCGAGTATCGCGATATCAAGCGTTGCGTGATTGCGCCCGTCGATACCGCCCACCATTGTGCTGCCCCACGTCGCCGTCAGGTCGGTTGCCGTGATGCCCGCACCGAAGCTGATTTTGTCGTACGGCAAATCATTGCTGGTGACAAACGCATCCATCTGTGCAAAATCAATCGCCGAAGACGGCACCAACGGCGCAGCCGGAAGCGGGGTGACATAGACATACTGCCAGTCGTAATTGCCGCCCTCTTCGCCATACAGATCACTGGGGGCGTCGGCGTAGGTCTCGCTGTTGGATTCGAACCAGGCATGGCCACCACCATATTGCTGGCGCACCTGCCAATCGTAAATGCCCCGCGATTGATAGTAGTCGCCTCGAACCGAGCCAATCTCGGTTGCCCCGGCGGAAATCAGCTTGATGCCTGTTTCATCGGCATTGACATGGAACGTTGAACCGCCGGAGGAACTGTTGAGGTTGTCATTGCCGTTGCCGCCATAAAGATCGCCGTTGCTGTACACGGAATCATCGCCTTCGCCGCCGTGTGCTGCCAAGGCCCCCGAAACAATGTCATTGCCGTCGCCGCCAAAGGCCGCATTGAAACCGGTGACATAGTCATTCCCTGCACCGCCTTGGGCCGACGCCCCTTCGGATGAAAAAATTTGGTCATCGCCATCGCCGCCGTCGGCAACATAGGCTCCCGTGATGTAGTCGTCTCCAGCTTCGCCATAAGCATGGATCGCACTGATGATCTGATCGTTGCCGCTGCCGCCAAAGGCAACCTGCGCACCCTGGTGGATGACATCGTTTCCGGTTCCGCCGATTGCAAGATCGCTGTAATCCAGCGTGGGAAACAGGTTGTCGTCGCCGTCGCCACCGTCGATCAGCGCCACATAGCGCAGGTGATCGACAGCGCCATCGGTGAAGTCATTGGTCACATTGATGTATTGCACGTGTTCAAACGCGTGAATCTCGTTGTCACCCGCGCCGCCGATGATCTCCTCGAACACCCGGCCCTCATGAACCGCATTGATGACCCGATTCAGGGTGCCTGCGTTGGTTAACGGGCTGACTCCCGGGTTGGTGGCCGGCGCTCCCACCGACAACCTGGTGATCGGCCGCCAGTATTCGCCGCTGCTTGAACTCGAAACAATGGTCTGGTTGGTGAACACATCGAAGTAGGTCGACGAGTTTTGCGTCACATTCACGGCCAGCACCGGCGCACCAAACGAGACAACCAGGGTCGGGTTGCTGCCTGTCACCGTGAATGCCTTCTGGGATTCAATGACGGCCGCATCGGATTCGGTACGGCTGGTGGAAAAACCGTAGCTGTGCTTGTCCGGCGTCCAGATTCTGAAGTTGGGACGCGCTCCCTCGGTGTTGGTCAACCCGGAGTAGTCGAAGTTGTTGTACAGCACCGGCTCCTCGCTCGACAAACCGCCGTAAGTAATGCTCACGCTATGCGATTCGTACGAATGCACCAGGGTCGGTGCAGGAATCGACATGGCCTGGTAGTTGTTGATGGAACTGGGGGTCTCATACCACCCTGCCCCGAATCCGGATGCCGTAGTTTGCAACGCCCAGGCCTTGTGGTCGGCGAAGCGCTCCTGCCTCTCCGAAAGGGATGCGCGGTCCAGCAACTCTGCGAGACTGAGCGTCTGGCCATCACCCTGCTGTACCTGCCAGGCTGCCGCCGCCTGTTGCACCGCTACGGCGTCATCCCCATTGGCGTAGAACCCGGCGACAGTGGCCGAATCCATGATGGGCGCACCTCTCACGCCGGGGACCAAACCCAACACCAGGTCATTTCCATTGCGCGACGCCCGCAACAGGTCGAACTCCATGCCGCTTGCCAGTGACAGCGTGTTCAGTTCCGGAGCGTTCACGTCCGTTCCCGCATCGTCGGCAATGGTGTCGTGGCCGATGCCGTAGGCAATGGCATAGTTGTCATTGCCCGCGCCGCCCGCGAGCGCATCCGCACCCGCACGGCCGTTGAGAAAATCATCTCCGGCGCCACCCAGCAGCGTGTCCGTACCATCGCCGCCGTCAAGCGTATCGGCGTCGGCACCACCTTCGAGCCGGTCATCCCCGCTGTCGCCATTGAGGATGTCCACGCCCGCATCGCCCAACAGCAGATCATTGCCAGTACCGCCATTGAGGGCGTCATTGCCGGCGCCGCCGTCGAGCACATCGTCCGCTGCCAGTCCCGCGAGGATGTCATTGCCGCCAAAGCCGCTGATGCGGTCCGATACCTTGGTGCCGGCGATGATGTCGTTGCCTTCGGTGCCGTCGAGGTCGAAGCCTTGGGCAAGGATGTCATCCCATGCCATCACCGAGCCGTCGGCGAATTCGATGCGGTCGAGTGCCGAGATGAGGCTGGGGTCGTCCACTCCCGCCGGCAACTGGAAGTGAATCTGATCCCCGCCCCCCAAGTCGATCTCGAAGCTACCTTTCCTGAACTTGATGTTGGACTTTGAAATGCCCTCACCCAATACGAGGATGGATTTGTTCGGGTTGGTGTTGGTGCCTTGCGCGTCTACGCTCCCATCCTGGTCGTCCGGGTCGGTGATTAGATCGACGCCGTCCCCCCGGTTGAAGACATAGGTGTCTTTGCCGCTGCCGCCACGCAGGGTGTCGTCGCCTGACCCGCCAACGATGATGTCGTTTCCTTTGCCTCCGTCGACGTAGTCCTTCCCGGTTCCGCCGAAGATCACATCATCTCCGCCCAATCCGAACAGGAAATCATCCCCGATGCCGCCGTCGATGACGTCGCCGGCCTGGTTGTCGAGTGAGTCCCCGAGCTCATCCCCCAAAATCCAGTCGGAGTCGTCGCCACCCAGAATCGCGTCCGACCCACGACCACCGATCAAAACATCGCTTCCGCTCCCTCCATCGATGAAATCGTCTCCGGCTTCGGCCGATACCCAATCGTCCCCGCTTCCCGCATAAATCATGTCCCGCCCGGGGTCGTCCGATCCCAGCTTGAAGCCGGCGTTCTGGAACTCGCGCTGCGCGAAGCGGGCGTTGAAGTCCGCGCGCAGGTTTGCATCCGCTGCGATTTCGTTGCCGTCCAGATTGAGGTCGACGGCATTGATCGCCACTCCCCAACCCGTGCTGAGCGCGGTGACATACGAATCCCCCACGATCCAGTCGCCTCCCGCTCCGCCAATCAGGACGTCATCTCCGGCCCCGCCAAACAGCGCATCGCGCGCCGCGCCGCCGACGAGGGTGTCCGATCCGTTTCCGCCGGAGAGGAATTCACCCCGCCCGGCAAGCCCGGTTTGCGATTCGCCTTCCGTCAGCGCCTGGGCGATTTCCCTGCGTGCGTCGCCGAAGATCCGGTCGTTCCCCGCGCCGGCATCGACGATGTCGCCGCCCGCCGAGTTGGACCAGGCGCTTTGGTCGCCGTCGCCCGCGCCGGTTTCGATCAAATCGTCACCGTCGCCCGCGGTCACGCTATCGCGCCCGGCCCCAGAGAGAAGCCAGTCGCCCAAGGTCGCCCGCGTGTCGGTAGTCCCTTCGCGATCCGCCCGGACCGTGTCGTCGCCTCCGAGGGATTCGATCTTGTCGCGTTGCGCGCTGCCATTGAGTGTGTTCGGGTCATCGTTCCCCTGGATCGAATTGGCGCCGTTGAACATGGAGATGCCAGGATCGCCGTCGGTCAGCATGATGCCCATTGATCGTTGCTGCCAGTCCTTGATCGTGATGCTGCCGGGGCGTTGCGCGCCGCGATTGCCGTTCGCGTCGACGTTGTAGAAGGACACGTCAAGGTCGTAGCGCCCCTCCACCACGTTCCCCTGCGCATCCGCCACCGCGCTCCTCGTGAGCAGCAGCTTGCCGTCGAGCGATTTGTAGGTATTGCCTCCCGCAACAGAGGTATCTTTGATGAACAGGCCGGCGAGGACGGTGGAGCCGGTTTCCACCCGCTCCATGACCGGCTGTTCGGTGAGCGGGTCAATCGGTCCGGTAGGCCGGTCTTCGCGGTTCGTCAATCGGATGACGCCCTTGCCGTCCGTATCCCGGATCGTGTCGTTGCCGTCCCCCGTCTCATTGCCGTCGGCTCCTTTGAGCAGGTTGTACTGGTAGACGTCCAGACCGGCTCCGCCTTCCAGATAGTCGCTGCCGCCATTCCCTTCCAGATAGTCTGTGCCGCCGCCTCCATAGAGTCGGTCCGCGGAGCCGCTCGCAGGATTGGCATTGCCACCAACCAAGGCTTCGGCGCGGTCGGAGCCAAAGACGACGCGACGCTTGTTCGCATCGGAATCACCCTGCTGAATGCGATAGCCACTCGACAAGTCGGCCCAGAGACTGTCGGTCAGGCCGAGTTGCTTGTTTTTCGTTGCATCGGACTCGAGGTTCACGCTCGGTTGATCAAGATCGCCAAACGTGGACTTCAAACCGAGCAGCTTTGCTCTATCGGCGAGATATTGGCCAGTCATCCCGATCAACGTGTTGACGCCGTAAAGATCGAGCGAGCCGTTGGCATTGAAGATACTGTAGTCGGTACCCGTCACAGCGAAGGTGGCCAGCTCGCGCAGCGCATAGCGATAGGCGATTCCGTCCTCTGCCGATGCGCGCTCGACAATCTGCGCTTCGGTCAGTTTCCTCGCTGCGTCCGTGATGAAATCCGTGTATAGCGGCACGATCTTGAGTCCGCCTACGCTTGTGGGAAGCAGCGCCAGCTCTGCGTAAAAACCTTGGCGATACTCCAACTTTCCAAAAGCCCCCGCCGCACGGTCGGGAGCGGATGGCTGAACCGAAGGATCGAAGACCCGTCGCAAAGCGTACAACGCCTGGTCGAGCGAATCAGCCTCGATCGCGTCCTTCTGATCCAATTTGGCGGATCGCACCGCCCGCTGCTCGGACGCCGCGCGAAATATCGCTGCGACATCTTCCAATGTCAGCATGTTGTCCAAACGCATGAAGGCGCGCGTCAGCGCCAGACTGTCTCCTACCAGCGTAATCGCGTGCGTGCCTCCGAAATCTGTTTGCGTTTCTGTCTGCGAACCATTCAGTCGGATCACATCCGTCTCGGGCTGGTCTTCGATGAAGATTGGATTGCGCTGGCTAGTGCTGTAGAGCACATTGGCGACCACCTGAACGTCGTTGTGGGAGCCACGCCCGTAAATGGAGGTGATTTTCTCGTCGACCCCATATTCCAACGGCCCCAATGCCACACTGGTGTTGCCATTGCCGTCGGCGATTTTCCAGGACAGCAGGTCGCCGATCGCTCCCAATACCGCCGGAATCGGCGCGCCTTGAAACGAATAGGAGCGAATCACATCGAACAGGGCGAGTTTGTACCGAGGATCCGCATAAGCGTCTTTTTTGAGACCTTGGCTCGAATCGAGCCCCGCCAAAAGGTCCGCTCCGTTCGCTGCGCCCACCTGATTGTCCGCCGCACGCGCCTGTCCAATCAGTCGGTTCAGCGCGGCCTCCGGGGTTTCATCTCCATTCGGGGGAAACACCTGCGAAAGCTTGGTCAGTTCGATCGCGCTGTATCGGTCAGCTGAAATATCCGAGACATGCGTCAGCGCATACCGGAACTGGTTGACCATTTGGACGATCTTCGCGGGATCGGTAGTTCCGTCCACCTTGCCGTAGCCCGCTCCGTTGAAAACATACGCCTGATTGATTTCGTCCTTATGCATCGCGGTGAACACCTGCGCCAGGTGTCCGCCCAGGCTGTAGCCGCTGACGTTGAGCGTCGATCCTGCCGGAATCTTGCTGTTGGATTTCAGATAGGCGTACCACTCCTCCGCCGCCGCGATCTGCGCCAAGGCGAAGCCGCGCGCGAAGATCGAAATGTTCGCCCCATTCTGGTCGCGCAGCTTGTCTCCGCCTTTTTCGATGTCCTTGAACTCGGTCGAGCGGAACGCGAGCGTGTACGTGTTTGTGTTCTTGTCCCTGAGTAGCGTCGACGAAAAACCCGTCGCGTCGTTCGCCTGATGCGCGACGATCTCAAAGTTCTCCTTGAACTCCGCAACCTGCTGATCCGTCAGCTTGGTGTACGAAGGGTCGTTTTTATCGGAAAACTGTGGGGCAGGATTTCCGTTTCCAGCCTTGAGGACGTCGTCAAGTGTCAAGCCAAACTTACCAACCAGGTCAAGATATGACTCAGCGGCGATTTGTTGAAGATACGCCTTGTACCAACTCTCTATAGATGCGCGTGTTTCATTGGCCATGGTTATCTTTCTGTTCAATTGGATGAATTGGGAATCAGCGTTTCGGTCAAAAGGTTATAGGGGTTCGTATCTGTAGCCGGCAATTGGCAAGCCTGCATTCCACGAGAAAAAGCAGCACCTCTCCCACCGCCTCGCAAAAAGGTTCGCATCAGCGAAAGAATTTGATTCGATTTCAAATCGACTACACCCCACTCAACGCCAGCGATCCCCATTTCACGATCGTTTTCTCGCTCAATGCCGCGCCATACAAATCCATACTGTGATTCGATTTTCGCGACGGGTTTAGAGAAAGCAACGTCATTGAATCCTTGAGTTGTTGGAACAAAATTCACCTCGTGACGCATATAAGGTCCGGTCACTTCTCCAAATATTTCACGAACGGGCGTTTCAATAAATTCGTAACCTCGCACAATCTCCCCGCCGATTTTGGTTGTGCCGCCCCCCCTAGGGCGCTTTTGAGAAAACATGGCCCAGATAAGTACAAACTCAACGGGGTTCTCGCTAACAAACATGTCCTTTCGATCATCGCGAGCCGTTTCTGGGTGATGAGGTCGAATTTGGTAATAGCTTTTTACTCTTTCCGTTTTCCGATAAATCCATCGCCCCGATTCTTTCTCGCACAGCGCCTTGTGATACGCCTCCGGGGTCATGCCCGGCCGGTACACGCTTTCCTTCGGTGCTTCGAGCCACTTGAAGTCCTGGTTGTGCGGGTACGGCCAGAAGTAAGGGTTTTCGATTCGGCGCAACCGGAACACCTCGCATTGCGTCGCCGAGAACTGCCCTTGGCCGCGCACCGCGTGCGCATACGCCTTGCACTCCAGAAATCGCTGCGGGCTGTAGTGCTCACCAAAATACCGCGGCTTGCTGGGGTCGAATGGCGGCAGTTCGGCTGCAATTTGATGCAGACAAGCCCCTACATCGTCGCCCGCCGTTTTGGCGTCGGGTGAATTCCAGAGACATCCGTACTTCATCCAGGAGCGCATCGCCGGTGAATCGGCGAAGTTCTTCGGTGGCGGCACGGCTTTGCCACGCTCAATGCGGGCAGGGAGAGAGAGATCGACGTTGCTGTAGTCGTATTGAAACGCCGCCACCGCCGAACAAGGCAAACCAATCAACGCCGTGATTGCAACGAACTTCTTCATTCCATTCTCCTGAAACCGTTGGTGGGAGCGATTTTCAGCCGGGCATTGCCCGTGGAACGTCTATCCATGAGACTTTCGGCGCTATGGCATGTTGCATTTTTGCCTTTCATTGCCTGTTGGGGTCGCTTCGCGCGAGCAGATGCATTTCGCGGCGACTTCAGCGGCTCTGCCGCAGAAGCAAGAAGCGGACAGGCTTTCCTCATTGATTCGACAGTCACATCAACCCCCTTGTGTATCCATTGCTATCCGTTAAGAGCGAGCTTAGAACTTTTTCAAATCAACCATTTGCAGCAATCCGCCTAAGCCCCACTAA
>CANJDH010000063.1 GCA_947473125.1 Burkholderiales bacterium
CCTTGCGGACGGCCGCCGCGTCCCTGGCGCTGCAGGATCGGCTCCGGCCTGGCGTGCGGGTCAGGCTCGAAACCCGGGATCACGACGCTCTCGATTTCGCGCTTGATCAAGCGTTCGATGTCGCGCAGGAACACGTGCTCATCGACGCAGACGAGCGAGATCGCCTCGCCGTTGGCGCCGGCCCGGCCGGTGCGGCCGATGCGGTGCACGTAGTCTTCCGGCACGTTCGGCAAGTCGTAGTTCACCACGTGCGGCAACTGGTCGATGTCGATGCCGCGCGCGGCGATGTCGGTGGCGACCAGCACCTGCAGGCTGCCTTCCTTGAACTCGGAGAGGGCGCGGGTGCGTGCGCCCTGGCTCTTGTTGCCGTGAATCGCCAGAGCGGTAATGCCGTCGCCGTCGAGTTGTTCGGCGAGGCGGTTGGCGCCGTGCTTGGTGCGCGAGAACACCAGCACCTGGTGCCAGTCGTTGGTCTTGATCAGGTGCGCTAGCAACTGGCGCTTCTTGTCGCGGTCGACCGGATGTACCTTCTGCTTGATGATGTCGACGGTCGAATTGGGCGGCGTGACCTGGATCAGTGCCGGCTTGTTGAGCAGGCTGTCGGCAAGGGCCTTGATCTCGTCGGAGAACGTCGCCGAAAACAACAGGTTCTGGCGCTTGGCCGGCAGTACCTTGAGGATGCGCTTGATGTCGTGGATGAAACCCATGTCGAGCATCCGGTCGGCTTCGTCTAGCACCAGGATTTCGACGTTCGACAGGTTCACCAGGCGCTGCTGGTGCAAATCGAGCAGGCGCCCCGGCGTGGCCACGAGAATATCCACGCCGCTGCGGATTGCCCCCGCCTGCGGGCCCTGGCCGACGCCGCCGAAGATCACCGTGGATTTGAGCTTGAGGTACTTGCCGTAAACGCGCGCGCTTTCTTCGATCTGTGCCGCCAGTTCACGCGTCGGCGTCATGATCAGGGTGCGCACCGGACGCCCGCCGTGCGGACTGAACGGTTTGGCGTCGACCGACAACAACTGCAGGATCGGCAGCATGAAGCCGGCCGTCTTGCCGGTGCCGGTCTGCGCGCCGGCCAGCAGGTCGCCGCCGGACAGCACGGCGGGGATCGCCTGCTTCTGGATCGGGGTCGGGGTGGTGTATCCGGCGTCGGCAATCGCGCGCAGGATCGGTTCGGACAAGCCGAGATTGGTGAAAGGCATGATTTGCTTTGCAAAAAACGAAACGGCCTGCATCGGGTCCCAACGCAAGCCGTTCGATAAGGGAATGTTGGTGGCCAAGGGCGGAAGCGAACCCACCGATGCGTTGGGTCTCCTCGAAGCGGAAAGGCTGCTTGGCAAGGGCATCATTGTACCGCATTTCGTCCATTGCCCGTCCTGGGACGATGGACGAAAACCTTTGGTGCGCAAGGCTTTGTGGCCGGTTATCGAGCAGCGTAAAAGTCTTCCGGGGGCGTCCGTCGCGATGCAGCCGCAGCGTCGCCACGACGGCGTTTTCGATCTGCCGGGTCAGGCGCGGAGTGTCGAACAGCGGCACCGTCGAGCGGTTCCGCGCCAGTTTTTGGCGCAATTTGGCGAGGCGTTGCGGTTCGGTTGCCAGCACCAACGCCTGTGCTTTGAATTGTTCTCCGGTTTACACAATCAATTCAGGCAGGCCGATCGCGGAAACACCAATTTCATGGGGCCTTCCGAGCACTCATGAACGCCTCGGCGTTCTGCCCTACGCACACCTGAACCACCGCCAGGCGATTGACTCCCGCCCCAGCGCGCTTACAATCCCCATAACCACCACCAACTCGGCGGTTCAGTCCAACGAGGTTTTTCCGCCGCCATTGCCGCCGCAGCAGGATTCAACGTTTGTGGGGCGGCGGATAAACGCTATTCGTTAGAGTCGCGACGTGGTGCGGTAGCCTAAGTGGTCGAAATCGCCGGACCGGGCATCAATCCACGCAATGTCCAATGGCATCGATCACCCGCTGCGCGAGCGGCGTCTGCAAGGCGGACGGGTACATGCGGTTCGGCACATAGGCGACCGCGAGCCGTCGATCGGGATCGGCGAATACGATCGTCCCTCCGGTGCCGATGTGTCCGAAGCTGCGTGGATTGCCGTTGTATGGGAACGGCGGACAAGACACCAAAAATCCCATCCCGAAACGGAAGTGGCGCTTAGTCATGAAGTCGATGCCATCCCACGCGGGTCGCGTTGCATCGGCGAGAATTGTCGGATCGGCGATGCTAACCCCGTCCAGCTCGCCGCCACATGCGAGCGCGCCGAAGATCCTGGCCAGACCGCGAGCGTTGCCATGCCCCACGAAAAGGCTGCGCCGCCATCGCTCCGAGTTGTACGTTTCATCCAGCGCCATCGGCGTCCATGCCCGATAGAGCGGCGACGCGGTGTTTCGCTTGAAGCCTTCATTGCTCGGGGTGCCGGGTGTCTCGATGAAGTCCGCACAAAGCTCTAACTGATGGTCCTCGAGGCCGATCCAGTACTCGGCGCCGAGCGGTCCGGAAATCTCGTCGCGCTCATAGTCGTGAATCGTGCGGCCGCTCACTCGGCGTACCAACTCCGCACAAAACACCGGATACGTGAACGAGTGATAGCAGGGTTGCGTACCCGGCGGCCATTCGGGCACCTGCGATGCGAGCGCTGCCTCGACGATCCCCTCGGTGTACATCGAGCCGCGCGGCGCGCTATCGGCAAAGGGCAATCCCGCCAGATGCGAGAGGAAGGTGCGGATCGAGAGGTTCTCCTTGCCGGCCGCGCCGAATTCCGGCCAATGGACGGCAACCGGATCGTCTAGGCGAAGGCGGCCCTGTGATGCGAGACGGAGAATGCAGAGTGCGCCGATCGATTTCACGATCGAGCGCGGATTGCCGATTGTGTCGCGTGTCCACGGCCGGGTGCGCGCCGCGTCACGAAAACCGCCCCAGACATCGGCGACCATCTTGCCATCGCTCATCACGGCGACCGAACAGCCGACCTCTTCACCGGTTTCGAGATTGTGGCGGACCGCGTCGCGAACCGCCGCGAACCCGTTCGCGCAATACCCATCGATCAAGATCGACATGAAGCGCTCACTCCTCGGGCTTCAGGTTGCTGGCCTTGACGACCTTGCTCCATCGAGCGATATCCTCCTTCAGATATGCGGTAAACGCCTCGGCAGTCATGAAGAACGGTCGTGCAGCCTGTTTCGCCCAGATATCCTTCGTCTCGGGTTGCTCAAGAAACGTTCGGAGCTCGGCGTTCAAGCGCGCGACGATCGGCGCAGGGGTGCCCGCCGGAACAGCAATGCCGCCATACACTGTCACCACGACCTGCGGAAAGCCGAGCTCGGCCATCGTCGGAAGATTCGGCGCGAACTCCGATCGGCGCGGGCCGCCAACCGCGAGCGCCCTAAGCTTGTTCGCGGCGATCAGCGGGCCGGCGCTGGTCAAAAGATCGAACATCATCTGCACTTGGCCGCTCACGAGGTCGACGCGTGCAGTGACCGCCGACTTGTATGGAACATGCGTGATCTCGATCCCAGCGGCCGACTTGAAGAACTCTCCGGCGAGATGTAACGATGTGCCATTGCCGGTCGAGCCGAAATAGATCGTATTGGGTTTCGCCTTCGCGAGATCAATCAACTCCTTCAACGTACGCGCTGGCAGCGACGGGCTTACGGCGAGCACCAGATCAATGTCGTAGAGCGGCGCAACGGCCTGCAAATCGCGCATCAAGACATAGTTGCGCTTCGCGCCCAGCGCTTCCTGAATCAGGTGAGAATTCGACAACAGCAACATCGTGTAGCCGTCGGGAGCGGACTTCGCAACGACTTCGGCGCCGAGCATCAGTCCGGCACCGGGCCGGTTCTCGACCAGCACGGGCTGCTTGAGCGTGGTGTGCAGGTACTGCGCGACCGCCCGCGCAAAGATGTCGGAAGTGCCGCCGGCCGCAGTCGGGACGACGATCCGCAGCGGCCGGGATGGATAGGGTTGGGCCGACGCTTGTGCTGTGACGACGGCCAGCAGCGATGTAGCGAGAAGCTCGAACACTGCGCGTTTGAGGTTCACTTCAATTCCTTTGTTCTAAGGAAACGATAGGGAATTCAATTCTGCGCTTTTAAGGATAGGAAATCCAATCCTTTTTGGGAGTATGGCTGACGCCGGGTGCAGCCGTCAATTGCTGAGTCTGGGCCGGCATGCATCACGATTCGCAGAAAAGCCTCCCGAATCGCACCCCAAGCACTGCCTGATGCATGGAGCGGCACCGTCGAGCGGTTCCGCGCCAGTTTTTGGCGCAATTGGGCGAGGCGTTGCGGTTCGGTTGCCAGCACCAATGCCTGTGCTTTGTATTGTTCTCCGGTTTACACAATCAATTCAGGCAGGCCGATCGCGGAAACACCAATTTCATGGGTCCTTCCGAGCACTCATGAACGCCTCGGCGTTCTGCCCTACGCACACATGAACCACCCAAAGGTCTCACTCGGAACCACTGCCGGCCATCGCTTGGCAGGTGATTTCAACCTTGATTGCAGGGTTCGCCAAGCCGGCGACCTGCACCAACGTCGAGCATGGAAAGTCGCCGGTGAAAAACTCCTGTCGCGCACGCCATACTTCTTTGTTGTCTGCCATATCCGTGATGTAGATGTTCATGTTGACCACGTCCTGCATGTCGCTGCCGGCGTTCTCGAGGCAATCTTTGATTTTCTGAAATATCACTTTCGACTGCTCGTAGGCACTTCCCTCGCCGTGAATCGTTTTCAGATCGTTGGCTCGGGCGGTGAAGCCGGACAGCCAGATCTGGTCGCCGACGCGAATGCAGTTCGACCAGTGGCCGGGCGGATACTCGGCGACCTTGGGGGTGATGAAGCGCTGTTTCTTGTATGCCATGAAATTCTCCTGGAAAAAAGGGGGTTGAGGGATGGGGCGGACCAAGGGCCGCCCCCTGTGTCCACCAGTATTCGTTGATCGACCGACTACCGGTGTGCGAGACCACCGTCCATGGTGATGCAGGTTCCGCTGAGATAGGTGGCCTGGGTCGACGCCGCGAAGACGATCAGCGCCGCGACTTCCCCAGGCTCGCCGAGCCGGCCGAAAGGCAGGTCTGGAAGCGTCTCCTGCCAGCGGGACTCGTCTCCCAAGCGCTCCTTCGCACGGCTGCGCGCCAGCGCGAAATACCGCTCCGTCCGGGTGGGTGGTGGATGCACTCCGACGACACGCACGCCGTGGTCCGTCGAGTGTGACCCCACGGCGTTGGTAAACGCCGCGAGCGCAGCGTTGCCCGCTGTGCCGCAAACGTAGTCGTAGCGGTTCAACACGCCACCGCCGATGACGTTGACGATCACTCCGCGCCGGCGCGCATACATGTGCCTGAGCATGGCGCGCGTGGCGTTGATGTAGCCGAACACCTTGACATCCCACGCAGTCCGCCATGCCGCCTCATCGACCGTTTCGATGGATCCGGTCGGCGCCGCCCCTGCGTTGTTCACCAGCACCGATGCCTCGGCGCAGCGGTCCATCAGGTCGGTGACCGCATGACTGTCGGCCATGTCCATTGGGACCGTTTCGACGGCAACCCCATGCCGGCTGCGCAGGTCGGTGGCCGCCGCGGCCAGATTTACCGGATGGCGCGCAACCAGGGTCAGGTTCGCACCGGCTTCTGCGAAGGCGTGGGCGCATGCCAAGCCGATGCCCGCCGAAGCGCCGGTAATGACGACCTGCGCATTCTTCAATCCTAGATCCATCGGCGAACCCCCGGCACCGACGCCTCGTTACTCGGGAACGACATTGGCGTCGCGCGCGGCCCGTACCCAACGCTCATATTCCCGCGTCACCATTGGATCCGGTTGCGCGGGCGTCACCAGGACACCGGCACCCTTGAGCCTCTCCTTGAGACCAGGCGCTTCCATCGCCTTGCGGATGCCGGCGGCCATCGTCCTGACCAGTTCCGCGTCCATGCCGGCGGGCCCGTAAATGACATGCCAGGGCTGCATCTCGAAGCCCGGAAGTGCCTTTTCGCCGAGGGTGGGAAGGTTGGGGAAGTCGGCCAGACGCTCCTTGCCCGCTGAGGCGATCGCCACCAGGCTGCCTGAACGGATATGCGGCATCACGGTGTTCTCGTCCGCCATGCCGAAGTTCACCTGGGCGGCAATGACATCCTGGATGGCCTGGGCGGTGCCCTTGTACGGGACATGCAGGGCTTTGGCATCGACCTGTTTCAGCAGCGAGGCGAAGGTCAGATGCGACGCGCTGCCGATGCCCGATGACGAATAGGAGTATTGGCCCGGCTTCGCCCGCATGGCGGCGATCATCTCTTCGGGTGTGCGTATCCCCAGCGAGGTGTTCGCGACGATCATCCAAGGTACGCTCGTGGTCTGCAGGATGGGGGTGAAGTCCTTGAGCGGGTGGTAGGGCATGGTGCGAATCACGCCGGCATTCATGGCGTGCGTCTGGACCCCGCCGATGAGAAGTGTGTAGCCATCCGGCTTGGCCCTCGACACGGCCGCGCTGCCGATCATTCCCGAGCCGCCGCCGATGTTGTCGACAACGACCGGCTGGCCCCACACCTTCGCCAATTCGGGTTGGATCGAACGGGCAATGAAATCCACCGGGCCGCCTGCAGGATAGGGAACGACCAGCCGGACCGGCTTGTTGGGAAATGGCTGAGCCAGCACCGGAGGCGGTGGGAGCCAGATGAAGACGGACAGGGGCAGAGTAAAGAGGAACCGTTTCAGCGTCATCAAAAACTCCTAGTCAACGGGATTTGGGTTGGTAGTGACGCAAGCACGCCTGCCGAGCGCGAAGACATCGAATGAACACCGACGTACTTGATTTCGATTTGGACGTCACGAACGACCCTAGCGAACGGCTGTCTTTTAGCCGAAAACCATTATCTTGCACATCACCTCGGAGGAAAAATGAATTTTGTGGGGAGAAACTATTGCCATTAGTTTATAGTCTTCACAGTCCTTTGCACCCACCATGCCCAACCTCGACTGGTACATCCGTGCCAATCTCAATCTTCGCCACCCGCGGTTACTGAAGGCTTTGGATGAGCTGCGCCACATCGGTCGCGTAGCCAGTCACCTGAATGTCTCTCAACCTGCGGTTTCGAAGGCCCTCTCGCAGCTGGAGGCGTCGTTAGGACATCCGGTTTTCGATCGCAAGGGCCATCGATTGGTCGCAACCGAAAGCGGCGAGGTACTGCTTTGTCTGGCACGTGATGTACTGGATCGTCTGGCGGTCGCCCGCGAGGAACTGCGCGACATCAACGAGGGGAAGATCACATGGATAGCCGTCTGCAGAATCTAGGTAGACGTTTTCGGCGTTGAAATGCTCGTTGCCATGGACAATCGTGGTGTCGCGCTGACAATGCGGGCACGTCCAATTGAATGTGTCTGCCATTCCCCCCCCTGCGCGCAAATTGTAGATACCTCACCGCAATTGTAGAAAAGCCTTAGCGTCTTTCGACGCTAAGGCCCTGAATTTTTGGTGGCCAAGGGCGGAATCGAACCACCGACACAAGGATTTTCAGTCCTCTGCTCTACCGACTGAGCTACTTGGCCGAAGCCCACAATTATAGCCCAAATGTGCGGGCATTCCCACCCTCTACGTTGCCGGCCATTCGGGCGCCGAAAACAAAACGGCGGCCGAAGCCGCCGTTGTATGTGCCGGGCCGGCGAGCTCAGTCGCCGTACATCTTCTGCTTGAGTTCGCGGCGCTGCTGCGCTTCGATCGAAAGATTTGCCGTGGGGCGGGCCAACAGACGCTTCAAACCGATGGCATCGCCGGTCTCGTCGCAATAGCCGTATTCGCCGGTTTCGATGCGCGCCAGCGCCTGCTCGATTTTCTTCATCAGCTTGCGCTCGCGGTCGCGGGTGCGCAGCTCGAGGGCGTGTTCTTCCTCGATCGTCGCGCGGTCGGCGGGATCTGGTACCGACGGGGTCTCACGCAGGTGCTCGGAGGTCTCGCCGGCGTTGTTCAGCAATTCCTGCTTGAGCTGTTTCAGGCGATCTTTGAAAAACGCCATCTGCACGTCGTTCATGTAGTCCTTGACGGGCATGCGCAGAAGCTCCGACTCGGTCGGAATCTTGATTGCCGCTTTGGGCTTCACTGCAGTTGCCATTCCTTACCCCTCAAACCTTTAAAATTTCGCTTACTGAACAATGGTGCACAACTCCAGGCCCTTGGTAAACACTTCTTGGGGCAGGTTGCGACCGATGAAAACCATTTTACTCGTTCTCTTCTCGCCGGGCGCCCAGGGTTTGGCGAGGTCCCCGCCCATCATCATGTGGACGCCCTGGAACACCACGCGACGTTCCTGGCCGGCCACATTGAGCACGCCTTTATAGCGCATCATGTCCTGTGCGTAGACTTGGATCATCGCCGACAGGAATTCCTCGAGCTTGACCGAATCGAACGGCTTGTCGGTTTTGAAGATGAACGATTGCACCGCGTCGTCGTGCTCGTGTTCGTCGTCGTCAAGAAAATCCGGCTCGATTTCGAGGATCGAGTTGAGGTTGAAGCCGCGAATGTCGAGGATGTCGCTGATCGGCGTGTTGCCGAAGTGCACCGGCTTGATCGGCGCGCGCGGGTTCATCCGCACCAGCCGCTCCTTGAGCTTGGTCTGTTCCGCTTCCGAGACGAGGTCGGTTTTGGACAGAAGAATGCGGTCCGCAAACCCGACCTGCTCCTGCGCCTCATGGTTGTCATCGAGCTGCTGCTGGGCGTGCTTGGCATCGACCACGGTGACGATGGCGTCGAGCAGGTAGTAGTTGCCGATGTCCTCGTCGATGAAAAACGTCTGCGCCACCGGCGCCGGGTCGGCCATGCCGGTGGTTTCGATGATGATGCGGTCGAAATCGAGCGACTTGTCTTCGCGCTTGCGTTTGAGGTCGCCGAGAATGCGCACCAGGTCGCCGCGTACGGTGCAGCAGATGCAACCGTTATTCATCTCGATGATCTGTTCCTGCCCGGCCTCGCGCAGCAGAATTTCATTGTCGATGCCCTCTTCGCCGAATTCGTTCTCGATCACGGCAATCTTGTGCCCGTGCTGCTCGCTGAGGATGCGGTTGAGCAAGGTGGTCTTGCCGGCGCCGAGAAAGCCGGTGAGGATCGTGACGGGTACTTGGGCAGCCATGGTTGCTCCGCGGTGCGCCCGGCGCAGGATGTCCTGCACGGGGGGCCTGAAAGGGGCGCGAGGATACCAGAAACGTCGCGCCCGCGTTGACGCGCGCGCCGGATTGGATCGCGCGATATGCCGTGGGTTCGGACAGCGCTGGCTATCCGGGTGCGCTGGCAGCTCGCATCCATCGGCTGATGCGTCGCGTATCATCTTGCGTACAGGAAACGGAGCACACCATGGCACCCATCGAAACCATCCTCTCTACGAGAGTCGCCCCTGCCATCGTGAGGCGGCGCGGCTTCTTGCAAGGCGTTGCCGGGGTTGTCGCGGGCGCTGCCGCGCCGGCACTCTGGGCGCAGCGGCAGACGCGGAGCATCCGCCAGCTCAGCGGCCTGGTGCGCGTCAACGGCGAGCGCGTCAACGACCGGGCGGTGATCAGGACTGGTGATCTGGTGACGACCGGCTCCGACGGCAAGGTTGTGTTCGTGGTCGGCAGTGATGCCTTCTTCCTGCGCGAAGGCTCAGGATTGCAGATTGAAAAATCACCGATGGGCGATTTCACCGTGTCGGCACTACGCATGCTCACCGGGGCAGTCGGTGCGGTGTTCGGCAAGCGGTCCGGGTCGCAGGTGGCGATTGCCACGCCGACGGTGACCGCCGGCATCCGCGGCACCGGCTGCTACATGCAATCGCAGGGCGAAGGCACCTACTTTTGCACCTGCTACGGCACCATCGAACTGACCGGCATGAAAGACCAGGCGACCCAAAAGGCGCTGATCGCGGCTTCGCACCACCAGCCAAAAATGGTGCTCAATGAGCCGCGTGACGGCCAGTGGATTGTCGATGCCGATGTCGGCGTCACCCATACCGACGCCGAAATGGACATGCTGGAAAGAGCCGTGGGTCGGCGGGCGCCCTGGTTCAGCGGCGCTGCGAACCCCTACGTCAGCAGTCCCTGAGGGCACGGCCGCTGAGGTTTTCGCACCAACGATTTCGAAGGAATTTCCGTCAAAACCGTTGCAGCACAAGGCCTTTCAGGTATTCGCCCTCCGGAAAACTGAGCAGCACCGGATGATCCGGAGCCGCACGCATACGCGCTTCGATGCGCGCTTCGACGCCCGCATCCACCGCCGCGCCTGCGACGATTTTCTGGAACAGGTCGGCCGAGACCCCGCCTGAGCACGAAAAAGTGAACAGCCGGCCACCCGGCCGCAGCAGCTTGAAGCCGAGCAGGTTGATGTCCTTGTAGGCGCGCGCAGCCCGCTCGACGGAGGCCGGCGTTGGCGCAAATTTTGGCGGGTCGAGCACGATCAGGTCGAAGCTGCGGTTCTGGTTGCGCAGTTCGCGCAGCTCCTTGAAGACATCGGCCTCGCGCCATTCGCAGCGCCCCGCATCGAGGCCGTTGAGGGCAACGTTGTCGCGTGCGATCTCGAGGGCCGGGCCGGAGGAATCAATCGACAGGGCGGCGCGCGCACCGCCCTTGAGGGCCGCGATCGAAAAACCACCGGTGTAGCAAAAGCAGTTCAGGACGTCACGGTCTTTGGCGGCAGCGCCGACCAGCGCCCGGTTCAGCGCCTGGTCGAGGTAAAAACCGGTCTTGTGGCCCTGTGCGACGTCAACCCAATACCGGGTGTCCGACGCCGCTTCGTGAATCGCGATGCGGGCAGGCGGAGCGTCGCCCTGCAGCACGCCGGTGCGCGACGCCAGGCCTTCGAGCATGCGCACATCTGCATCGGAGCGCTCGTAGACGCGCGCGACGCCGGACAAGGCGGCCAGCGTGGCGCCGATCGGCTCGCGACAGCGCTCGGCCCCGGCGCTGAGCAACTGGACCACGACGGTGTCGCCGTAGCGGTCGGCCACGACCCCCGGCAGGCCGTCCGACTCGCCGTGGATCAGGCGCTGTACCGGCCCTGCCGGTCGCCGCTCCAGGCTGCCACGGATCAACCGCCCGACAAATGGCGCGTCGATCGGCTCGGCTTCATTCCAGCTCCACACCCGGGCGCGAATCTGCGATTGCGGGCTGAATGCAGCGTAGGCGAGAAAGGCACCACCCGGCTCCACGATGCGCACCGCCTCGCCCCCCTGCGGTTCGCCCGCGACGTGGGCAATCGCCCCCGAGAAAACCCAGGGATGGCGACGCTTGAGCGACTTCTCCTTGCCCGGCTTGAGGGTGACGGTGCTCAATGACACGACTTCATTTGCCTTTCGGATCGACGCGCTTCGCCCTGGGATGGGCCTGGTCGTAGACCTTCGCGAGGGCCTGGAAATCGAGGTGCGTGTAGACCTGGGTGGTGGCAATATTGGCGTGGCCGAGCAATTCCTGCACGGCGCGCAGGTCGCCGGTGGACTGCAGCATGTGGGTGGCAAACGAGTGCCGCAGCATATGCGGGTGGACATGCGTTGGCACCCCCGCCTTGAGGGTCCAGCGTTTGAGCCGCGCATACACGAGCGATGGTGAGACGCGCTTGCCGCGCGGCGACAGGAACAGGGCAGGATTGTCGTCTTGCAGCCACCACAGGCGCACCACGCGCCAGCGTTGCAATGCCGCCAGTGCCGTGCTGCCCACCGGCACGGTGCGCGTCTTGCGGCCCTTGCCGGTGACACTGACTTCGCCGGCACGCACGTCAACCCAGCCCAGGGAGTTCGGGCCCGGCGCGTCATCGAGGCCGATCAGTTCGGACAGGCGCAGGCCGGAGGAGTAGAGCAGTTCGAACATGGCGGCATCGCGCAGGTCGGCCGCGTCGTTTGGATCGGGCTCGGCACGATCGAGGAGCGCCATGGCGTGGTCCACCGAGAGCGCCTTGGGCAGGGGCTTGGATGCCTTGGGAGCGCGGATGCCTGAAGCCGGGTTGGCGGCGAAGCCTTGGTAACGGCCGGCCCAGCGATAAAAGCTGCGCCAGGCCGAGAGAGAGCGCGCGATGCTGCGCGGTTTTCGGCCCATCGACGACAGTTTGGCAACCGCGAGGCGAATGCCTTGCGGTTGCATCGCCTCGAACGGCAGGTCGACGAGCAGCCTTTGCAGCTCTTCGAGGCTTTGCCGATACGCCAGCACCGTGGTGGGCGAGTAGTTGCGTTCACCGGCCAGATACGCGGCAAACGCGTTGATGTGCGTTTGGCCGGCGGTGCTCATCTGCGCAAATCAGGGGAAGATGTGGGCGAGCCCGGCCGACAGGAGCTCGGCAAGGCGTTCCAGGTACATCGTGCCCATGTCCGTGTAAAAACGCTCCGCGTCTTCGCTGCCGAGCGCCAGCAGGCCGCCGGAACTGGCACCGTCCGCATGCACCGAAATGAGCGACATGACCGCCATCGACTTGATGTGCGTTCCGGCGTCGCTGAACCATCCGGAGACTTCCTTGCCAAGGGCAAGCTCCTCATGGCGAAAATGCCCGACCGGGCCGCAGAAGGGCAGCCTGAGGGGCGACGTGGCACTGGCCACTGCACCGCGCAACGCGGCGCTCACGCCCGGCGTGTCATCCAGGCCCTTGAAGCCGGCACTGACCCCCCAGACTCGAAAGGCAGTGTGCGGCACCGAAAAATCCTCGCGCAGGTGATAGGTGAGCGTTTCTATCAGGCGTTCGGGCGATTCTTTGGGCAGGCGCAGGATTGCCAGCGTCAGACGGTGCATTTTGGTGGACAACGCGTCATTTGCATGGCCGGCTTGCACCAGCTCGGCCAGTGCGTGCTCAAGCGACTTGTTTTTTTCACGCAGCGTGAGCATTTGCCGTTCCGGCAGGGATACCGCGCGTCCGCCGTGCGGGTGCGGCACAAAAATCTGCGCCAGCATGTCGGCGTAGTCGTCGAAGAACTTCGGATTGTGCTGGAGGTACTGCGCGACGGCGTCAGGGTTCATGGTGGCTGCGGGTGCTGCAAATCGGGGAGTGAGCCGCCCCATTCTAACCGCGCAGCGTGCCGCGGTGGGCGGGTCGGTGGGATAATCGCGCGCTTCAAAACCCGACCCACTGCCATGGCCCGCCGCATTTCCCTGTCCCGCTACCTGATCGAAGAACAACGCGCCCGCCCTTCGCCCGACAACGATGCCGGCGCCATCCCCGCCGATCTGCGCTTGCTGATCGAGGTCGTCGCACGTGCCTGCAAGAACATCAGCAACGCGGTTTCCAAGGGTGCCCTGGCGGGTGTGCTGGGCGAAGCCGGCAGCGGTAACGTGCAGGGCGAAGCGCAGAAAAAGCTCGATGTGATCGCCAATGAAGTGCTGCTCGAGGCCAACGAATGGGGCGGCCACCTGGCAGCCATGGTGTCGGAAGAAATGGAGGGCGTGCACCCGATCCCGCACCGTTATCCGAAAGGCGAATACCTGCTCCTGTTTGACCCGCTCGACGGCTCGTCGAACATCGACGTGAACGTGTCGATCGGCACCATTTTTTCGGTGTTGCGCTGTCCCGACGGCATTACTGAACCCGACGACCTCGCGTTCCTGCAGCCGGGCGTCAAACAGGTGGCCGCGGGATTCGCGGTGTACGGCCCGGCAACGATGCTGGTGCTGACCCACGGGCACGGCGTGGCGGTGTTCACCCTGGACCGTGAAATGGGCAGTTTTGTGCTCACCCAGGACCAGGTGAAGATTCCCGAGGACACCAGCGAATTCGCCATCAACATGAGCAACATGCGCAACTGGGACGCACCGGTACGGCGCTATATCGACGAGTGCCTCGCCGGCAAGACGGGAGTGCGCGGCCGCGACTTCAACATGCGCTGGATCGCCTCGATGGTGGCGGACTGCTTCCGCATCCTGACGCGCGGCGGCGTTTTCATGTATCCGCAGGATGCCAAGCATGTCAAGGGGCGGCTGCGCCTGATGTACGAAGCCAATCCGATTTCGTTCATCGTCGAGCAGGCCGGCGGGGCATCGACCAACGGCCGGCAGCGCATCATGGAAATCCAGCCAGAGGCCCTGCATCAACGCGTCGGGGTAGTGCTCGGCTCGAAAAACGAAGTCGAACGCATCACCCGCTACCATGCCGAAGCCATGAAGTAGGCAGCCAGCCAAGAATGGCTTCCACCAACGGTTTCAGGGGAGATGCGCTTGCGGCCAGGACGAAGGCCGCCGCATTCCATCTGGCCCTGTCGAGCCTGGCGGTGGGCCTGCTGGCCCTGTCGATGTGGTTTGCATGGTATCGGCCACCGTATTTTCGGCTTGATGGCGGCTGGCACGTATTGCGCATTCTGGTGGCGGTCGACATTGTGCTCGGGCCGCTGCTCACCTTCATCGTGTTCGATCGCGCCAAACCCGAGTTGCGGCGCGACCTGACGATGATTGCGGCCATCCAGATCTGTGCGTTTGCGTACGGGGCCGCCATCTTGTACCTGCACCGCCCGGTGTTTGTGGCCGCGGCAGAAGGCAACCTGTACTGCGTCAACTGGCGCGATGTGGCCAAGGCAGGCGGGAATGTCGCCGCCGCCGAGGCCCTCTCGCGGGAGGGCGCCGCACCCGTTTTCGTGCACGTGCGCCTGCCCACTGCGGCAGCCGAGCGTGCCGCCATGTGGAAGGCCGCCTCGTCCGGCGGCCCATTGCCGATCCATCAGGCGGAGCGCTTTGAGGCGATGACGACCGAGCGCTGGGATGCCCTGCTGCGCCCGGAAACGCGCGTCGAGGACCTGGCCCGACAGGATGCCGCAGTGGCTGCGGAGCTGGCACGGGTGCGCGCCGCACATCCCGCAGTGCCTTTTGCGCGCTTGGCCTTTGTGCCGACGTCGTGCCGCTACGGCCTGGTGCTGACGGTGTTCAATCGCGATACGCGCGTCATGATTGACTGGATGAATTGAGCTCGGGTGCTTCCGCCGCGGCACATCCGCACGGGCCGCCGCCGCGTATCATTTGCACGAATTCTCAAGGAGTGTTGGCATGCTGATCCGTAATCGACCCGATATTGTGCCCAGTGAAATCACCTCCCGGCAGGTTTATGAGGGGCGACGCGCCTTTGTTCGCAATCTTGGGCGGGCGGCGTTCGCGGCGGCCGTTCCGGCCGTGCCGGCATGGGCGCAACCGGGGCCGAAGCTGGCCGGGGTGAAGGCATCGACCTACTCGACCATCGAGAAACCGACGCCCTACAAGGACGTGACGACCTACAACAATTTTTACGAATTCGGTACCGACAAGGGTGATCCGGTGCAGTACGCCAAGACGCTCAAGGCGCGTCCCTGGAGCGTGGTCGTGGAAGGTGCGGTAAAAAAGCCGCGCACGTTCGCCATCGAGGATTTGCTCAAGCTCGCCGGGATGGAGGAGCGCGTCTATCGCATGCGCTGCGTTGAAGGCTGGTCGATGGTGATCCCCTGGACGGGCTATCCCCTTGCCGAGTTGATTCGCCAGGTGGAGCCTGCCGGCAACGCCAAATTTGTCGAGTTCATCACACTGGCTGACAAGGCCCAGATGCCCGGGCTGCATGTGCCGGCCCTGGCCTGGCCGTATGTAGAGGGCCTGCGCATGGATGAAGCCATGCATCCGCTGACATTGCTGACCTTCGGCGTCTACGGCGAGTTGTTGCCGAACCAGAACGGCGCGCCAGTGCGCCTTGCGGTGCCCTGGAAATACGGTTTCAAGAGCGGCAAGTCGATTGTCAAGATCCGCTTTACCGAGCAAATGCCGCAAACCTCGTGGAACCGTGCAGCCCCGCAGGAATACGGCTTTTATTCGAACGTCAATCCGGCGGTGGACCACCCGCGCTGGAGTCAGGCAACCGAACGGCGCATCGGCGAGGACGGCTTTTTCCAGAAAAAGCGCCAGACGTTGCCGTTCAACGGTTATGCAGACCAGGTGGCGTCCCTCTACGCCGGCATGGACCTCAAGAAGCTGTTTTGACGCCCTGTGTCGTTGCGCCAACCCTCACCTGCGACGATCGGGCGCGTCAAGGCGATCCTGTTTGTCGTCTCACTGTTGCCCTTGGTGCGGCTCGTCGCCGGGGCATTCACCGATGCCCTGGGTACCAATCCGCTTGAATTGATTACCCGCTCCACGGGGACCTGGACGCTGGTATTTTTGTGCATCACGCTGGCGCTTACTCCGGCGCGCAAACTGAGCGGATGGCACTGGCTCGCGCGGTATCGGCGTATGTTCGGGCTGTTTGCTTTTTTCTATGCGGCCTGCCATTTCACGACCTTTGTGTGGTTCGACCATTTTTTCGACGTTGCAGCCATCTGGAAAGACGTGCTCAAGCGACCTTTCGTTACCGTCGGCTTCGCCGCCTTGCTGCTGCTGGTGCCGCTGGCCATCACGTCGACCAATGGCATGATGCGGCGCCTTGGAGCGCGTCGCTGGCAGGCCCTGCATCGCAGTGTGCACCTGATCGCGATTCTCGGCGTGCTGCACTATTGGTGGCTGGTCAAGCGCGACCTGACCCAGCCGGCCCTGTACGCACTCGTGGTCGTGACGCTGCTTGGCGTGCGGCTCTATTGGCGTCATCTCGGCCGAAAGGCCGCTGCTATTTAACGGCGTTTTAAGCAGGGATTAAGCTTCGACGGGCACAATTGTGCCGTGGTGTAACTCAACCGCGGTCTTGAACGCGCGGGAGTGACGTCTCCTCGAACTCCAGCGACGCGCGCTTTTGATGCGGCCCTCTTCAACTGTCGAGGGCCGTTTTTTTTCGGTGCGACAATGACCCCATGGAACGATTCGACGTGGCGGTCATTGGTGCCGGCGCTGCAGGGATGATGTGTGCGGCGCGCGCGGGCCAACTCGGCCTGCGGGTCGTGCTGGTTGATCACAGCACAACAATTGGCGAAAAAATCCGCATTTCGGGCGGCGGACGCTGCAATTTCACCAATCTTCAGACCGGGCCGGAGAATTTCGTATCGCACAATCCGCATTTCTCGCGCTCCGCGCTGGCGCGCTATTCGGCGGCTGACTTCGTCGGTCTGGTGCGAAAACACCGGATCGCCTTTCATGAAAAACATCGGGGCCAGTTGTTTTGCGACGACTCGTCCGGCCAAATCATCTCGATGCTGGAAGCGGAGTGCGGCGCGGGTGGCGTTGCCTGGCGCACCGGCTGTAGCGTCAAGGCGGTGCTGCGCGACGGCGCCCGCTATGCCCTCGACACCGAATCCGCCGGTACGCTGATCGCCGACAGTCTGGTGATCGCCACCGGCGGGCTGTCGATTCCGAAAATCGGCGCGACCGACTTCGGCTATCGGATCGCGCGCCAATTCGGGCTCAAAATCGTGGAGCCGCGACCGGCTCTCGTACCGTTGACATTTGCCGGCGGTGTATGGCAACCCTTCAAGGAACTTGCCGGGGTGGCGTGCGAGGTCGGGATTGCCTCCAACGGTGCGTATGGCGCCGGTCATTTCAGTGAAGACCTGCTGTTCACCCACAAGGGCTTGAGCGGGCCGGCCGTGTTGCAGATATCAAGCTTCTGGCAACCCGGCGAACCGCTGCTGATCGATCTGGCTCCGAGTCTGCAGGCTGCAGCGCAGCTGCTTGAGGCGAAACGCACCGGCAGTGCGGGCAAGGGCAATGTGGCGACGATATTGTCGCGCTGGTTGCCACGCCGCCTCGCGCACGCCCTTTGCGAGATGGAGTCCGGGGCCGCTGGAATGCTGCTCGCCGACTGTCCTGACCGGGTGCTCGAAGCGCTTGGCGCGCGAATCAATCGGCTTTCCGTCCTGCCGAACGGCACTGAAGGCTTTCGCAAGGCGGAAGTGACGGTAGGCGGGGTTGACACGCGCGAGCTTTCTTCGCAGAGCATGGAGGCGACCAACCTACCCGGGCTGTACTTCATTGGTGAAGTGGTTGATGTCACCGGCTGGCTCGGCGGCTACAACTTCCAGTGGGCCTGGTCGTCTGCCGTTGCCTGTGCCGCTGCACTGAAGCGCTAGCCTTCTCCGGCCTCGTCGGACCTTCAGGGCAAGATACGTTCGCCGGCAAACAACTCGGCAACGCTTTCCCGACGCCGCACCAGATACGGCGTCGCGCCGTCGACCATTACCTCGGCCGCACGCGGTCGCGTGTTGTAGTTCGAGGACATCACCATGCCGTAGGCACCTGCCGACATCACCGCAAGAAGCTCGCCTTCGCGGATCGCCAGCGCGCGATCCTTGCCGATGAAGTCGCCACTTTCGCACACCGGGCCCACCACGTCGTAGCGTTGCGGCATCACATCGGAAGGGGATACGGCGATGATTTCATGGTGCGCCGAATACAGCGAAGGGCGCAACAGATCGTTCATGGCGGCATCGACTACGGCAAAATTCTTCGCGGACGCGGTCTTCAGATGTTCAACCCGTGTCAACAGAATCCCGGCATTTCCAACCAGATTGCGGCCGGGTTCAAACATCAGCTTAAGCCGGCGTGATCCGATGCGGCGGATGATTTCACGCATGTAGGCGCGCGGATCGGGCGGCGTTTCCCCCGAGTAACGGATGCCCAGGCCGCCGCCAAGATCGAGATGGTGAATCGGGATCCCTTCCGCGCCGAGCGCATCAACCAGGGCGAGCATGCGCTCAAGTGCTTGCAGAAGCGGTGCCACATCGGTCAACTGGGAGCCTATGTGGCAGTCGATTCCGGCGACGCGGACCCCCGGCATGCTAGCGGCCTTGCGATACAGCGCGATCGCCATGCCGTATTCAATGCCGAATTTGTTCTCCTTGAGGCCGGTGGAAATGTAGGGGTGGGTGCCGGCGTCCACGTCGGGGTTGACGCGAAACGAAATCGGCGCCTGTTTGCCCAAACCCTGCGCCACGGCATTGACGCGTTCGAGTTCGGGCAGTGATTCGACGTTGAAGCAGTGGATGTCGTGGTGCAGGGCCAACGCAATTTCGTCGACGCGCTTGCCGACCCCGGAAAAGATCACTTTGCGCGGATCGCCGTCTGCGGCAATCACGCGGGTCAACTCGCCGCCCGACACGATGTCGAAGCCTGCACCGAGCCTGGCAAAGGTGTTGAGTACGGCAAGATTCGAATTGGCCTTCATGGCATAGCATACGAGTGCGTCGCGTCCGGCCAACTCAGCGGTGAACTCATACCAGGCACGCGTCAGGGCGGCCTTGGAGTATATGTAGGTGGGCGTGCCGAACTCGGACGCAATGCGCGCGAGCGGTACGTCTTCGGCGTGCAGTTGCCCGTCGCGAGGCTCAAAGAAATCGAAGTTCATGACGAGGAATCTTCGTCGCGCCTCGGCTGCGGCACCGGCTTGCTACTATTGGGAGAGTTGCTCTGCCCCGGCGCCGATCCGCGGTTCTGCCGGTCGTAATAGGGGTCTCCCGGCTTGCCCGGGATGTACAGCGGACCGCGCTGGCCGCAACCTGCCAACACGCAGGCAATCAATAACGCGCAAACGGCCCCGTGAATCCACACGTTTTGCTCCGCACTATCAACAAGGAAGCCCGAATTATGAACGAAAGCGAATTTTTCAGAACCGCAACCGGGATTCTTGATCGAATAGAGCAGACGCTCGATGCTAGCGGGTTCGATATCGACTTCGAACGCAAGGGAGACGGCGTGCTCGCGATCGAGTTTGCGAACGGCACCCAGATCATCGTGAACCTGCAGGCACCGATGCAACAGATCTGGATCGCCGCCAAGGCCGGCGGGTTTCACTTTTCGCTAAAGGGGGCAGGGTGGGTAGATACCCGGTCCGGGGAGGAGTTGTTTGCTGTGCTCTCGCGCCACGCGTCCACCCAGCATGGAGCGGCGTTGCAGCTTTCCCCTTGAGCGCTAAAACAGCTGGTTTCGCACTTCGTCGGCCTTCTTGTCTCCTTCAGGCGTACCGTCGCCCAGGCCGAGTGACTGCACGCTGTTCTCGCCAGGCGCATATTCGCGATAGTAGATTTCGCCGCCGACATTGATGATTCCCTCCGGCATCGGCAGCATCGTCTCCGGCACACCCTTGAGTGCGCGCTGCATGTAGCTGATCCAGATCGGGAGGGCTGCGACACCGCCGGTCTCTTGTCCGCCAAGTTTCTTGGGCTGGTCGAAGCCGATCCAGGCAATTCCGACCTGGGTGGCCTGAAAACCGGCAAACCAGGCATCGACGTGGTCGTTGGTAGTGCCGGTCTTGCCGGCCAGATCGCCTCGCTTCAAGAGAGCAGAGGCGCGCGCCGCCGTGCCGTATTTGGTTACATCATTCATCATGCTGGTCATGATGAATGCATTGCGGGCGTCCAGTACCCTGGTCGACTCGTCCCCCGCCCGAACCGGCTTGGCTTCCGCGAGCACTTTGCCGCCATCATCGGTGATGCGGCTGACAATATAGGGATTGACCCGGTAGCCGCCGTTGGCGAATACCGAATAGGCGCCTACCATTTGCCATGGAGTGACCGAGCCCGCACCGAGCGCCATCGTCAGATAGGCGGGGTGTTTGTCGGCGTCAAACCCGAATCGGGTGACATAGTCTTGCGCATACTGCGGGGTGATCTGCTGCAGTATGCGGATGGAGACGAGGTTCTTCGATTTTGCCAGTGCTTGCCGCATGCGCATCGGGCCGTCGTACTTTCCGTCGTAGTTTTTCGGCTCCCACAACTGGCCGCCGGTCGTTGCGGGGTCGATGAAAATGGGCGCATCGTTGATGACAGTCGAAGGCGTCAAGCCTTTTTCGAGCGACCCGGAATAGATGAACGGCTTGAAGCTGGAACCGGGCTGACGCCAAGCCTGGGTCACGTGGTTGAACTTGTTGACGCCGAAATCGAAACCGCCCACCAGCGCCTTGACGGCGCCGTCGGCCGGGCTGACGGCAACGAACGCGCCCTCCACCTCGGGGAGTTGCAAAATGCTCCAAGTCCCTTTTTCATCTTTCAGGATGCGGATGATCGCGCCACGGCGGATACGGCGGTTCGGCTGAACCTTGTCGGAGAGCGCGTTCGCGGCGAATTTCAAGCCGTCTCCCGTTACCTGCGCGGTTTCACCGCCGCGCCGATACACCTTGACGGCTTTGGATGAGGCGTCGAGCACGACGCCCGCATAGAGGTCCTCGCTGTCGCCATACTCCTGAAGCGCGTCATCGAGCTCCTCGTCATCGCCGGTCTTGAGCTCGACAAAGGCTTCCGGGCCGCGGTATCCATGCCTGCGCTCGTAGTCGAGCACGCCGCGCCGCAGTGCGACATGCGCCGCTTCCTGGTCGCTCTTGAGTATGGTGGTATAGACACGCAGTCCGCGCGTGTAGGTTTCTTCTGCGAATCGCTCAAACACCAGTTGGCGCGCCATCTCCGCAACGTGATCCGCCTTGAGAGGGAAGTCATTGGCTTCGCGCTTCACGACCAGCGCCTCCTTGGCGGCGATCGCGTGCTGCTCCGCAGTGAGATAGCCAAGCGCAAGCATTCGACCGAGAATGTATTGCTGCCTTGAGCGCGCCCGTTTCGGATTGACAACCGGGTTGAATGCGGACGGCGCTTTGGGCAGCCCGGCCAGCATGGCCGCCTCGGCGGGCGAAATGGCCCTGAGCTCTTTGCCAAAATAGATTTGCGCAGCGGAAGCGAATCCGTAGGCGCGCTGGCCCAAAAAAATCTGGTTGATGTAAATCTCGAATATCTTGTCTTTCGACAAGGATGCCTCAATCCTGAAGGCCAGCAGGGCCTCATAGAACTTGCGGGTGTAGGTCTTTTCGCTCGAGATGAAGAAATTTCTTGCAACCTGCATTGTGATCGTCGATGCCCCTTGCTGCCGTCCCGGGCTGGTGATGTTGGACATCGCGGCCCGCAGAACGCCGATCGTATCGACGCCGCCGTGCTGGTAAAACCGGTCATCCTCCGCCGCCAAAATTGCCTGCTTGAGGACCGTGGGCACTTCCGCAAACGTCACCAGATTGCGACGCTCCTCGCCGAATTCGCCAATCAGGTGGTTGTCGGCGCTGTACACGCGCAACGGAATCTTGGGCTGGTAGTCCGTCAAGGCTTCGATCGATGGCAAACCGGGATATGCCCACGCTACCGCGAAAGCAAGCACCAACACACCTATGGCAGCAGGCGCCAGGATTGTGCAGGCGAGAATCACGGCCACTCGGGAGAAACGCGGTAACTGCATGATTTTGTTAAACTAAATTAATTCTCTGCACTGTAGTCGGACGGCCGGATCGGTGCCCGATGTGAGCGTGCGGAGTTTGATTATATCGGTGCAGAGTTGCAAAGTTGAGGCAAATCATGCGCTAGCATGGAAACGCCATGTTGCGTTGGAGCAACAAGGGGTGGATGCCGAAAAAACTTTGCTTGCACTAAAGAGACTGTTGGGATTTAATGTAAATTGTAGACATTGTCTCTAATCGCTTGTCACATAAGGATTTTATGTGTTGCAACCCGATTGATGCAGTTGTCTGGAGCACTACATGTTGTGTTTGTTGGTGGTTTGAGCGCAATATGAAGCGTAACAAGGCGGCCATAAGAAGGCGGCGAGACTGATTTAGGGGGACGACACTTTGGCACTCGACATATTTAACCCCAAGGCGCAGCCCTTGCTCGGGCTGGACATCAGTTCATCGTCTGTGAAACTGGTGGAAATAGCTGACGCCGGGAAAAAAGCCTATCGCGTAGAGCGCTACGCGATTGAACCGCTGCCGCGGGACGCCGTGCTGGATGGCAATATCACCAATCTTGAGGCGGTGGCCGAGGCGGTCAAGCGTGCCTGGAAAAAGATGGCGACGCGTACCAAGAACGTGGCTTTGGCGCTCCCGGCAGCGGCCGTCATCACGAAAAAAATCGTGGTTCCGGCCGGGCTGCGTGATGAGGAGCTCGAAGTGCAGGTCGAAGCCGAGGCCAATCAGTACATTCCGTTTGCGCTGGATGAAGTCAATCTTGATTTTCAGGTGGCCGGGCCGGCGCCCTCAAGCTCGGAAGAGGTCGAAGTGTTGATTGCCGCGTCGCGCAAGGAAAAGGTCGAAGACCGGGTCGCTGTTGCGCAATCGGCAGGCCTGAAAGCGGTGGTGATGGACATCGAGTCATTCGCCATCCAACTGGCCTTCGAAATGATCGAAAAACAGCTGCCCGGCAACGGCGTGGATCAATCGATCGCACTGGTGGATGTTGGCGCCAACCTGATGAACGTGACGGTCCTGCGCAACAACCAATCGGTGTACAACCGCGAACAGGCGTTTGGTGGCAACAACCTGACCCAGGACATTCAGCGCGTCTTTGGCATGTCCCAGGAAGAGGCGGAGACGGCCAAACGCAACGGCGGATTACCTGACAATTACGACGCGGAGGTTCTCCAGCCCTTCATGGAAAACCTGGCGCAGGAAGTCACCCGGGCGATGCAGTTTTTCTTCACCTCAACGTCCTACAACCAGATTGACCATATTGTGCTCGCTGGGGGTTGTGCCGTGATCCCCGGCCTTGATGAAATTGTGGCGACGCGCACACAGGTCAATACGATTGTGGCCAACCCGTTCGCAAACATGTCCCTTTCCAATCGAGTCAAACCCAAGCAACTTGCCATGGATGCACCGGCGATGTTGGTTGCGTGCGGCTTGGCAATGCGGAGGTTCGACGCATGATTCGCATAAATCTGCTCCCTCACCGGGAGCTCGCTAGGCAGGCTCGACGGCGCCAGTTCGGCGTGTTGTGCGCTATCGTTGCTGCCATCGGCGGCGCCATCATCATTGCAGTGGGCGGTGTGATTCAGACCCAGATTTCATCGCAGAAAGAGTCGAACGCCTTTATCCAGAAGGAAAACGACAAACTCGACAGCGACATCAAGGAAATTGCCAAGTTGCGAGAAGAAATCGAAGGCTTGAAGGCGCGGCAAAGAGCGGTTGAGGAGTTGCAGGGGAACCGCAATCTGCCCGTGCACGTGCTTGACGAGCTGGTCAAGAACACGCCGGACGGCATCTACCTGAAGTCGATCAAACAGACCGGAACGAAAGTATCGCTGATCGGGGTGGCCGCCAACCAGGCCAAGGTCGCCGATTACGTCCGCAACCTGGGCAATAACTCCGAGTGGCTGACCGCGCCGGAACTGGTTGAAATCAAGGCAACTACCGTGGGTGCGCGCCGGCTCAACGATTTCACCATGAATATTTCCATCAAGCGCCCGAAACCGCCGGAACCGGAGCCCGCTGCAAAGCCAGCGGCGCCGGTTGCGCCCAAGAAAGCCTAAGGGGATTGACATGAATCTGGCTGATCAATTCAAGAACGTAAACTGGAAAGACATCGGCAATGCGCCGGCGCTCCCCAAGCTTCTGGCAATGGTGTTGTTACTGGTCGTAGTGGTGGTGGCCGGCTGGTATCTTTACTGGGATGGCCTTTCCGAGGAACTTACCAAGGCTCAGGGCGAAGAGGATAAACTTAAAAAAGAGTTTATTGACAAGAAGAAGCAGGCTGTCAATTTGCCCGAACTCAAGAAACAGCTCGTGCAGGTGGGCCAATATGTGGCCTCTCTGGAAAAACAGCTGCCGAGCAAGGCTGAAATGGACGCGCTCCTCACCGATATCAACCAATCCGGTCTGGGGCGGGGCCTCCAGTTTGAGTTGTTTCGACCCGGAAGCGTCGGCGTCAAGGAGTATTACGCCGAATTGCCGATTGCCGTGCGCGTGACCGGCAACTATCACGACCTCGGTGCGTTCGCCAGCGATATCGCACAACTTTCCCGCATCGTGACGTTGAATGACATGACGATCACCACGTCGCCGACTGGTTCGCTTGCGATGGACACGACTGCCAAAACGTTTCGCTATCTGGATGGTGAGGAAGTGGCGGCCCAGCGCAAGGCCAAGGCGCCGGCACCCAAGGGAGGAGCGAAAAAATGATCAAACCAGCGCTGTTTGTGCTGACGGCTTGCCTGGCTGGATGCGGGGGGGCGAGCATTCCGACATCAAGAAATGGATGGATGAAGAAACCAAGGCGATGAAGGGGCGCGTCGATAAAATCGAGGAGCCCAAGAAATTTGTTGCATACAAATACGAATCGGACAAATCGGTCGACCCGTTCAATCTTTCGAAGATTGCGCAAGTCACGGACGAAAAGAAGGGCGCCGCCAAAGGCGGAGGGTTGAAGCCTGATTTTGACCGCCCGAAGGAAGTGCTCGAAGCCTTCCCGCTGGAAAACCTCGTGATGGTTGGCATGATGAAGCAAAAAACGGCCTTCTTCGGCATCATCAAGGCGGAAGCCAACCTGCATCGCGTGAAGGTGGGCAACTACATGGGGCAGAATTTCGGCATCGTTACAGGCATTACAGAGACGGAAATAACGTTAAAAGAGCTCGTTCAGGACGGCGGCGGCGACTGGGTCGAACGTGTCAGCACCCTGCAACTCCAGGAGGTAAGAAAATGAAACACGGACGCATGTATTCTTTTCTGCGCGCTGGCGCAGCGGTTAGCTTGATGCTTTCTGCCTGCATCGCCCATGCTCAAAACGCGATTGAGTCGCTCAACGTAACCCAACAGGGAGGCGGCGTCGTCCTGAAGATCAACATGAAGGAGGTCCCGTCGGCCGTTCCTGCTGGGTTCTCCGTGTCGAGCCCGCCACGCGTCGCGCTCGATTTCGCAAATACGGTCAATGCTCTTGGACGCAGCAGCCAGGACATCGGTCAGGGCGACCTGCGCAGCGTCAATGTCGTCCAGGTGGGTGACCGCTCGAGGATGGTGTTGAACCTGAAGGGTGCCGTGACGTTTGACACCAAAATCGAAGGCAAGTCGGTAATCGTAACTCTCGGAGCAGCCTCAAGCGCCGGTACGACGCCGTCGGGTGCGACAACTTTTGCTGAGACTCGCGCAGGGGAGTTGCGCTCTTCCCTGAGGGATATCGATTTTCGCCGCACGGCTGACGGGTCCGGGCGCGTTGTTGTGGAACTGGGGCAAACCAACACCGGCGTCGACATTCGGCAGCAGGGTCAAACTCTTGTAGTGGATTTTCAGAAATCGTCGTTGCCAGAGAACCTGCGCCGTCGGCTCGACGTAGCCGACTTTGCCACGCCGGTGCAAACGATCAACACGTTCGTGCAAGGCGACAATGTCCGCTTAGTGATCGAACCCAAGGGTTTGTGGGAGCACAATGCCTACCAGACCGACACCCAGTTTGTGGTAGAAGTCAAACCGGTCAAGGAAGACCCGAACCGCCTGGTGCAGGGCTCGCGCGGCGGTTACAGCGGAGAAAAGCTTTCGCTGAACTTCCAGAACATAGAAGTGCGCGCGGTGCTTCAGGTCATTGCAGATTTTACCAACCTCAATATCATTACGAGCGATACGGTTGGCGGCAACCTCACTCTGCGACTCAAGGATGTACCCTGGGACCAGGCGCTTGACATCATCCTGCAGACACGTGGACTGGACATGCGCAAGAACGGCAATGTGGTCTGGATCGCGCCGCGCGATGAACTGGCCACCAAGGAAAAACTTGAACTCGAACAGCGTTCGCAAATTACCGATCTCGAACCGACCCGCACCGAGTCATTCCAGTTGAATTATCAAAAGGCGGCCGACGTGCGCACCTTGCTGGCTTCGGCCGGACAATCGGTCCTGTCGAAGCGGGGCGCGGCCACCGTCGACGTGCGCACCAATCAACTGTTTGTTCAGGATACGCCGACCCGCCTTGAAGAAGTGCGCAAGCTGATCGCGAAGATTGATATTCCGGTGCGGCAGGTGCTGATCGAAGCGCGCATCGTTGAAGCGACCGATACCTTTAGCAAGAATCTGGGTGCGCGAATCGGCTTCCATCAGCCGGGTGGCATGGCATCCACTGGCATTTCCAACTCCCGCATCAACGCCGGTGGATCTCTGGGAGATGTGGCTTTTCAAAATGGGCAACTGGCTACCACACCTGATTTCTTCAACAACTCATTGAGTTTTAATGGTGCAGCTTCTGGGCTTGGTACCGTGGCTCAGGCCGGCTCATTTGCGGTTACCCTCGCGAATCGAGGAATGACGCGATTCATTAACCTGGAACTGTCTGCGCTTGAGGCGGATGGCAAGGGCAAGATCATCTCGAGCCCCCGTGTTCTGACTGCCGATCAGATTGAAGCAACGATCGAGCAAGGCACAGAGTTGCCGTATCAGCAAGCGACGAGCAGCGGCGCAACATCGGTGACTTTCCGCAAAG
>CANJDH010000064.1 GCA_947473125.1 Burkholderiales bacterium
CACCGCAAACAGGTTCGAGGACAGCGCCAGTTGCGCCACCGGCGTGAAATCCCTGAATACGTCGTAGGGCAGCCTGGGGTTGAGGTGCGGCATCTGCACCAGCGTAGTAATGCCGATCAGCACGGTGTAGCCGTCCGGCGGCGCCTTGGCCACCATGTCATTGCCGAGGATGCCGCTGGCGCCGGCGCGATTTTCCACCAGCACCTGCTGGCCCCAGGCTTCGGTGAGTTTGGCGCCGACCATGCGCGCGATGATGTCGGTGCCGCCGCCGGCCGGGTAGGGCACGATGAAGCGGATGGCCTTGCTCGGGTAGCCTTGCGCGAATGCCACGCCGCTCGTTCCCATCAGGCCGAACACCATCACGGCGGTAGCGGCGAGCGCTGCCCATCCGCGCATTTTCGGTTGAATCACCATGCTCGTCTCCAGGCGGGGTTATCGTAGAAAGGACATCAAGAACCGCTCCCACCAACGGTTTCCTGGATATGTCGTTTAGCTGCCGAAGGCGTAGTCACGGCCCGGCGCTGCCGCAAACAAGGCTTGCGTGTATGCATGTTGCGGCGCGCCGAACACGTCGGCCGCCGTGCCATATTCAACCACCCGCCCCTTGGACATCACCGCCACGTGGTCGCATACCTGCGCGGCCACACGCAAATCGTGGGTGATGAACAGCATCGCCAGGTTCATGCGGTCGCGAATCTCGTCAAGCAGGTCCAGCACCTGCGCCTGCACCGAGACGTCAAGCGCAGATACGGCTTCGTCGGCGATCAGCAGTTCCGGTTCCATCGCCAGGGCACGTGCGATACAGATGCGCTGGCGCTGGCCGCCGGAAAATTGGTGCGGATAGCGGTTCAGTGCAGAAGGGTCAAGCCTGACGGTTTCCATCAGCTTGCGCGCACGTTCCAGGGCGTCGCTACGCGAGATGCCGTAGTTGAGCGGCCCCTCAATGATCGCCTCCCCTACAGTGCGCCGCGGGTTGAGGCTGCGATACGGGTCCTGAAACACGATCTGCACGCGGCGCCGCAGCGGCCGCAATGCGCCGGCGCTCATGGTGGCGATTTCGTCATTGCCCAGTTTCACGCTGCCGCTGGTCGGGTCGATCAGGCGCGCGATGCAGCGCGCCACGGTTGATTTGCCCGAGCCCGATTCGCCGACAATGCCGAGCGTCTGGCCGCGCCGCAGCGTGAAGCTCACATCGACCGCAGCGTGCACCTCGCGCTTTCTCGCGAGGAATCCACCGCTCGAATAGATCTTGGCGAGCGCCTCGGTCTTGAGAACGATGGGGGCGGCAGCGTCGCTGCCCCGGTGTCTGGGTTTGATGCTGGGCACGGAAGCGATCAGCATCTGCGTATAGGCATGCTCGGGGCGCGCCAGCAACTCCGTCTTGGTTTTGGTTTCGACCAGCGCGCCGAGCCGCAACACGGCGACCCGGTCGGCGATTTCGGCGACCACGCCGAAATCATGGGTGATGAACAGCACGCCGGTGCCGTGCTTTTGCTGCAACTCGCGAATCAGCTTGAGGATCTGCGCCTGTGTAGTCACATCAAGCGCCGTGGTCGGCTCATCGGCGATCAGCAGCACCGGTTCCATGATCAGGGCAATCGCGATCATGATGCGCTGGCGCTGCCCGCCTGAAAGCTGGTGCGGGTACGACGCCATCATCCGTTCCGGGTCGGGCAGATGGACTTCTTCGATGATGCGTCTCACACGTGCGCGCCGCTCCTCGGCGTTGAGGCTGGTGTGCATCGCCAGCACCTCCTCGATCTGCGCATCGCAGCGCATCACCGGGTTGAGTGCCGTCATCGGCTCCTGGAAAATCATCGACATGCGCACGCAGCGCAACTCACGCAGGCGCGCGGGCGACGCCTTGAGGATGTCTTCGCCCTCAAGCAGGATTTCGCCGCCGGTGGCCCTGAGCTCCTTCGGCGAAAGACCCATCACCGCATGGGCGATCACCGATTTGCCGGACCCCGATTCACCCACCAGGCAGACGATTTCGCCGCGATCAACCGTGAGGTTGACGCCGGTCACGGCGTTGCCGCGATCGGCGCCGCGCGGCAGTGCAATCGTGAGGTCACGGATCTCGAGGACGGCGCCCACGTTCAGACCTTTTTCGCCATTTTGGGGTCGAGCACGTCGCGCAGGCCATCACCCAGAACGTTCACCGCCAGCACGGTCACGGCCAGGAAAATGCCGGGAAAGAACACGTTGTGCGGGAACTGCTGGAACTGCACCCGGCCTTCAGCCATGATGTTGCCCCAGGTCGGAAAGTCGGTCGGCAGGCCCACGCCGAGGAAAGACAGGATCGCCTCCGTCAGGATCGCCGAGGCGCAGATGTAGGTGCCCTGCACGATCAGCGGCGCGGCGGTGTTCGGCAGGATGTGGCCAAACATGATCTTGAAGGTCGAGGTGCCGAGCGATACTGCGGCTTCCACATAGGGCTCTTCGCGGATCGACAGCACCAGCGAGCGCACCAGGCGCGTAACGCGCGGAATCTCGGGAATCGCGATCGCGACGATCACCGACAGCAAACTGGCCTTCCATAGCGCCACCAGCGCGATGGCGATCAGGATGCCGGGAATCGCCATGATGCCGTCCATCACCCGCATCAGCGGCATGTCGAGCCAGCGCAGGTACCCGGCCGATAGGCCGGCAAGTACTCCGAGAAACACTGATACCAGTGCGCAGGCGAGGCCCACGATTAGCGACACGCGCGTGCCGTAGATCACGCGGCTGTAAATGTCGCGCCCGAAGGAGTCCGAGCCCATCATGAATTCGTGCTTGATCGATTCACCTTCGAGCGTGGTGATTTCGCCCTGTGCGCCGGGCAGCAGGTCACGACTGCCGGGGTCGAACAGCGTCGGGTCCACGGTGCCGAGCAGCGGCGCCGCCAGCGCAATCAGGGTCAGCAGCAGCATGGCGGCCCCGCCGATGCGTACCCCCCAATGGCGCGCGAGCTTGCTCCACACCGACGCGCGCGCGACGATGTTGGCATCCTCGGTGGACAAGCTGGCGGCAAGGGTGGCAGAAGCGGCAGGGGTACTCATGGGCGTCAATAACGGATGCGCGGGTCAAACGCCAGATACGACAAATCCACCAACAGGTTGATCAGCACATAGACAAACGAGAAGAACAGGATCACACCTTGAATCGTCGGAAAGTCGCGCGCCAGCACCGCATCGACGGTGAGCCGCCCCAACCCGGGAATGCCGTATACCGATTCGGTCACCACCACGCCGCCGATCAGCAAGGCGACCCCGATCCCGATGACGGTGATGATCGGCACCGCGGCGTTGGCCAGCGCGTGCGCAATCAGCACACGGTTCTCCGGCAAGCCCTTGGCGCGCGCGGTACGGATGTAATCTTCCGAGAGCACGTCCTGCACGCTGGCGCGCGTCACCCGGGCAATCAGCGCGATATAAATCACCGACAGCGTGATTGACGGCAGGATCAGATGCCGGATAAACGGGCCGAACCCGCCCGCGATGCGCTCATAGCCCTGCACCGGCAGCCAGCCGAGCTTGAGCGAGACGATCCAGATCAGGATATAGGCGAGCACGAACACCGGGATCGAAAAACCCATCACCGAGAAACCCATCAGCATGCGATCGAGCCAGCCGCCCTGCTTCCATGCGGCAAGCACGCCCAGCGGCACCGCCACCAGCACCGCAATGACGATGGTGCAAATCGAGAGCGCCAGGGTCGGCTCAATGCGCTGCATGATCAGCTCAGCCACCTTGACCTTGAAAAAGTATGACTCACCCAAATCGCCGGCCAGCACGTTGCCAAACCAGATGCCGAACTGCGCAATCAGGGGCTTGGAAAGACCCAGGTTCTCGCGGATCTTCGCCACATTCTCCGGCGATGCGGCATCGCCAGCAATAATGGCGGCCGGATCACCCGGCGTCAGGCGCAGCAACAGGAACACCAGCACCGCCACGATCAGCAGGACCGGAACCGTGGCGGCGAGGCGCTTGACGAGAAAGGCAAACACAGGGTTCTGCGGGTACCAACAAAAAAGGGCGGGTCAACCCCGCCCTTTCCCGTCGTGGCGCCTATTTCTTGATGTTCCAGTAGAAATTGCCCGGGCCGATCACAAGCCCGGTCACACCCTTGCGCAATGCGGCCGGGTTGATCTGCTCACCCACCGGTACGTGGGTGCCGACCTCGAATGCGCGGGCCTGGATCGCCTCGGCCAACACCTTGCGCTTGCCCAAATCAATCTCGCGCGCAAACGAATCGCGCAACTTCTCGACTTCAGCATCGGTCGGCCAGCCAAACCACGATTTCTCGCCAGCAGCGCCAATCGCAGCATTGGTGAGGGGGTTCCAGATGTCGGGTGACACCCAGGCGGTGGCAAAAATGTTCCAGCCGCCGGCAGATGGCAAGTCCTTCTTCGCCCGGCGCGACACCAGCGTGTTCCAGTCCATCGACTGCAGGTCCACCTTGAAGCCGGCCTGGCGCAGCAACTGTGCGGCGACATCCGGCAGCTTGGCGATCGAGGCGAGGTCAGTCGGCTTCATGATCACCACCGGCGTACCGTCATAGCCGGACGCCTTGAGGAGATCCTGCGCTTTCTTCATGTTGCCCTTGCCCACCAGGTCGCTGCCCTTGGTTGAGCCGTAGGGTGATCCGCAGACAAACATCGACGGGCAGGACTTGTAATACTCCTTGATGCCGACTTGCGCCTTCAGGAAAGCGTCCTGGTTCGACATCGCCACCGTTGCGGCCTGGCGCACCTTGAGGTTATTGAACGGCGGGTGCAGGTGGTTGAAGCGCACCATGTACTGGAAGCCGAGGTTGTTGCCGTTGATGATGTTGACGTTCGGGTCTTTGGCCAGCGCCGCGTAGGATTCAAACGCGGGCTGCTCGATGATGTCGACCTCGCCTTTCGACAATGCATTGACCTGCGCCTGCGCATCCCGCAGGGCGAGATTCCACTCGACGCGATCGACATAGACGTTCTTGCCGCCGGTCGAACCCGAAGCAGCTTCCTTGCGCGGCACGTACTTGGTGTTCTTGGTGTACACCGCCTTGTCGCCCGGCTTGAACTCGTCGCGCTTGAAGACATACGGGCCGGAGCCGGTGTAATCCTCGATCTGCTTGTCGGCAGGGGTGTCGGCGACGCGCTTGGGCATGATGAAGGGCACGTTCGACGAGGGCTTGCCGAGCGCGTCGAGCATGATGCCGCAGGCTTCGCCCAAGAAAATGCGGAACGTGTCGGGCGTCGGCGAATCCATGCGCGAAATGAAGCTGAACAGTTTTTGGCCCATCGCGTCGCGCTGGCCCCAGCGCTTGAGCGATGCATTGACGTCCTCGCCGGTAACCGGCTTGCCGTCGTGGAATTCGAGTCCTTTGCGCAATTTGAAGGTCCACAGGCGGTTGTCGGGGCTGACTTCCCACGACTCGACCATCTGCGGCTTGATCTGGCCTTTTTCATCGGTACCGAACAAGGTGTCGTAGATCATGTAGCCGTGGTTGCGCGCCATGTACTGGGTGGTCCAGATCGGGTCCAGGATCGACAGATTCGAGTGCGGCACGACCTTGAGTACGCTTTGCGCCTGTACACCGGTCGCACCGGTAGCGAGCAGGGCCGCACCGACAAAGAGCGCGGAGCGCAAGGGGGATCGAAAATTCATGGGGACATCTCCTGGTTGGTGATCTTTGACAGGTAGCTTAGCAAATAGGGTGCCGTGCGACAAATGGCCGGCCAGGCTGGTGGGCCGAGCCGGCGCCGGCAACCGGCTTCACCTCACAGTGTAGGCCATGTGACCGGGCCCCGCGCGGTTTCGAATGCTGCAGCAGCGCGCAGCGCGAGGTCTTCGCGATAGGCCGGCGCCACGATCTGCAATCCGATCGGCAGGCCGCTTTCCGTGAAGCCGCAGTTGATCGACAACGCCGGCTGCTGCGTCAGGTTGAACGGGTAGGAAAACGGCGTCCACCAGGTCCAGTCTTCCGGGATCGATTGCACCCCTTGCGGAAGGTCTGGCGCCACTCGCCCGACCTCGAAAGCCGGCACCGCCGTGGCCGGCGTAATCAGCAGGTCGAACCCGGTATTGAAGCGCTTCATGGCTTCGCCCACCTGGGTGCGTGCCACCTGGTAGTCGAGAAAATCGGCCAGCGTGTAGCGCGCGGCGTATTCACAGGTGGCCTGCAGGCCCGGATCGAGCAGTCTGAATTTTTCAGGCGGCAGCTTGCCGAACGTATTGCGTGCGGTGGCAAACCAGTGGGTCGCAAACAGCGGGCCGCAATCGGCGAAGCCGGGGTCGCGTTGCTCGACGTGCGCGCCAAGCTCGGCAAAACGCCCTACCGCCGCTTTGACTGCGGCCTCCACCTCGGGATGCACGTAATTCACGTAGCCCAGTCGCGGACTGTAGGCAATGCGCAGTCCCTTGAGGCCCTCGACAAGCGTCGCGCTCCAGTCCTGACGATGCGACGGCAACGCGGTCCAGTCACGAGCGTCGGGTTGCGAAATCACGTTGAGCAACAGCGCGGTGTCGGCGATGTCGCGCGCCATCGGCCCGACATGCGCCACTGTACCCATTGGCGACAACGGCCAGGCCGGCACGCGCCCGAAATGCGCCTTGATGCCGGTGGTTGCCGTGAACGAGCCGGGAATGCGGATCGAGCCTCCGCCATCGGTGCCCACCTGCAGCGGCCCCAGGCCGGCCGCCAGTGCCGCACTTGCGCCGCCCGATGAGCCGCCCGGGGTCATATCGGTGTTCCACGGGTTGCGCGTAATGCCGCAAAGGGGCGAATCGGTCGCGCCTTTCCAGCCCCATTCAGGCGTGCAGGTCTTGCCCAGAATGACCGCACCAGCTTCGCGCAGGCGCGCCACCGCGGGTGCGTCGTCGGGCCAACGGGCCTCGGGAGACTGCGCGGCAGCGAGCGGACTGCCGTCATCAACGGTCTTCGAGCCGCGCAGGGTCGGCATGCCTCTGGTGACGAGCAAATCCTTGATGCCGGCGGGCACACCGTCAAGCGGCGATAAGGGCGCGCCTTTGGCCCAGCGCGCCTCCGACGCACGGGCGTCGGCCAGGGCCGATTCGTGGGCAACGTGGCAGTAAGCGTTGATGCCGGGATTGAGGCGGTCGATCCGCGCGAGGATGGCCTTGGTCGCTTCGACCGGCGAGAGCGACCGTCGGCGAAACGCTGCGGCCAGGGTCGCAGCACTCGAAAAGGTCAGATCATCCATGTACGCACTCCGAATCAGGGTGCAGCGATATTACATCGGCCATCTGGCGGCGCCCGGCATGGCAGAATGCGGCCATGCCTTCCTCCCTCGCCAAACGCAAGCGCCTGATCGTCGGCATCACCGGTGCGTCCGGCAGCCTCTACGCGGTGCGTCTGCTGCAGGCGCTGCGCAGCCATCCCGAGTGGGAAACCCACGTTGTGGTTTCGAATGCGGGCGCGCTCAACGCCCAACACGAACTGTCGATGTCCAAAAAGGAGCTTGAAGCGCTCGCCGACGTCGCCTACGACCAGCGCGACATCGGCGCGGCCATCGCCAGCGGCTCGTTCGTCACGCACGGCATGATCGTCGTGCCGTGCTCGATGAAAACCCTTGCGTCAGTCGCCCACGCGTTTGCCGATAACCTGATTTCGCGCGCCGCCGACGTGATCCTCAAGGAGCGGCGCCGCCTGGTGCTGGTGACGCGCGAAACCCCGCTCAATCTGGCCCACCTGCGCAACATGACGGCGGTCACCGAGATGGGCGGCGTGATTTTTCCGCCGGTGCCGGCGCTGTACCAGAACAAGACCTCGATCGACGACCTGGTCAATCACTCGGTCGGGCGCATGCTCGACCTGTTTGGTGTTGAAACCGACGGGCTGGTGGAGCGCTGGAGCGGGCTGTCGAATTGATCAGCGAGCCTAGCGCGTACTGCCCACCATCACCGCCCGCACCAGTGAATCGTCAAGCAGCTGCCCCGGCAGGTGCGCATCCAGGCCCAATTCACGCGCCTTGCCGCCAAGGGCGGCAAGTTGTGCCGGGCCGGGGCGCGAACCCGCGAGGTTGCGGCGAGTGGCGCCCTCAGTGAGCACTTTCGCCGCATCTTCCGGATTGGCCGCGATCCAGTTGCGGGCGCGCTCGAAGGCGGCGATGACGGCCTGCGCGTCTTGCGGGCGGGCATTGAGAAAGGATTCCGAGGCGAGCAGCAATTGGTCGTTGCCGGTGGCGTCGCGCCACAGGACGTAGACCGCCTTGATGGCACCACCGGCGGCACGTGCGTTCAAGGCTGCGGTGCCGCTCGCCCCGGTGAAATCGAGTTTGCCTTCTTCAGCCCACCGCACCTGCACGCCGCGAGACGCGAGTTCGGCATCGAGCCAACCGAAATGGCGCACCACGGTAGCGGCGGGCGAGGTCGAGTCAATGCTGATTTCGGCCGCTTGTGCGGAGATACTGGCGGCAAGCAGGAGGGCAAAACGGAGCAGGTGTTGTTTCATGGCGCGGCTTGGAGGCAATCAGGAGAAGCAGCAGCATAGCCATGCGCCTAATGAATGGGAACGAATGTTTTTTTATTCCTTTATGCCATCCGGTAATTTGGAAACGGGCATGAAAAAAGCGGCCTCCGGATCACTCCGGGGCCGCCTTTCGCGGAAAGCAGGTCGAGGATCAGTCGGCGTACTGCCCGGCCTTCTTGATGATCGGCGCCCACTTGGCGGTCTCCGCCGACAGGTGGTTTTTCAGGCCGTCAGGGGTCGCCTTGGCAGGCGGCACGATGATCGCGCCCATCTTGTCCATCGCGGCCACAAAGGCCGGGTCCTTGAGCGCCGTGTTGAGCGCGGCATTGACCTTGTCGGTGATCGCCTTGGGAGTGCCCTTCGACATATACATGCCGTGCCAGATCGCGAGGTCGAACCCCTTCAGGCCCTGCTCGTCCAGCGTCCTCAGATTGGGCAGCGAAGACGCCTTGACCTTGGTGGTGACACCGTAGGCCTTGACACGCTTGGTTTCGATCAACTGCGTGGTCTGGGTAGTTTGGTCGCAAAGCAATTGCACTTGTCCACCCTGCAGATCGGTCATTGCCGGTGCCGTGCCCTTGTAGGGAATGGTTTGCAGATCGACTTCAATGGCGCTCATGAACAGCAGGCCGCACAGGTGCGAGGCCGCGCCGAGGCCGGCGTTGGCGTAGTTGACCTTGTCCTTGTTGGCTTTCAGGTAAGGCAGCAACTCGGCAAACGTGTTGGGCGGAAAGTTGTTGTTCGCCACCAGCGTCATTGGCACGTCGATAACCTGGCCGATGTATTCAAAATCGGTCAGCGCGTTGTAGTTGAGCTTGCGGTACAGCGCCGGCGAGGTCGACATGCCGATGTGATGGATCAGGATGTTGTAACCGTCGGGCGCCGACTTCGCAACTTTATCGACAGCGATATTGCCACCCGCGCCAACGACGTTTTCAACCACCACGGTGCCGCCCATCGGCTTGCTCATCGCTTCCGCGAGGCGTCGTGCGACAACATCGGTCGGGCCGCCGGCCGCGAACGGGACAATCAGGTTGACCGGCTTGGCTGGATACTGGGCGGACGCGCCCTGCGCCAGTCCGAGGGCAAGGGCGCCCGCGACAAGCATCTTGAATACAGGTTTCATGGTTGTCTCCTTATAAAAATATTCTGCAAACCATTATGCCAGCGCTGCGGCAATTGCCTTGCCGAGGTCGGCGGTTTTGGCGGTGCCGCCCATATCGGGGGTTTTCGGCGCGCCGGACGAAGGCGCGCAAGCATCCTCGATCGCCTTGACGATGGCCGCCGCCGCCTTGGGGTGGCCAAGGTGTTCGAGCATCATCGCGCCCGACCAGATCTGGCCGATCGGGTTGGCAATACCCTTGCCGTAGATGTCGGGCGCCGAGCCGTGCACCGGCTCGAACAATGACGGGAACTTGCGCTCGGGATTGAGGTTGGCCGAGGGCGCGATGCCGATGGTGCCTGCTGTTGCCGGGCCGAGGTCGGAGAGGATGTCGCCAAACAGGTTGGAGGCCACCATGACATCAAAGCGCTGCGGGTTGAGGACCATCTGGATGGTGAGGCCGTCGATGTGGTACTGGCTGGTCTTGATCTGCGGATACTGTTTTCCCATTTCGGCAAAGCGCTCGTCCCAGTAGGGCATGGTGATCGAGATGCCGTTTGATTTGGTGGCCGAGGTCACCAGCTTGCGCGGACGCGTCATCGCCAGCTCGAACGCGAACTTCATGATGCGGTCGCAGCCCTTCTTGGTGAAGGTCGAGATCTGCTGCGCCATTTCACGGTCGGTGCCGACAAACAGGCGCCCGCCCATCGAGGAGTACTCGCCCTCGGTGTTTTCGCGCACCACGTAGTAATCGATGTCGCCGGGCTTGCGGTTCGCCAGCGGGCACGGAATGCCGGGCATCAGCTTTACCGGGCGCAGGTTGACGTACTGGTCGAAGTCGCGACGGAACTTGATCAGCGAATCCCACAACGAGATGTGGTCGGCCACGATCGAGGGCATGCCGACGGCGCCAAAGAAGATACTGTCGTGGCCACCGATCTGGTCGCGCCAGTCGGCCGGCATCCAGTAGTTGTGTTTGGCGTAGTTGTCGCACGACCAGTCGAACCGGTCGAAATGCAGGTCGAGGCCGAATTTGCGGGCGACGACATCGAGCACCTCGAGTGCCGGGGGCATGACTTCCTTGCCGATGCCGTCGCCGGCGATGACTGCGATGCGATGCTTTGCCATGGTGAATGTCCTTTATTGTTGAATGCGGTCACGAGGAATACGCAGCCGGCAATTTGAACATGATTGGCGTGCCCGCGCGGGCTCAGCGCTGGCGCAGCACCTCGGTGGTGTTGCGCAGGCGCGCGGCGATTTCTCGGGCGATGTTGGCAAACAGGATATGCACGACCTTTGGGTTGGCCGCCTCAATGTCGGCGAGGTGCTCGCGTCGCAGCAGCCACAGCACCGACTCTTCCTCGGCGATCGCCTGCGCCGAGCGGTCACCGCCTTCGACGAACGCGATCTCGCCGATCATCGTCCCGGGCGTGAAAGCGGCGATGCGGCGGCGCACGCCGTTCGCGTCTTCGATGCGGATGCCGATCTGCCCCTCGTCGATGATGTACAGGCCGTCGACCGGGTCGCCCTTGTTGAACAACGCCTCCCCCTGGGCCAGGCGGCGCGCCACCATGAAGCCTCGCACCATCTCGAGGTCTGCGCCCTCAAGATCCCGGAAAATGCCCGCCTTGGCGAGCGGCAGCGACACGTGGCGCGTCGCCGACCCGGCGTCTTCGAGCAGGTGGTTTTCGGCGCGCTCAAGCGCATGGTCGGCGGTGTCGATCAACTGATTCGGCAGCACCAATTCAAACAGGCCCGCGGCGGCCATCACTGACCGGTCGCGCGCGATGATGGCGCCGCCGGCAAGCCAGAACTGGCATTGCGCATTCCGACAGGCGCGCGCCAGGTCGCACAGCGCAATCGCACCCGACGAATCGACGTCGCTGACGTGCTCAAGGCTGACGATCATCACGCCGCGCCGCACGATCCGCGGCGCCGCAGCGCGCACCAACGCATCCGCCGACCCGAAAAACAGGGCGCCGCCGAGTTCGACAAACACAGCTTCATCGCCGCGCGCGTCGAGCACCTCGCGGGCAAAGGCACTGCGCTGCAGGGTCGAGCGCTTGCGCCGCAGCGTCACTGACTCGCGCACCACGCTCTGCCCGGACTTCATGATGAATAGCGCCATCGCGCACACCACGCCGAAGCCCACACCGGCACTCGGCCCGAAGGCAAGGCCCACGCTCATCACCAGGCCGATGGTGGCGATCTCGCCCCAGAGCCGGCGCTGGCGCCGCGGCCCCAGCCCTTCGCCGAGCATGCGCCGCAACGGGTCGATGCCCCACTGGTGCAATGAGGCCAGCGCCGTCGCCACCAGGCCGCCGCAGATCACCGCGGTGGGAACCACAGCGAGCAGCTTGGAACCTATCGTTACGACGCCCAGGGTCATCAGACCGGTGATGCCGCCGGTGGCGCGGGTCGTCGCCCCGACCTGGATCGCCGATTCGCTGCGCTGCGCCGTCCCCGCCGAGGGCAATCCGCCGGCCAGGCCGATCAGGATGTTGGTCATGCCCTGGCCGATCAGTTCACGGTTGGCGTGCAGGGTCTGATTCGACATTTTCTGCACCGACGCGGCACTCATCAGCGACTCCAGCGAACCGAGGATCGCCAGCGCCAGCGCATGCGGGATCAGCTGCTTGGTGAGCAGTAGTTCGTCCATGCCGTAGATGGTGAGGGCATTGGCCGTCAGCGACAGCCTGGACAACGACTCGTTGACGTAGCTCCAGCCTCCGTCGAAGGCTGCACCGGCGATATAGAACGCCGCGCTGCCGATGATCCAGCCCAGCAGCAGGGGCGGCACCCGGGGCAGGAAGCGTGGCGAGCCCACCGCCACGACAATCGCCACCGCCAGGGCAATGATGGACATCGGCTGCGGCAAGTCGGCACGCGCCGCAAACCCCGGCAACAGGCCGGAGAACACGAACGGCGCCTGGGACCACAACACCGCGACGTTCACTGCCGACATGAAGCCGGCCAACACCGGGAACGGCAGGAACCGGATCAGGGAGCCCAGGCGCATCGCGCCCATCAGCACCTGGAACAGCCCGGACAGCGCGGTGGCTGCACCGACCAGCGCGAGAAAGGTTCCCGGCGAAGTTTGCACATTGTGCGCAAGGTCGGCCGCGATCAACAGCGAGAGCGAGATGCGCGGCCCGGAGAGGTGCACCCGCATGCCGCCCAGCCACGACCCGATCAGGGTACCGCCGATGGCGCTGATGACCGCGCTTTGCATCGCCAGCGGCAGCAGCGATGCGTCGAGCGGCGCTGCTGCAATCAGGGCACACGCGAGGATGCCGGGCAACCCGATCAGCGTGGCGATGCCGGCCGCGAGAAATTCCTTCGTGAACGAAAGGCGGTTCATCCCGACGTCATGCCTATTGTTGTTTTTGAGGTGCGGGAGGCCCGCCGGTAATCCGTGTGAAGCGCTTCAGTCAAAAAATGCGTGGAGTTCCTGCAACAACCGGTCGGGGGCTTCTTCGGGAATGTAGTGGCCACACGGAAACCCTTGTCCACCAACGTTTTTCGAGCAGGCACGCCACAGCTCAAGGGGCTTGAAGCAGCGCTCGATGGTGCCGTCCAGGCCCCAGAAAACGCGCAGGTCGCATTGTACTTTGCGTCCTGCGGCGCGGTCGGCGCGGTCATGCTCAAGATCGATCGACGCAGCGGCGCGGTAGTCCTCGCAAAATGCGTGGATGGTGCCGGGCAGTTTGGCACAGCGCAGGTATTGGGCAAATGCTTCGGGCGCAAATAGCGATATTCCACGTGGGCCGCGGCTCATGTGGCTGGTGATGAAGAATTCGGGGTCGGCACCGAGCACCGTTTCGGGAAACGGATACGGGCGGATCAGGAAAAACCAGTGCCAGTAGGCGCGCGCAAATTCCATCGTGGTCTGCTCGTACATGTCGAGCGTGGGCGCGATGTCGAGGAACACCGCTTTCTCGACCTTGTCCGGATGGTCCAGGCACAGGCGGTGCGCCACGCGCGCGCCGCGGTCATGGCCGCACAGCAAAAAGCGCTCGAAGCCGAGCGCACCCATCAGCTCGACCTGGTCTTGCGCCATGACGCGCTTCGAGTAGTTCGAATGGTCCGGCAGGCCGGCCACCTTGGCGCTGTCGCCATAGCCGCGCAGGTCGGCAGCGACGACGTAAAAGCGTTGTGCCAGGGCCGGCGCGATCAGGTGCCAGATGACGTGGGTTTGCGGGTGGCCGTGCAGCAGCAACAAGGGCCTGCCGTTGCGGTTGCCGCCATGCACTGCCCGGATCGTGGTGCCGTTGACGGCCAGGTCTTGCGTTTCAAATCCGGGAAACATGGGGCGAGCGGGCCTTGAAATTGAAATCAATGGAAGACAAGCCTGTAAGCGGGGTTCTGTTACGGAGCCGCAACTCCCGGGGTTTCCCCCGAAGGCCGTGACTCTATGACGGTCATTCCTCTAGGCCGGCGGTTACCCGACGGCTCAAGCCACCTACCCGCACACTCCGCGAGCCGCATCAATGTGTGCCTATTTGGTGTTGCACCGGGTAGAGGTTGCCGCGTTTCACCGTAACTTAATACGCTCGTCTCTGTGGCCCTGGTCCTCACCTCGCGGTGGACGGTCGTTAGCCGCTACCCTGCCCTGTGGTGCCCCGACTTTCCTCGAAGAGGTTACCCTCCGCGCGACCGTCCGGCCTGCTTCCGGGTAGGATGTTAGCACCCTGCCCGGCCACGGAGTTCATGATGCACGCTTCCTCTGCTGCGAATTATCCCGCGATGTTTCACGCACTTGCCGGCCTGTTGCGCGGCCTGTTGCTCATGGGGAGCCTTGCCGCGGCCGCCGACGCCCAGGATTTCGCCCGCGAAAAGCGCTGGGCCGACGAGGTCGTGCCGACCGTGGTGGTGGGCGATGCGGTGAACCTCAAGGCGTCGTCGGGACGCGACTTTCTCGGTCTGTACACGGAAGCGAAAAACCCCCGGGCCGCGCTGGTGCTGGTGCATGGCGTCGGCGTGCACCCGGATCACGGCGTGATCGGCATCCTGCGCGCGCGCCTGGCCGACATGGGTTACGCCACGCTCTCGATCCAGATGCCGGTGCAGCCCAAGGAGGCCACCGTTGACGACTACTACCCGAAGGTATTTGGCGACGCCGCCGACCGCATGCTGCGCGCCGCCGATTGGCTCAAGGGCAAGGGCCACACACGGCTGGTACTGGTGAGTCACAGCATGGGCGCCTGGATGGCCAACGACTACCTCGACAAACAGCATGCCCAGACGCCCTACCAGGCCTGGGTGGTGATGGGGCTCACCGGCGGGTATTCGTGGGCCATGCGGCGCTTCCGGTTTCCGATTCTCGACATCTACGGCGAGGCGGATCTCGAACCGGTGCTAAAAGCGGAGGGCCGCCGCAAGGGCGCGCTCGACGCAGCCAACGGATCGCGCCAGGTGCGCATAGCCGGGGCCGATCATCACTACGACAAGCGCGAGGCCGAGCTGGCAACGGCGATCGATAGGTTCTTGCGCGACACCGTCGCCAAATAGCGGCGCGCGCCCCGACCCGTTCAACCTGCAAGGTCGGCCGGTGGTGGCCCTGTTACCCGAAGACCAGCGTCACGCCATGCGCGGCGGCGGCATCGACGGCACACGAACCGTCGGGCAGTCGCTTGGGTGAAAAACCTGCCTCGCGCAGCGTTTTGAAGGCCACCTGGCGATCGCGCACCCGGATAAACAGCGCGGCAGCCCGAGGGCCGGTAAGGCGTTGCGGCAACTCGACGCCGCGCAGGCGGTCTTGCAGTGAGGCACGCGTGCAGACAGCAATCGGCGCGCCGCCCGTGGCGATTTTCAGGCCTTCATCAATGCGATCCGGCCATTTGCCGAACAGCTTGGCGTACACCCCGGCAACGTAGGCCACGTTGTCGGCGACAAATGCCACGGCGGCGATGCCGGTGGCGGTGTTCGGATGCTTTTGCAGTTCCGGCAGCCACACCAGCTCGCGGGTGAAATGCTGGCAGATAAAGATCTGCGCGCCCGGGGTCGTGTGCTTGGAAATGTTGGTGAGCGCAAACTTTGCCGTTCCGGTACGACTGCCCTGGGTAACCTGGCGCGTCAGGTCCAGCGGCCGGGTCGGGTCGAAGCCCTTGGAGTGCAATGCCTTGTACGCGGCATTAAGGTCAGTACCAGTGATCGCCAGGCCCGCCATGCCCTCGGCCTGTTGCAGGAATTCATGGAAATAGGCCTGCATCGGGTTCGAGTTGGGAACCGTCAGCAACTCCACGTAATCGTTCTCAAACAGGATGTTGTGGTTTGCCGAGCCGGTCGAATGCTCGCCGCGCGGAGCCAGTTTGAAGCCCATGCGCGCGTAGGTGTCGCGCGCCACGGCAAGATCGCGCACCGCGATGACGGCGTGGTCCAACCCGGAAATTCCGGGCGTGGGGGGCATCGGCAGGGACATGGGTTGGTCTGGGTGACGTTTCGCGCTGCTTGGGCCGCGGATCGGGCTGCGGAGAAGGCCGGAAGGCCGGTGGAACCGGGCCTCACGGTATAGCAGAAGCGCGTCGGGCGCAAGTTTTCCTGTTATTCCGGGTCAAAACCCGGCAAAACCCGCCCCCGAAGCGCGATTTACGGCAGTAAACTGGGGGCAGTGTGCCAAATTCACTTGCGGCCAGCAACCATTCTGCGGCCACCCAACATCCTGCCCCGAACCTTCCCATGAACCCCAAAGACCTTCCCCAGAACGCCCCGAACCCTGCCCTCAACGACGTCGCGCACAAGGACCTCGATTACAGCAAGGTGCCCTACGCCAAACCGCAGCCGATGGGCATGATTCCCGACCTGGTGGTACCCGGGGTGCTGCAGGCGGTGCGCGATCCGTCGGGCGGCGACCCGCGACTGTGGATTCCGCTCACCGATACGGTGTCGTTCCGGCCAGTCCACTTCAACGTATCCCAGGGCTTTTATGCCCACGTGATGCGCGTCACCAAGGGCGGCGTCCTGTCACGGCATCGCCACACCGGCGGCGTGCATGCGCTGGTCCTCAAGGGCCGCTGGCATTACCTGGAGCACGACTGGATCGCCGAAGAGGGCTCCTACGCGTTCGAGCCGCCCGGCGAAACCCACACGCTGGTGGTGCCGGATGACTGCCAGGAAATGATCACCTTCTTCATCGTCCACGGCGCGCTCATGTATGTCGATCCGGACGGCAAGGCCACCGGCTACGACGACGTGTTCACGCGCCTCGAGATTGCCACCAACCACTACGAGAAGGTCGGCCTGGGACGCGACTACGCCAAGGCAATGACCCGCTGAACCGGCATACGCCACGCTGCTCCAGGGCCGGGCCCCTGACCATCGGCACTTGCCCGTGCGCCGCTGGAAAACGCCCTGCCCGCGCCGTGCACCGACTTGCCGTCCTGGAACGGGACCCTAAACTGCGCCATCTGTCTTGAGCCGGGCCATGTCGGCCACGCTCACGCCCGCCTCGCGCAGGATCGCTTCGGTGTGCTCCCCGAGCGCCGGCACGGGATCCATGCGCGCCTCGTAGGCGCTGCTCGCCCCCGGCGGCAACAAGGCGGGGATCGGCCCGGCCGGAGAATCGACGCTACGCCAGCGATTCCGGGCCTTCAGTTGCGGGTGCGCCCACAGCGCCGCCATGTCGTTCATGCGCCCGTAGCCGATGCCCGCCAGGTCCAGCCGCGCCTCCACTTGGGCGGCGGTCAAGGGCTGGAAAGCCGTTTCCACCAAGGCTCTCAGGGCGACGCGGTCGGTCGATCGCTTCGCCACCGAATCAAAACGCGGATCTTTGGCCAGCGCCGGGTCCTGCAAGGCTTTTTCGCAAAATGCCGCCCACTCGCGTTCGTTCTGCAGCCCGAGCACGACGCTGGTGCCGTCGCCGGTCTTGAACGGGCCGTAGGGGTAGATGGTCGCGTGGCTGGCGCCGGCGCGCGGCGGCGGCGGCGCGCCTTGGTAGGCGTAATACATCGGGAAACTCATCCACTCGCCGAGGGCCTCAAGCATAGAGATATCAATTTGCGACCCCTGGCCGGTCTTGCCGCGCAGGATGATGGCGTTGAGGATCGAGGTGTAGGCATACATGCCGGCGGCGATGTCGGCGACCGAAATGCCGGCCTTGGCCGGCGACTCTTCGGTGCCGGTGGTGGTGACAAACCCGGCTTCGGACTGGATCAAGAGGTCATAGGCTTTTTTGTCGCGCTGCGGACCGTCGGCGCCGTAGCCGGAGATGTCGCACACGATCAGGCGCGGAAACTTTTCTTTCAGGGCGTCGTAAGACAGGCCCATGCGCGCTGTCGCCCCGGGTGCCAGGTTCTGGATCAACACATCGGCGCCGGCCAAGAGCTTGTCGAGGATCGGCGCGGCCAGCGCGTGCTTGAGATCGAGCGTCAGGCTCTCCTTGGAGCGATTGGTCCAGACAAAATGGGAGGCGAGCCCGTTGACGCGCGTGTCGTAGCCGCGCGCGAAATCGCCGCCGCCACTTTTGGTACCGTCCGCGTTGCAGACGGGTGGCCGCTCGATCTTGATCACGCGCGCCCCCATGTCGGCCAGCTGGCGCGTGGCAAACGGCGCGGCTATCGCGTGTTCGAGGGAGACGACGGTAATCCCGTCCAGGGGGAGAACTGCGGCTCGGGTCATGGTCGACCGATCATGGATTAAGTCGACTCATTTTAAGGGCCACACCGAATTTGCATCTCCATTCCGCAATAGAATCACTACGCTCTTGCCGATGCGCAACCTGAAACCAGGCGTGTTTGCGCGCCGCCCCTTGTTTGTGGAGAAGCGCTTCGATGCATTGGACAGGAATTTCAACTCTTTGCAGGTTGACGATGCGCTCGAACCGATTCTCGGTACACCGGAAGACTTTGCCGCGCAGATCGCCACCGACCTGGCGAACTGGGCCAAGCTGATCAAGTCGGTCAACGTCAAGGTTGACTAACCTGGACCATGCAGCCCCCCTTTCCATTTAGCTACTGGCAGACTCCACCGATGATCGACTACACCATCCGCGACAACGTCGCCGAAATCCTCGTCAACAACCCGCCGGTCAACGCGCTCGACAACGCGCTGATGGATCAACTTCTGGGGCTGCTGCAGCGCGCCGGCGAAGATGCCCAGGTGCGCGCGATCATCATCAGCAGCGCGCTGCCGGGGCGCTTTTGCGGCGGCCTCGACCTGGCGTCCTTCCTCAAACTGCCGCTGGCCGAAGCACGCGCCACCGTCAACCGACTTTACTCGCAGTTGTGCGACATCCAGTTCAACTTGGGCAAACCTTCAATTGCGGCGATTGCCGGTGCGGCACGCGGCGGCGGCATGTCGCTGGCGATTTCGTGTGACCTGATTGTGGCGGCCGACACCGCCACCTTCGGCTATCCGGAGATGGACATCGGCCTGTTGCCGGCAATCCATTACACCCACCTGCCGCGCATCGTCGGGCGCTATCAGGCCTTTGATCTGCTCTTCACCGGGCGCGCCTTCGGCGCCGAAGAGGCGAAGAGCCTGGGCCTGGTGAGCCGCATCGCGCCGGAAGCGGACCTGCTCAACGAAGCGCGCAAGCTTGCGCAAACCCTGGCGGCGAAATCGCCTGAACTGATGCGCATGGGCCGTGCGGCCTTCATGCAGGCGATTGATTCGAATTACCGCAGCGGTGTGGCCGGGGCGGTAAACCTGATCGCGGCGACCATCGCCACCGACGATTCGAAAGAAGGCCTGACGGCGTTTGTCGAGAAGCGCAAGCCGAAATGGAAGCAGCCGTGAATAAAACCGGCCACGGAGGGAAGCGGCCGTAAACGAAGCGCAGCGAACCCGCCGCTTCAGGCTGCGGCGGCGCCCGCCGCAGGCCGCTTCATCAACAGGTATTTTTGCATGCCCTCCATCACCAGCTCGCCGCGCTGGTTGTGCACGGTGGAACGCATGGTCAGCACGCCGGTGGAACGGTTCGGTACCAGCTCGGCAATTTCCAGCGCGCTATACAGCGTATCGCCGACAAACACCTTGCCCAAAAAACGGCTGCTCTGCTCGATGAAACCCTTGAGCGAATCCTCGACCATGTGCGGGAACATGCCCGCACCGGGGCAGGTCTGCGCCACCACCTGAAAGCCGTGCGCCAGCATGTGCGGCATGCCGTGCGCGCGGCAGTATTCGACGTCGTAATGTACCGGGTGGTTGTCACCGCTGGCCAGCGAAAATGCTGCGAACAAGGCATCGGTCATGGTGCGCGAGGGCAACACAAAACGCTCGCCAACAGCGAAATCATCGAAGTAACGTGTCTCGCACAAGCGATGGTTGCGCGGATCGAATGCGGCGGCTTCGGCCATGGAGGGTGATCTCCTGTCTCAGGGTTTAGCAGTTGCTGGAGGGCGCGCAGCTTTCAACTGCGCCGCCGGCTTTCAGGGCGGCGATTTCAGCCGGCGTATAGCCGGCCTCGCCAAGTATCGCGTCGGTATGTTCGCCAAGCATCGGTGCCGGCAGCAGCGCCTCGCGCGGCTCGCCACGAAAGCGCACCGGCAGCCCCATGTTTTTGACCGTGCCGAGCACCGGATGCGTGGACGTGACCACCAGATCGCGTGTGGCCACCTGCGGATGCTGCAAGGCTTGATCGAGAGTGTGGATCGGCGAGCAGGGCACTGCGGCGGCGCGCATCAGCGCGAGCCATTGGGCAATGGTCTTGGTCTCGATGCGGCGCTGCACCAGTTCCACCACGCGTTCGCGGTGCTTGACACGCACCGCATTGGTGGCGAAATCGGGATGGTTGACCCACTCGTCAAGGCCGGCCGCAGGGCAAAAGCGGCGCCATTGTGCATCGTTGCCCACGCCGATCATCAGAAATCCGTCCGCTGCCTGAAAGGCCTGGTACGGCGTCATGGCCGGATGCCCGGTGCCCATCGGCCTGGGGGTCTCGCCGGTAAACCAGTAGTTCTGCGCGACGTAGCCCATGAAACCGAGCGCGGTGTCGAGCAGCGACACTTCCAGGTACATGCCTTCGCCGGTACGCCCGCGCTCGATCAGCGCCGCCAGAATCCCGCTCAGGGCATGCATGCCGGTACCCAGATCAATCGGCGAAAAGCTGGCGCGTGCAAAGCCGCCGCCGGGCTCGCCCATGGTGCTGAGCATGCCGCTGAACGCCTGCAGCATCACGTCGTAACCCGGGGCATTGCCCAGCGGCCCCTCGCGCCCATAGCCCGATACTTCGCAATAAATCAGCTTCGGATTGAGCGCACGCAGGGTTTCGTAATCCACGCCGAGCTTGGCGGCAGTACCTCCGCCAAAACCCTGCAGCACGATGTCGGCCTTGGCGGCCAGGCGATGCACCACCGCGCGCCCCGCGTCGCCCTTGAGGTCAACCGCCAGGCTGCGCTTGTTGTGGTTCACCGCAAAAAAATGCGCCGACTGGCCGGCCTCCTGGGGCAACCAGGCACGCGTGTCGTCGCCGGAGCCAACCGGCTCGATCTTGGTCACGTCGGCACCGAGCTCGCCGAGGTACTGGCCGCAAAGGGGGCCGGCCAACACCTTGGAGAGGTCGAGTACGCGGATGCCTTTCAGGGGTTGCATCGTGAAAATCTTTTCATGTTGCACTGTCCGGGTGGCGCGAACATCACTGCAGCTCGATCCCGGCGGCCTTGATCAGCGCTTCCCATTTCGGGATGTCCGCCTTGAGCAGTTGCGTGATTTCGGCCGTCGGCATCAACAATACTTCAGTGGTCAGCGTCGCAAAGCGCGCCTTGACTTCGGGGCGCACCAGCGCAGCGCGAATCGCGCGGTCGAGGCGCTCGACCACCACCGCAGGCGTGCCCGCCGGCGCCGCCACCGTGATCAGGGTCTCAAGCGTCATGCCGGGCAGCGTTTCGGATAGCAAGGGCACGTTGGGGGCCGCGCTGCTGCGTGCCCGTGCCGAAATGGCCAGTGCGCGCAGCCGGCCGGTGTTCAACTGCACCACGCCGTTGCCGATGTCGACAATCGCGGTTTCAACCTGGCCACCGACCAGGTCGGTAAGCGCCTGCGGCGTGCCGCGATAGCTGATCGGCGTTAGCGCGGCCTTGGTCGCATTGGTGAACATGGCCAGCATCATCTGCGCACTCGGCGAGCCGTAGCCGGTGGTGATGCCGTCCCGTTGCGTCTTCGACACCTGCACCAGATCGGCAATCGACTTAACGGGCGAAAGCTCCTTGACCATGAACATCATCGAAGTCGAGCCCACGCCCGAGACCACGACAAAATCCTTGATCGGGTCGTACGGCACGTTTTTGTACAGACTCGGACCGACATACATGGTCGACGACGCCATCAACAGCGTATAGCCATCGGGCTTGCTGCGCGCCACGAACGCGCCGCCGATCACCCCTTGCGCACCGGCGCGGTTGTCCACCAGCACGGTTTGGCCGAGGATCTCCTGCAGCGCCGCCGCAATCGGTCGCGTGACGCCATCGGTAATCGAGCCGGCTGGGAACGGCACCACCAAGGTGATCGGCCGGTTCGGAAAATCCTGCGCCTGGAGAGCCGGTGTGAAACCGGCCAGCAGCGCTGCTGCAAGGCAGGCAGTGATGCGACGTCGCAGCAGATTGTGGTTCATCCCGTTCCCTTCCGGTTGATGGCACGTGGTGCAGTAGTGAATGGCGCGCGCCGCCGCCACATCATGGCGAATTCTAATGGGTCTCGCCAGGCCGTCGGCCCCCCCCCCCTGGACACGCCTCAATCTGTGCGACCATACCGCCCGCGCATCCAGCCCGCACCGTATCAAGCGTCCACTCTCGCCATGACCACCCATTTCTTGCGTCTGTACACCGACACCCATGCGGCCGGTGTTATGTCGTCTCCGCTGCCGCCTGTGCCGCGCGCGATTTACGTTGTGACCGGCAGCGCCATCGTGCGTGCTGCCGGTCAGGCCGCCTCCCTGGAGCCCAACAGTGCGTGGTGCGCGACGCAGGCGACGACGGTCACGGCGGGCAAGAACGGTGTGCGGTTTTTGCGCTGGGAATTGGTGCGCAAGGATGCAGCTGGCGCGTCAAAAGGCGCGATGCCCGGATCTAACCTCACGCTCGAACAGGACATTGCGCTGGATGCTGCCGTTGAGTACCTGATGCGTTGTGACTGCGTCGGCTTTCCTGCCGGCGGTGAAGCCCTGACCCACGTGCACCAGGGGCCGGGCATTCGCTGCCTCCTCTCCGGCTCGATCCGCATCGACAGCGAAGGCGTTTCCCACTCGTACGCGGCGGGTGAGGCGTGGTTCGAGGCGGGGCCGCAACCCGTGTATGCTGCCGCGTCCCCTGACACCCCCACCGCGTTCGTCCGTGTCATGATCCTGCCACGCACTTGCCACGGCAAAAGCTCGATCCGCTATGTGCGGCCCGAGGATGCCGACAAACCCAAGTTACAAAAATATCAGATCTTCGCGGACGAATTTATTGAAACGTGAACTCGGGCCTGCCGCCCAACTGAGGCGTTCTCGCTTTTAAGTCTCACCGCAATCTCGCGCAAGGTCAGGCGCAGCCATGCGTGGGCTGCATCATTCTGCATCCGGTCATCCCAGAACATCGAGAGGTCTGATGCTCCCAATGCCAGCGGCGGCGTCAACACCTGCAGAGACAGGTTTTGCGAGGCCATCTGTGCGATGCGTTCAGGCACGGTGGCGATCATGTCGGTCTGTGCCACTACTGCGGGAGAAATCAGCAGGTTGGGCACACGGATGCCTGCTGTGCGCGCCAGCCCACGCTTCGCCAATTGCGCATCAACGACCAATTCGATGGTCGGGTAAGGTGCCGGTTCGGTACCCCACAGCACATGTGGAAATGCCACGTACTGTTTGAGCGAAATCCGGCCGTGAATCGACGGATGGTCACGGCTCACGATCACGCATACCTTTTGCGGGTACAGAACCGTCTGGTGCAGCTCCCCCGGCACATTGTTGAGATACGCGATTACCAGGTCATATTCTCCCTCGCGAAGAAACTCGCTGGTGCGCCGCACGTCTGCCTGACGCACCGTGACCCGCACACCCTGGGCATGTTCACGGATCACTTTCATCAAGGGGGGGATGAATAGTTGCGCCACCCCTTCGGATGCGACGATACGGAAATGCGCCTCTGCCGTCGCCGGGTCGAACTCCGGCAATGCGCGGCTGGCGGATTCGATCAACGCCATCGCCTGATGCACGCGCTTGGCCAGTTCCAGGGCGCGCGGCGTGGGTTCCATGCCGCGCTTTGTCTTAATCAGCAGGGGATCATGAAAAATATCGCGCAGGCGCGCCAGTGCAGCACTCATGGCAGGCTGCCCGATTCCCATGCGCTCGGCTGCGCGCGACACATGCCGCTCGGTCATGAGCGCATCCAGGTGGGCGAGTAGCTGGAGGTTAACCTTCTTGTTCAACGTCACGTCAAGCGCCGGAAGACTTCGAAAGAAGTCATTCTAGCTGCGACTCGCGGGCCTCTGGCCTGCCCATCAGTCGAGTCGGATGTTTCGTTCTTTGATGATGCGCCCAAACTTTGCGTAGTCAGTCGCCATTGCCTTCGCAAACATCTCTGTGGAATCGCCGACTGGCTCGAAGCCGGCATCCCGAATTTTCTTTGCGACATCGGGGCTTGCGATTACCTTGACCCACTCTGTATTCAGACGCGCCAGCAATGCCTTGGGTGTCGTCGCGGGCGCAAACACCGCCTGCCAGCCGGTCACGGCGGCGGATGGATACAGCGCGCCGAACGGCGGCAGGTCTGGAAACGATTCCATCTTCGCGTCACCGGTGTGCGCAATGGCGCGGATGCGTCCAGCTTTGGTGTGCTGCATCAGCAGGGTTGGCGGATCGATGCTGCAGTCGAGCTGGCCCGATGCCAGATCGGGCAGCGCCTGCCCAAAGCTCTTGTAGGGCGCGTGGACTATATCCACGCCAGCAGCGGCTTTGAGCAGTTCAAGAGCCAAATGCGGCGGCGAAGCGACCCCATAGGTTGAACAGGTCAGCTTGCCCGGATTCTTTTTGGCGTAAGTGATGAATTCCTCAAAATTCCTGATGGGTAGCTTTGGGTTGACGACCAATACATACGGCGTTTGCGCGGTGCGAATCACCGGCGCGAGGTCCCGGTTGATATCGAACGGTGGCTTTGAAACCCAGGGGTTGATCACCAGCGCACTTGAATTGAGCAAGAGGGTGTAACCATCGCCGGGCGCTTTCGCGACCATGTCCGCGCCGATGGCGCCGGTTGCCCCGGGGCGATTGTCGACCACCACCGCCTGCCCCAGCAGCTCCTTCAGCTTCTCAGCGTAGACGCGTGCCATCACGTCGGTTGAGCTGCCGGCAGCAAAGGCCACCACCAGTTTGATGGGGCGCTCCGGATAGTCAGCCACTGAATTTCCAGCCCACAGGAACCAACACGCAGCGATGGCAATGCGAAATAGTGTTTTCAATTCGAGCTCCTTTGATTGGCAAATGATTTACGCTGTTATCGCGCTGAGCCGGTGGTCAACATCACGCACTCTTCCTACGGCGCATCCTACGGCTGGCTCTTCCCACCGCTCTTCCCACAACGGACGGCGCATTTTCGGACGGCGCATTTTTTGATACCGAACAATAGCCGGCTCTGCGTTCACTGCCCATATGGGCGCGTCGATAACGGTATCACCCGGAAGCGATTGCCGCGCACGGAACGTGCGTATCTAATAGGCCTCATTATGCGAGTCTCGCCGAAGCGTGCCCGTCCACTCGAGCCCCAGATCAATCATCGATCCACCCTCGCGCTTCCTCGTCAAGCGCCTGGCAACCTGGCCAACCCGTTCCCCCGAAACTATCCTGATTCCCGTCACCAAGGAGATTCCTGATCATGAAGACTGCTCACGTTACACCCGAAGACATGAAATCCTGGACAGCCCAGCACGCGGACTACGCAGCCACGGCACGCTCGAGCACACTGAACGATGCCAGCGCCACGCTTTGGGGTGCCCGCCTGGCACCTCTCATGGGCCCGCGCAACACGCAGGGGCGCTTTGCCGGTGCGCGGCTGCCAAGCCCCACGCGTGCCTGCACCGGCCACATGGCAATGGCGGCTGGTGCAACGTCCATGCCGTACCGCAACCCTGATGCCATCGAAAACCTGTTGTGTCTCGAAGGCTCGGTCGAAATCCGGCTTGGCCCCGACCTCGATCAATCCCTCACTCTCAATCGTTTCGACATGCTGTCGATCCCGGTTGACGTACTGCACACGCTACGCAACGCTTCATCAGGCGCGACCCAATTGATCTGCGTACTCAATGCTCCAGCGGACAGCCGCTATCCGGCTGCGTTTTCCGAAACACCCGCAGGAGCGCCCCTTGCGCCGGACGTGCTCGCCGCACTCGCGGTCAGTTTCGGCGGCCGCGGTCGCGCCCTCAAAACCGGCGAGATCGATTCGCGCATCACCCGTTTCAAGACCTTGGTCCCGTACAAGCGTGCGCTCACCAGCGGCAGCGCGATCCCGCCCGCCGCCACCGAATGGCTTACCGCGGGTTCGGTCTACCCGTTGATCGTTCCCGAAGGCCATGTCGGGCGCTCGCAAAGCGCGCCGCTCAAGGGCTTGCCCGGCCTGTATCTGGCGATTGCCGAGTGCGTGCCGGGCGATGGCCCGTTGCCGCACGCCCACTTCGATAGCCAGGAATCATTTTTTGTCCTCGACGGCGAATGGGATATCACCTGGGGCTTCGAGGATGAAAATCGCATCCCCGCGCGCACCTATGACCTCGTAGCCATGCCTGACCGCGTGATGCGCTCCTTCCGCAATACCGGGCAGAGCACCGGCCGCCTGTTTGTCATCATTCAAGGTCAGGAAAAAATGAGCGATCTGGTCGCCTATGCCCCCTCTGTTGGCGACGAGGTAGTCAAGCGCTATGGCGCAGATGTGGCGGATGCATTCCGCAAGGTCAACATCACGTTCGATGCCGAGCGCGTGTGAACGGAGCTCACGTGAACTTGTTTGTCGTGTCTCGCCTTCTGTGCACCTTCCCGCTGTGCACCTTCCCGCTGTGCATCGTTCTTGCCATCGTGCCGGCCGTGGCCGCAGCACAAAGCTATCCGAACCGACCCGTCAAGTTGATTGTGCCGTATGCGCCGGGCGGGGTCACCGACATAGCGGCACGCCTGGTCGCGCAAAAATTGAGCGGTGCACTCGGCCAGCAGGTCGTCGTGGACAACAAGCCCGGCGCTGGCGCACGCATCGGTGCAGAAGCGGTCGCGCGGTCGCCGGCCGACGGCTATACGCTGCTGTACGCCAA
>CANJDH010000065.1 GCA_947473125.1 Burkholderiales bacterium
CACAGAGGAACCCGCAACGGAAAACGCACCACCAACCGACCCGGAAGCTTCGGAACAAACCGGCAACGGCTACTCCTTCCCCTACGGCGTGCCGCTGCTGGTCTACCCGATCCTCGCGGTCGCTTTACCCATGGTGCGGCACAATGTCTGGCTCACCGCGCTGGTGGAGTTGTTGCTGCTCGCGCTGGCCGTGGCGTTTACCCGGCTCGCGTTCGACCGTGCCGAGTTCGACCAGACCCGCAGCAACGATCCGACCATGAATCTTCCCACCTGGCGCATCAACTGGTTGCTGTTTTTCGCCGCGCCGCCGGCGGTTCTGGCGCTGTTTGGCGCCGCGGCGCTACTGAAGCACGTGGCAGGCTGACAATCTCGGCCTGGCGCGCCCGGGTGAGGGAGCCGAGCGACTTGCGGTACGACCACGCCACCAGTTCGACAAGGTAGTCCGGCGAAAACCGCTGCACCCTGATAATCGTGACCCAGTGGTAGCGCCCCCGGTAACGCGCCGGCTTGACGCCGGGCACGTCGGTCAATTCGACAAACCGGTCCGGCGTGACGAACAGGCTGAAGCGCCAGCGCTCGGGTTCGCTGGCCTTGAAATAGGCGAAGTGCCTGCCGCCGACGGCATACAGCAGGATACTGCTTGGCTTGCCGTACAGTGTTTCAGTAGCGCCGGGAAAGCCGAGGCAGAGTTGCTGGAGTTGTTCGACGTTCATTCGTGCTCGGGTCGGTACTGCAATGTCCAATCTCGGTGAAGCGTCACTTTAGGCCAAAGCCCAACCAGGCATGCCGTGTAGATCGTTGGTAGGTGCGCCTCCCAGAGCATTGATCCGGGAAACCCTTGGTGGGAGCGGATCGTCATGGTGGTTTCGGTTCAGACGCCGTGGCGCCCGTGCGCTGTGCGAATCGCGCGTGCGAGATAGGTTTCGGCTCGCGTGCCCCGGACACCGAGTTTGTGTGCCGCCGTGAATTCGGCTGCAGCGAGCGCCGGCCGCTGTTGCGCAAGCAGGATCAGGCCCGACCAGAGCCGCAACATGGCGTCATCGGGGAAAAATCGCCGGTAATGCAGGACGCCTCCGGCGTCGGCGCTGGCTAGCACCGGTGTGGCCTGTGCGATCAGGGTGTCGGCGGCCATGGCGGCATCGTCCTCGGCGAGCAGGCTGGTGCGGAATATGTCCTGCAAGTTTCCGAGGGATCGCAGCAGTGCATCGGCGCCGTGCAGGCGCGGCAGCGCCTGCCGCGCCTGCTTGTCGCGACGCAACAGCTGTTCATAGGCAGCGTCCACCAGGGGCGCCAGGTTCGCAATCCCCAGCCGCTGCCTGGCTTGGGCGGCCGCTGCCGCGCCGATCCGGGCCCGTTCCTCCGGATGCTTATGCAGATAGGCGATGCGCTCGATGTACTGTGCCTCGCTGTCAACCACAAACCCGGTCCGACCGTCGCTGATCACGTGTGCGGGCCCGCCCTGCGCGAACACCACACACGGCAGGCCCGCAAACATGGCTTCCTGCAGGGCCAGTTCGCTGGTCGCATAGTTGTCTGCGCAGAGCGGATAGCCGAAGACATCCAGGCTCGCCAGCACCGGCGCAATGTCCTCGACATGGCCGCACAACTCAAACCGGTTCGCGGCGCCGAGATCGGCCATCTGCCGTTTGAGGCTGGCGCTTGCCGTGCCCTGCCCGCACACGATCACTTTCGCTTCGGGGATGTCGATGGCCGCGTGCATCGCCGCGTAGTGCGGATGCATTTTTGCGAAATCCACCGCGCCCACATAGCCGATGCGGAAGCCGGCGTGCGCCACCGGGGCAAGATTCCCCAGACGACCGAAATCTGCCGGGCTCGGGGCCAGGACGGCCTTGTATCGCAACACGTCGTCCGCACTTGCCAGTGTCAGCGGCGAGGTGACCAGCAGCACATCGGCGTACTCCACCACCTCGCGGGTGAGTACCTGCGGCGCCGTCAGCCCTCCCACATGGCAGGTGACGGCAATGCGCGCCGCGCCAAGCGGCTGCTCGAGCAGGGCATAGAGCTCCGGTGTGTTCCAGAAGTGGATGTGGACGATGTCGGCATCGGCCACTTCATCGGTCAGCGCAGACCCGGCAGCCAGCGCCAACCCGGCACTCGCTGCCAGTTGCGCCGCCGCAGGATGTGCCGGTGCCAACGACACCACGCGATGCGTGGCGCGCCCGGCGTGCGTCGAAAAGCCGGCGAGGTGGATCAGCGCGCGTCCGGCACCACCCAGCGTGAGGCGCTCGATCAAGTGCAGCACCTTCGGCCGGATCATGGCCGGCATGCTACAAGCTGTCCAGCAGCGTTGCGATAAGGCCAGGAATGTCCTGCGGCGGGGAACCGAGCAGCAATTCGTAGCAGGGCACGGCACGCACCAGGCCGGCGATGCCGGTGAGCACTTCGACCCCGGCGTCCGGCAGCAGGTGGGCGGTATCGGGAGCGCTGGCACGCAGCGCCGCGGCCGGCGCCACCGGACGCACCGAACAGGCGCCGCTGCCGCGGCGCGGCAGCAGAATCGCCTTGAGCGGAAATGCCCGGATCAGCTTGTCTGGCACCGCGGCATGCAGGTAATAGATGAGCTTGTCGTTGCGCGCGTGGTCCGGATCGGGGGCGAGGTCCTGCAGGAACGGGTGCCAGCTCCAGTCCGATTTGTGGGTCTTGCCGGTGCTGTACAGGCTGTAGACCGTCGGCGACCCGGTGGTGGACACCGCGCAAAAATCATCCGACGCATAACGCAGACCGGAGGCGAGGCAGCCGAGCGCCGTATTCGATTTGCCGGCGCCGCTGCGGCCGATCAGCAGCACACCGCCCTGCGGCGTGCCGACTGCGCCGGCATGCAGCAGCTGGCGCCCATGCGCGCGCATGAACCAGGAGAGCAGCCCGCGCACCGGTTCGGCCGCGTTGAAGCGCGGGATCTGCGCGGCATTGCCGACGCAATAGATGGCCTGCCCGTCGGTCACATCCATGAGGCTGAGCTGGCTTCCGCTCGGCTCGAAGGCGGCGTGATGGCGCGCGTCGTTCAAGCCGCGTATCTCGCCGCGTGGCGTGAACGCTGCCTTGTCGACCGGCGCCAGCGGGAAGGCGAGACCGAGCGAGCTGCAGTCCCAGCAATGCAGCGTCAGGTCGGCATCGCGTGAAGCCGGCGCGTGCTCCAGGTGGCTGAGCGCTGGCGCGATCACCGGCGTCAGGGTCGAGCCAAGAAAGCGGATCTTCAGCGTGCAGCCGGCGATGTCGAACCAGCGCGTCGTGACCGTGTTGGCAGCCCGTTCGGCAAGCGCAATCTGGTCAGACACCTGCCGGAAAAAGCGTGTTGCGTCGACTGCCTGATCAGGCATCCGTTTTTGCGGCGGGCCAACCGGAAGGATCGACGTCGTGGATCGGATCGAGCATGAGCAGATCCTGCATGTCGGTGTAGTTCTCGATCACCGGGGCCAAAAAGGGTGTCGGAGGTGCCGTCGGCGTGACCGGTTGCGTGGATTGCTGCGTACGCGCGCCACCGCCCTCTTCAAGGTTCACAAGCAGCGCTTCGGCAAGCAGCCGGTCGGCAAAGGTTTGCACTGCGGCGCGCAACACCTCGGGCGCTTCGGCATGGCGGGTCTGCAGCATCTGGACAATTTCGTCGAGGTCCCGGCCTTCCGCCAGGTCCATCCATATTTTCGGTGCGGTTCCGGATAGACTGTAGTAGTTGCCGGTCTCCAGATTTACCACTACTATTTCCTCATCGAATGCCTCATGCACGACGCTGGGATGGTTCACTCGAAAACGCTGCAAATGGCACTCCACAAAATGGCACTCCACAAAATGGCACTCCACAAAATGGCACTCCACATCCAAGGGCTAGTAAGCGCGATCATACCAGTCTACAACGGTGAAACTTTCCTGGCCGAGGCACTGGCAAGCGTTGCCGCCCAATCGCTGACGGAGCTGGAAATCATCGTCGTTGACGACGGCTCGACCGACAGGACCCGCGATATGGCACAGGCCTTTGGCGACCCGCGCCTGCGCTATTTCCGGCAAGCCAACGCCGGCGCATCGGTTGCTCGCAATCACGGCGTCGAGGTTTGCCGGGGCGAGATGCTCGCGTTTCTCGACGCCGACGATCTCTGGACCCCGGACAAGCTGCGCCTGCAGATGGCCAGCCTCGAACGCGGCGATGGCGACATGATCTTCGGCAACGTGGAAGAGTTCGCCAGCCCTGCAGTCACGCTGCCGGGTGCCTCCGCAGTCACGCTGCCGGGTGCCTCCGCAGTCACGCTGCCGGGTGCCTCCGCAGTCACGCTGCTCATGCGCCGCACGGCGTTCGAGCGTGTGGGCCGCTTCAATGCCGATCTGCGGATCGGGGAATTCATCGACTGGTATGCGCGGGCCATCGATATCGGCATGAAACCGGCGATGCTGCCGCAAGTGCTCACGCGGCGCAGGCTGCACGCCCACAACCAGGGGCGACACAACCGTTCACGCATGGTGGAGTACGCGCGGGTCATGAAGCTTGTGCTCGACCGGCGCAGGAAGACCCATTGAACCGGGGATGCCGTTGAGCGACGCCGGCGTGTTCTTGCCGACCCCCGCGCAGGAACAACTCCTCAAAGCCTGCCTGTTCGAGAACGACGAGGCCGTTGCGGCGTGGCGTGCGTGGCGCAGCGCGACCCATCTGGACACGCTCGACCTGGGTTCGATCCGCCTGCTGCCGCTGCTGGCGGACCAGTTGCGGCGCCTCGGACTGGAGGACCCGCAGTTCGGCACCTATCGCGGCGTGCAGCGCCGCGCCTGGTCGCAAAACCAGATCCTGTTTCGCGTGGCCGCCGAGGCGGCGCAGGCGCTGCAGGCCAACTCGATCTGCGGCATCGCCCTCAAGGGCATGGTCCTGGCCCATCGCTATTACGCCGCCACCTCGCTGCGGCCGATGAGCGATTTCGACCTGCTGGTCGGCCCCGCCGATGCATTGGGCGCCCTCGATCTGCTCCAGGCGCAGGGCTGGCGGCTCAACGGCCCGCGTCCGCACTCGTCAGACGCGCTCGCTACCAACATCGAGTGCGTGCTGGAGCATCCGACGCGCCCCGGGATCTACCTCGATCTGCATTGGCGCATGCTGTGGAGCCGCTACAGCGACGAGGCCAATGCACAGTTCTGGGCGCACGCAGAGCCATTTGAGGTTGCCGGCGCGTCGCTGCTGGCCCCCGGGGCCGCCGACATGTTGGTGCACATCTGCGCGCACGGCGCGCGCTGGAATCCGTTTCCGGTGGTGCGCTGGGTGGCCGATGCAGCGATGGTGCTGCGGCACGGCAGCATCGACTGGGCGCACCTGCAGGCACAAACCCTCCGGCTCGGCCTGGCACTGCCGCTTATAGAGACCCTCGGCTATCTGCGCACCGCGATGCGCCTGCCGGTGCCAGCGTCGGTGATTGCGGATCTCGCACGAGCCCCCGTGAGCGCCACCGAACGGCTGCTGTACACGTCGCAATTGCAATCGCCGGATCGCTGGAACCTGCTCACTGCAGTGAAGCTGCACCGCCACGTGGCCGCCCATGAGCTGTCGGGTACCGGGGGACTGATCGGATATTGGCGCTACATCAGTGCCAAGATCGGCCAGAAGACCCCTGGAGAGATCGCCTCGTGGACACTGCGTCGACTCGCCAGAGCGGTTCGCCCGTGAATCCGGCATGGCGCCATTTCGTCGGCTTGCACGCGGGCAGCGGCCGCATCGTCATGCTGACCAGCGTCCTGAGCATGGCGCAGGCTGCGCTGGCCCTGCCAATCGCGCTGTTGCTGAAGAACATCTTTGACGCTGCCGCGACCCGGCCCGATCTGGCGGACATCGCGGTCGCCGCCCTGCTGCTACCCGTCCTTTACCTACTCGGCGACGCCATGCTGATGGCGGCCAACCACTTCAACCTGCGCGCCACCAAGGCGGCGGTCTGGCGCCTGCGCGACCAGGTCGCGGGCGCAATCTACCAGCGATCGTGGCTGCATGCGCGGGAAGGCGAAATCGGCAGCCTGCACTCGGCACTGGTCCATGACACCGAGCGCGTCGACGTCATGGACAACAGCCTGCTGTCGCGCGTGCTGCCCTGCAGCCTGTCGGCCGCCGTGCTCCTGTGTGTCCTCGCGGCCTTGAGCTGGCGGCTGTTCGCGATGGCGATCCTGATCCTGCCGCTCACCTGGGCAATCGCGCGCCTGCTGCACCGGCCCCTGCAAGGCAGGATCAGCCGGTTTCACGACATCTTCGAAGCGTTCAGCGCGAACGTCCTGATGGCGCTCAAGCGCCGCGACCTTGCCAGGATCCAGGTGGCCGAGCCCGATGAGCAGGTCCATCTGTCCCGCCGCGCCGGCGCCCTTGCCGATGCCGGCTATCAATACGCCTGGCTGGCCACCGCAGCCGGCCTGCTCCAGGGTGAAGCCATGATGCTCAGCGCCATGCTGATCCTGGTCGCCGGAAGCATCCTGATGGCGGCAGGCGAGATCGAGATTGGCCGGCTGATCGCCTTCTATTTCGCGCTCGGCATGCTCCGCGCCAATCTGTCGGTCCTGTTTGCGCAGGCGCCGCTGCTGGTCTCCGGCAACGCGGCTCTGCAACACCTGTTCGAACTGTGGCAGCGGCCCACCATTGCGTCTTATGCCGGTACCCGACGCATCGAATTTTGCGGCGAGGTGGCGCTCGAAGGGGTGGGCTTCGCTTACCGGGACGAGCGCGTCGTGCATGCCGCAGACATGCTGATCAAGCCCGCCCGCATCACGGCGCTGCGCGGCCCGAGCGGCGCCGGCAAGACCACCATTGCCCACCTGATCCTGGGCCTCGCCAGACCGGATGCGGGGCGTCTCCTGGCTGACGGGATCGCCTACGACGAGCTCGAGATGGCGGCACTGCGCGCGCGCATCGGCTTCGTCGGCCAGGATCCGGACCTGTTCCCGGGTACGGTGCGCGACAACCTAGTGTTCGGCACGCCCGAAACCGATGCCGGCCTGCACGAGGCACTGGAGATCGCCGGCGCCGGCTTCGTCCGCGAGTGGCCCGCCGGGCTCGACACCTGGTTGAGCGAAAGCGGCGCTCCGTTGTCAGGCGGGCAGCGGCAGCGCTTGTCGATCGCGCGCGCCGTGCTCCGGCGCCCCGCGCTGCTGATCCTGGACGAACCGACCAATCACCTGGGCACTGCTGCCACGCAAGCGATCCTCGGGCGCATCCGTAGCCGGTTGCCACAGACGGCGATCGTCATCATCAGCCATGAGACCGACATACTGAACGCGGCCGACTGCCAATTTGCGCTCGACGCGGGCAACTTGCGCATTGAAATCCCGGCACCGACACCTTGAGCGGACTACGCAGCGTCACCGCAAAACTTGCCGCCGCGCCTGCGGCGATCGCCTATCTGGGACACAGCGTCACTGCCCAGAAGGACGGTTACCGCCCGCACCTGCACGCTGGATTGGTCGCGCTGTTCGGACAACCGCACCGGGCGGTGAACGCCGGGTTTGGCGGCGTCGGTTCGATTGCCAGCGTTTGCACCATGGACGATCTGGTGATCCGCCACCGTCCCACTCTGTGTTTCATCGAGTGCATGACCGGCGACATCGGAGTCGGCCTGCGCCCGAACAGCGGCGCCGCTCTGGAGGGCATGCTGCGCAAACTGGCCGCCATCGATTGCGCCGCGTGTTTCCTTAATTTGCCGAGACAGGATGGCGCAGGCGCGGACGCCGCTGCCGTCGGCGCGCTCTATGCGCGGATTGCCGCCCACCACGGGATTGGCGCCATCGACCTCGGTCCGGACCTCGTTCGAGCCGGCCCGGAATTTTTTCGCGATGTGGTGCACACGACAGCGGCCGGCGGCATGCGCACGGCGGCGTTGATCCTGGAGCGGCTCAAGCCGCTTTTCACGAGCGCTGGCTCGCCCCGGACCGCTGCGCCGCTGTTTGACAAGGATTACGCCAGTGCAACCGTCGTGCCGGTCGGCACCGACGCGCTGCGCGAACCCGCGGCTTGTACCCAGGGGCGGTTTCGGCTGGTGTACCCCACCCTGGAGATCGGACCGGACAACGAGTTCCACTTTCATTCCGAATCCCGCGAGTTGCTCGGATTGCTGATCGTCGCCGGACCGAACGCCGGCCCTGCCCTAATCGACGGACAGGCATTCGAACTGCGCGACCGCTGGAGCCATTACGAGCGCTTGCACGCTGTCGTGTTCGACGCTCCCTACGCAGCCGGGCGGCGCGTGGCGATTGCACCGATGCAGGACGCGCGCCCCCCTGCCATGGCGCCACCGCGCCTGAAGCTCATCGGATTTCTGGTTCGCGACGTCTAGCGCGCGACAACCGCGTCAATGCGTTCACGCACCCGCTGCTGCAGGACGTACCGGAATCGTTCCCACCAGACCAGCACTTCGTCCTGCAGCGCGTCGAGCGCCGCGGCGGCACGTGCCGAACCGTCGAGGTAAGGGGCGCAGGCCGGCCCCAACTCGCTCCAGTCATCGAGGAGCACAAACGGCGGCCGGTTCAGCGCGTCCGGAGCATCGACGAATGCACTGCGCAACATGACCGGTATCGCGCCGTTTTCGAGCGCCTCGTAGAGGCGGATGGTCTCGGGTGAGTTGCCGCCTGGCACGAGCGCGAATCGGGCATTGGCAAGCCGCGCCGCATACGTGGATCGGCCGAGACGCTCGCGAGAAGAGGCACTGTAGCGCATCTCGAATGGAAGAGCGCACCGCTCGACCGCGGCTTTCATGCTGCGGCGTTGGTCCGACAGCACACGCATGCCCAGCGCGCCCTCGAAAAACCCCGGCAGGGTGCGCTGGCTCGACCTGATCAGGGTCTGCTGCGGCACCGGACCGACGCCCACCGCATACCCGTTCGGCACCCACAGCACCTTGGGCTGTGCCATGACGGGAGCGATCCAGTAATGGCGCAATACCAGATCGGCAGCGGTGTAAAAGCCCTTGTCGTCGTCCCCCTGCTCGTCTCCGAGATGGAACAGAATCAGGTTGCGCTTGCCGCGACGGCGCGCTTCGGCAAGATAAGCCCCGAACTCGGTCAACATGCTCACCACCAGCAGGTTGTCAGTGAACGGCGCTTCAGCGAGGCTTTCCACCGCGATCACGCGCACCGGGCGGCCCAGGCCGGCGAGCAACACGCGCAGAATAAAATAGGCTTCCGGCAGGTAGTCCAGCGTGCGCCGGCGCCAGAGGACGTTAAGGAGGGGGCGAGTGGGAAGATTCGACATGAACAGGGGAGACGGCAGGCAGTGACGGCGGCTCCGTCGTATCCTGCCCACTCCGCACCCTAGCATAGCGGCAGGCAGCCCGATCAATGCCGTCCGGTTAATCCTTTGAAGGACAATGCACGACACATGGCTTCCGTGCCCCCTCCTCTAGCAAGCGTCATCATCGCCGTCAGGAATGCAGCGGCTTATCTCGGCGCCTGCCTTGACAGTGTTTCGGCGCAAACCTTCGACGACTTTGAAATCCTTGTCATCGATGGCCAGTCCGTCGATGCTACCGAGGCCATCGCCAGGTCCTGTGCACGGGTGCGCTTCCTGCAGCAGCCGGGCAAGGGCTTCGCCAACGCCTGGAACTGGGGATTGCGCAACGCGCGGGGCGAATTGATCGCGTTCATCGACAGTGATGACCGCTGGGCGCCAAACAAGCTGGCCGGGCAGGTTGCCATGCTGCGCGAACAGCCCGAACTCGAGGGCGTCATCGGCAAGGTGCGCTTCTTTCTCGAACCGGGTGAGACGCCGGCGCGCGGCTTTCGGGAGGACATCCTCGGCGAGGATCATCTGGCCCACATGCCCGGCGCCTTGCTGGCGCGGCGCCGACTGTTCGATCACATCGGCGACTGGGGGGAAGACTGGGTGATTGCGAACGACATTGACTGGTTCGTGAAGCTCAAGGACAGCGGGCTGCCGATCGGCATCCTCGATGAGGTGGTGCTGCACAAGCGGGTGCACGCACGCAACCTGTCCTACCTGACGGCGGCCGATCCGGTGTACCCGAGCGAAGTATTGCGCGCACTTCGCGCGTCGATCCTGCGCAAGCGGGCCGCCGGCCGGACCAAGGACGCCTGATGGCCCGAAATGGAGCCACATGGACGCACTTCACCGGCCGTTGAGACGCTGGCCAGCGCACGCACGCAATGGCATTCAGCGATCCAGCTTGGTGATCTTCGAGCCTTCGAACGTGAGGTTGTACATCAGCCCCTTGTTGGAGAAGATGAAGCCGATGATCGGCTGCTTGACGGTCTCGGTGCTGATTTCGCCGCCGGCGCCAAGCGTGGCGAGCGCGACGCTGCCGTCAACGCCGGCCTTCCAGCCCTGGCTTTTGCGAAAGTCGTTGAGCACTTTCTGGTTCATGAACAGGATCACCTGCGACTTGACCTGCGCGCCGAACTGAAAGCCGATCGAGGCGGCGGCCGTGTTGTAGTAGGCGACGTTGCTGCCCTTGACCACCAGCGCGCCCTCGCCATATTCGCCGCCGACGCCGACGCCGGCCTTGAGCACTTCGGGGAACACCAGCATGCCTGCGGCCTTGGCGGCGAGGGCCTTGCCGGCGCTGGTCTGCTTGTAGAAATCCTCGGTGGCCTGCTGCACCTTGGCGTCGATTTCCTCCTTCGATGCGGCGCCGGCGGCATGGGGCAATACGGCCAGGGCCAGTGCGGCGCAGGTCGCGGCGATCAGTTTGCGAATCATGTTGATTCTCCGAATCATGTTGATTCTCCTTCAGGGGTGGCACGGCAGGCGTGATGCCTTTCGTTATATCACGGCCGACGCCCTATACTTTGCTTTCGCTTGGACCATGACGAGGGCTTTTCCATGACGCAAACCCTGACCGGCGGCTGCCTGTGCGGCGCGGTGCGCTACCGCATCGATGCGCCACTCAAGAACGTGATCGCCTGCCATTGCAGCCATTGCCGCAAGATCAGCGGCGCCGGTTCGAGCCATAACGCGCCGGTGCCGACCAGCGCCCTGACCATCACCAGCGGCACCCCGAAGCAGTATGCCGACACTGCCGACAGCGGCAACCGCCTGTACCGGTTCTTCTGCGGTGAATGCGGCTCGTCGCTGTTCAGCCGCCGCGAGAAGATGCCGGAGATGACGGTACTCAAGGTCGGCTCGCTCGATGATGCATCCGGGTTGTCGCTGGCGATGAACATCTGGACCGACAGTGCGCTGCCGTGGATGCACATCGACCCGGCGCTGGAGAAGTTCGCGAAGAACCGGCCGGTCAAGACCTGATGGCGGCAGTCCGGCAGCGCGCGCGCGGCAACCCAGGGTGGCGCGGTGCCGTGGCGTTGATTGCAGCGTTGATTGCAGCGCTGGTCGCTGCCATGCCGTCGATCGCCGCCGATGCATGGCCGACCAAACCAATTCACCTGATCGTGCCGTTCGCGCCCGGCGGCGGCACCGACATCACCGCGCGCCTGGTGGCGCAGCCGCTCTCCGAAAAACTTGGGCAACCGGTGGTGATCGAGCACCGACCCGGCGCCGGCACCATGCTCGGCACCGAGCTTGCCGCCCGGGCCCCCGCCGACGGCTACACGCTGCTGCTCGCAGCGGCGCCGCACGCGATCAACCCGGCCCTGTACAAGCAGGTCAAGTACGACGCGCACCGCGACTTCACGCCGATCACCATGGCGATCACGTTTCCCTACGTGATCGCGGCGCACCCGGGCGTACCGGTGCAGTCGATCCGCGACGTCATTTCCTATGGAAAAACCAACCCCGGCAAACTCACTTTCGGCTCCAGCGGCATCGGCTCGACCAACCACCTCGCCGGCGAGCTGTTCAACCGCATGGCCGGAGTGGAGTTGACCCACGTGCCCTACAAGGGCGGCGGCCCGGCGCTGAGCGATGCGCTGGGCGGGCATCTGGCACTGCTGTTCGGCACGGTGCTCGAAACCCTGCCGCAGGTGCGCAACGGCAAGCTGCGCGGGCTGGCAGTATCGGGCGGCACGCGCGCGGCAGTGGCGCCCGAGTTACCGACCGTCGCCGAGAGCGGCGTGCCTGGTTACGACGTGACCGGCTGGTATGCGTTTCTGGCGCCGGCAGGTACCCCGCGCGCCATCGTCACCCGGCTCAACGACGAGATCACGCGTATCCTCGCCGCGCCAGCGGTGCGCGAACGCTTGTTGTCGCTCGGCGCGGAGCCTTCACCGACCACCCCCGAGAAAGCGCAGGAATTCATCAGCACCGAGTTGCTGCGCTGGGACAGGCTGATCAAGGCGGCGCGCATCAGCGCTGATTGAATCACAGTAGGGGATGGGTCGCGGTACGATGATCGGGATCGTGGTGATCGTCATCGACAGGGTTTCCATGAAGCAGCCAAGCACCACGTAAACCACGGTGACCGCAAGCAGCAGCGGCGACAGGCCCCGGGGTTTCGATGAAGGCGGTGCGCTCGGCGGTGAGGCCGATCGCCTAGCGAGGCTGCATCCGGAAGGTGGCGCTGCCGTGCGCCACCAGGCGCTCCCCGCAAACCACGCGGCATTCGGTGAACGCCAGGGTCTTGCCGGTCTTGAGTACGCGCGACTGAAACTCGAGCCATTCGCCCACTGCGGCGCTGTCCATGAAATCGAGTTTCAGCCCGATCGTGACCGCCCCGCCGGCCTTCGATGCGACCACGGCCGACAGGCCCATGGCGTTGTCGGCCAATGCCGAAATCAAACCGCCGTGGGCAAAGCCGCGCGAGTTGCAATGGGCCTCGCGAATCTGTACGGCCAGTTGCACCGCTTCTGCGCTGCTGCGCGCGAAGATCGGCTCCCACGGCGCGGTGAGCGGGCTGTGCCGCGTGTGCGGCACGAAGCCATCAGGAGGGTCGGTGGGCGCCATGCTTCAGAGCCGATCCAGGTAGCCGAAGCTGCCGTCAGCCCGGACTTCTTCGGCGGCGCTGCGCAGGCCGGCCATCGCGGCCCGGTACAGCGAGGTGGCAAGGCTGATGCGGCGCACCCCGGCGGCTTCAAGCTGCTGCACGCTGAACGACTTGCCCTTGATGCCGACCATGAAATTGAACGGCTTCGACAAGGCACTGCACACCAGACGCACCGTTTCGATGTCCGGCAGTGCCGGCGCAAACAAGACATCGGCACCGGCCTTTTCGTAGGCCTGCAGGCGCCGGATCGTGTCGTCGAGGTCGGGTTTGCCGCGCAGGAAATTTTCGCAGCGCGCGGTGAAGGTAAACGCGAACGGTAGCGCGCGTGCCGCCTCGGCGGCGGCAGTGACGCGCTCGACGGCCAGGCCGAAATCAAATATCGGCGCATCCTGGTTGCCGCTCGAGTCTTCGATGGAGCCGCCGACCAGGCCCACTTCACCCGCCAGGCGGATCGTCAGCGCGGCATCCCGGGCCGTGTCACCAAACCCCTTTTCGAGGTCGGCCGCCACCGGCAGGTCGGTGGCGATGACGATGGCGCGCGCATGGGCAAGCGATTCCTCGCGGCTGATCTGGCCGTCCTTGCGCCCGAGCACGCCGGCGGCGGCGCCGCTCGACGTGGCCAGCGCCATGAACCCCATGCCTTCGAGAAGGCGCGCCGAGCCCGCGTCCCACGGATTGGGCATGACGAAGCAGCCGCCCTGGTGCAGCGCCCTGAACTGTTGCGCCTTTTTTTCCTGTGACACAGATTGCTGTGACGCAGGTTGCTGTGACAAAGCCATGTCGGTCCTCCGCAAGCGTGGTGTCAGAGCGCGTGGCGCTCAAGGCTGGCCCAGTCGATCATGGTGGCGAGCTCGGCCGTGTCCGGCAGCGTGATCGCACCCTGCGCGATGCCGGGCATTGCCGTCATGATTTGCCCGGTCATTTCCAGATAAAAGGTCTGCTCGGCCGCGACCAGGGTTTGCGCCGGCGACAGGGCCGCCGCCTGCTGCAGGCTGATCAGCGTGCCGAGGGCGCTCTCGGCGTAGAGGCCGATCGCCACCTTGGCCCCGCGCGAGGCTGCGAGCATGTTGATGGCACGCGCCTCGGACAGGCCGATGCGCCCCGGCTTGGTCGAGAGCGCGATCGCCCCTTTGTCGAGAAACGCCTGCGCATCCTGCAGGGAGGTGCAATTGCGATCCACCAGGATCGGCAATGCCGATCGCGCCTGCAGCGACGCGAACTGCGCATCGGGCCACAGCGGGCACGGGTCTTCGGCAATTGTGGCGCCGGCGTCGCCAAGCGCATTCACATAGGCGGGTGCCTGTTCGGCCTTGTAGGCGCTGTTGGCGTCGACGTAGAGCGCGACCTTGTCGCCGACGGCGGCGCGAATCGCGCGCAGGGCGGCCAGGTCGGTTTCCAGGCCCTGCCCACCCTTGACCTTGAGGGTGCGAAACCCGTAGCGGCCGCACATGTCGGCCGCCTCCTCGGCCATGACGGCGGGCGGCTGGCGCGTGATGGCCCAGGTGAGGTCGACCTCGCGCTGGCCGCCCCATGAGGCCCACAGAGGCGTGCCCACGGTGGCGGCTTGCAACGTCCATGCCGCGCTATCGGCCATGCCCTTGGCCAGCTTGTTTTCGGGAATCCCGGCAAGCGCCTGCGCCACCGCCGCCGGATCCGCCACGTCGATGCTGGCGAGGCGCGGCATGATCACGTCTTCAAACGTCGCCTTCAAGGAATTGGCCGACACGCCCGACCAGGTGGCCTTGATCGTGCCCTCGGCGATGCCGCGATGGCCGTTTTCGCCTTCGAACACCAGCAGCGCATAGGTGCCCTGCTTCTCGACCGCGTTGGCCCAGACGATCTCGCGCCGGTAGGGCAGCGCGTAAAAGTGCAGCGACCAGCGTGCCAGTTTGACGGTCATGAGTCGGTAGCAGCGGAAATCAGCGGATTGAGGCCGCTTTGCGTGACCCGGCCATGCAGTTCGCGCTGCAGCACTTCTTCACAAAAGTGTGCGGTCTCGATCAACCCCCTGAGGTCGATGCCGGTGTGGATACCCATCGCCTCGAACAGATCCACCAGGTCTTCGGTGCACACATTGCCGGTGAAGCCGCCGCCGTACTTGACCTTGGCCGGGTGGCCGCCGACGCCGCCGAACGCACTGTCGAAAAAGCGCACGCCGGCTTCATGTGCCGCCACGTAGTTTGCCAGGCCGGTGCCGCGTGTGTCGTGGAAGTGCGCCACCGGGGTGACCTGCGGCACTTCACGTGCCAGTTGCGCAAACAGTGCCTTCACCGACAGCGGCGTTGCCATGCCGGTGGTGTCGCCGATCGCGACGTGGGTCACACCCAGTGCGGCAAAGCGCGCCGCGTCGGCCACCACTACGCCCGGATCGACCCGGCCTTCGAACGGGCAGCCGAACGCCACCGAGACCGTGCCGATGATGCGAAAGCGATTGCCCGCAGCAGCCGCCATCTCGCGCACGTTGTGCCACTGCTCCTCTCGCGTGCGCTTGAGGTTCTTTTGGGTATGCGCCTCGCTGGCCGAGACCAGAAAGCTGATCTCGTTGGCGCCATAGCCGGCGTCGGCGTCGGCCAGCGCACGCTCGACCGCGCGCACGTTGGCGCAGGTGGCCTTGTAGAACACGCCGGCCTTGCGCGGCAGGGTCTTGAGAAGCTCGCTGGCATCCGCGAACTGCGGCACCACCTTGGGGTTGGAATACGAGGTCGCCTCGATGCGCGTGAAGCCGAGCATCGCAAAACGCTCGATCAGCTGGCGCTTCAGGGACGTGGTGATGAAATCGGGCTCGTGCTGCAGGCCATCGCGCGCGAAGCACTCGCAGAGGGTGACGTCGGCGGTCATGGCGTGTTCCTCACGCGAGGCCCAGTTCCCTGATGGCGTGTTCGCGCAGCTTGTTCTTTTGCACCTTGCCGCTGCCGGTCATGCCGATGGCTTCGAAGTCTGCCACGATTCTGAGATGGCGCGGCACGCGGAAATTGGCGCAGCGCGCCTTGCACCAGGCAATCAATTCGTCTTCTGTGGCTGACGCGCCCGACTTGAGGGTCACGTAAGCAGCCGGCACTTCGCCGAGGCGCGCATCGGGCACGCCGATCACCTGCGCGGTGGCAACGGCGCCGTGCGCGAGCAGCACTTCCTCGACCTCCGCCGGCGCAACGTTTTCGCCGCCGACGCGGAATACGTCCTTGAGGCGCCCGACCATCAGCAAGCGCCCGTCGTCGCCGAGCACGCCGAGGTCGCCGGTGCGCAGCCAGCCGTCGGGGGTGAATACGCTGGCGTTGGCGGCATCGTTCTTGTAGTAGCCCTTCATCACGTTCCAGCCGCGCACCTGGATCTCGCCCTGCAGGTTCGGTGCGAGGGGCGCGTTGGTGTCGGAGTTGGCGATGCGCACCTCGACGCCCTCGTGCGGCAGGGCACGGCCGTTGACGCGCAGTTCCTCGGCGTCGCGCCAGTCGCTGAACACCACGTTGGGCGAGGCTTCAGAAAGGCCGTAGGCGATGCACACTCCCTTCATGCCCATCTCGTCGATGATGCGGCGCATGGTCTGCGGCCCCGCGGCGGACCAGCCGCCGCGCAGGTGCAGCTTTTTCGGATCGAACTCAGCGTGGCCCATCATCAACTGGAACAGCGTGTCGTTGCCGCTGGTGAGGGTGCAGCGCTCGTCGGCGAGGAGCTTCAACGCGCCGCCGGCTTCGAAGGTCGGCTGCGTCACCAGCGTGGCGCCGAAGGTGAGCGCCACCAGCAAGGAGAGCGTGGTGCCGGCCACGTGGTAGAACGGGCGGCAATTGAAGTAACGGTCTTCCGGCGTCACGCCCATGCGCATGCCGCAACTCCAGGCGTTGCGCAGCATGTTGTGGTGCGTGAGCAGCACACCTTTGGGGTAGGCGGTGGTGCCTGAGGTGAACTGCATCAGCAGCGGATCGTCTGGCGTGACCAGGGCGCAATCGGCCTGGAACTGGCTCTCACCAACGGTCTCCTCTATTTTTCGAAATGCTTTCCATGCGATCGCGGCCTTCGGCACATCTTCGCCCATCACGACAACGTGACGGAGGAAGGGCAAGGTGGCGCCCGGCAATGCTGCATCGACGGCCGGCTCGGCTTCGCGCAGGAAGGCCACGAAATCGATGTTGAGGAATTTGTCTGCGAGGAACAGCGCTTTCACGTCGGCCTGCTTCAAACAGAACGCCAGCTCGGCCGCCTTGAAGCGCGTGTTCACCGGCACCGTCACCGCCCCGATCAACGCCGCGCCGAAAAACAGCGTGACCCAGGCCGCGTTGTTGCCCATCAGGATGCCGATATGGTCGCCCTTGCGAATGCCCAGCGCGTGCATGGCGCGCGCCATCTGCCAGGACTTGGCATGCACGTCGGACCAGGACAGACGCATGCGGTCAGTGACCAGGCCGTCGTGCGCGGCGCGTGCGGCGGCGGTGCGGCCGAGGACTTCGCGCAGAACCGCGGGCTGCCATGCCATCGTTTTTTCCAGTTCCGCCATCGTGCTCAATTTCACTTGGATGAACGCATGACCGGAAGCCGGTGCATCCTGACGCCACGGGCTGTCACTGTGACCAATACGCCGTCCGTCAGTGCTTTTCCGAATTGACCACAAACCCGTTCGAGCAGTGAGGCGCACCCGGCGCTGTTCAATCGTTGCAAACGCAAAAAAATCACACCGGGCGAGGTGGCACCCGACAGCGCCATCAGCGCGTGAAAGTCACCATCAAACGTGCAGACGACGCGGCCCAAGAGGCGTGCCTGCGTCAATATTTCCTCGTCGGCAGCCTCGTGCAATCCCAGATCACCCACGTGAATTGTCTCGATGCCGCAACCGTTGAGCAGTCTCGCAGTGCCATGGGGCACTCCTTGATCCAGCAACAATCGGATCAAGCAGCCTCCAGGTTGATGTTCTCGTCCGCCAGGCTCAGGGCGGCGAAACGCAGCGCCTGTTCGATGTCGGCATCCGTCAACGCCGGATACTCGGCTTTCAGTTCCGCCCGATCCGGGTAGAGCGCTACTGCCTCAACCACGCAGCGCACCGTGATGCGCGTGCCGCGAATGATTGGCTGGCCGTTGAGCACGGCAGGGTTGATGGTGATGCGCGTGAATTCAGGTTTTTGGTCCATGGTTCGCCTCCGAGCAAATAGTGTACATCCGGCTGTCGTGGAATCGGCGTGCAGTCATCATCCCCCGCCACCAAACCCGGCAATGCCGGCTTTCCCGCTTTTGCCGAAGTCGGCTATGCCGGTCTTCCATGGATTGCGCGTGAGGTTCTCGTCGATGGCGTCAAGCTCGGTCTGCAGCGCGCCTTTCGGGTCCTGCTCGATACCGGTATCGACGCAGCGCTTGGCGAGCTTCAACGCAGCGGGCGGCGCCTTGCAGATTGTCGCAGCCACCTCCTGGAGAATGGCTCCCAGTGCGGATTCCGGAACCAACCGCGCCACGAGGCCCATCTGCAGCGCTTCTCCGGCCGACAGGGTACGGCCGGTGAACATCATGTCCTTGGCGAGGCGCTTGCCGAGGATGCGCGGCAGGCGTTGCGTGGCGCCGACCGTGCCCCACAGCGCTTCGGGAGTCTTGAAGCTGGCCTTGTCGGTGGCAATGATGAAGTCGCAGGCGGCGGCGATTTCGCAGCCCGAACCGACCGCCGGGCCTTCGAGCACGGCAATCGCCGGCATTGGCAAAGCCTCGATCGCGGCGTAAGCGGTGAAGGCGCTCATGCGGCGCGCGCGCACTGCGGCTTCGTCCATGCCCTGGCGTTCTTTCAAATCGGCGCCGGCGCAGAACACCGGGCCGTTGGCGCGGATATACACCAGCCGCACTGATTCGTCTGCGGCGATCGCGGTGAGCGCCGCGAGCAACTCGGCGCACATCGCGTTGTTGAGGGCGTTGCGTGCCTCGGGGCGGTTCAGCGTGAGAGTGGCGACGCCGTCCTGGTGGTCGATCAGGACAGTGGGGGAAGCTGCAGTCTGGGTCATGTCAAATTGCTTTCGCCGTGCGCAACGCGTCAATCTCGGCCGCGCTCTTGCCGAGCATGTCTTTCAGGATGGACTCCGTGTGCTCGCCGAGCAGCGGCGGGCGTGCCAGTGAAGGATTGTCCCAACCGTCGAATTTGTAGGGCAGCGGCACGCAATCGAAGGTGCCGGCATCGGGATGCTCGAAGCTGGCCCGCATGCCGCGCGCCAATACATGCGGGTCGGCGAACACTTCATCGACATGGTTGATCGGGCCGGCCGGCACGCCGACGGCATCAAAGGCGGCGCCGAGCTCGTCGCGATTCCAGGTGGAGATCGCCGCAGTGAGCTTGGCCATCACCTCTTCGCGGCGCGCCACGCGCACCGAGTTGTCCTGCAGGGCCGGCTCGCTGCCCCAGGCTTCAAGCTTGAGCACTTTCATCAGCGGCATCCAGTGCTGGTCGCTGCAAGTGATGTGCAGCCATTTGCCGTCGGCGCATTTGAAGGTGGCTGAGGGCACGCGGCCCGGGTGTTCGGTGCCCAACCGTGGAGGGACTTCGCCCAAGGCGAAGTAACGCGCTGCCGCCAGTGAGAGCAGCCCCACCTGGCCGTCGAGCATCGAAAAATCGATCTGGCAGCCCTTGCCGGTTTCATGACGGCCGTTGAGCGCCGAGAGGATGCCGATTGCGACCCACAGGCCCGAAGTGAGATCGGCCACCGGCAAGCCCGGCTTCACCGGCCCGCCGCCGCGCTCGCCGGTCAGGCTCATCAGCCCGGCCATGGCCTGGAACACAGTGTCGTAGCCCTTGCGCTTGGCATACGGCCCGGTCTGGCCGAAGCCGGTGCACGACACATAGACGATGCGCTCGTTGACTGCCTTGATCGCCGCGTAGTCGAGGCCGTAGCGCTTGAAGGTACCAACGGGAAAATTCTCGACAAACACGTCGGCCTTGGCGGCGAGGTCGCGAATCAGTTGCTGGCCTTCGGGCGTGCGCAGGTTGACCGTGATCGAGCGCTTGCTGCGGTTGAACGCCATGTAATAGGCGCTGGTGGCGGTCTCGCCGTTTTCAACGAAGGGCTCGAACGAGCGCGTCTCGTCGCCCTCGCCCGGCTGCTCAACCTTGATCACGTTGGCGCCGAGTTCGGCGAGGATCATGCTCGCGAACGGGCAGGCGAGCACGCGCGACAGGTCGAGGATGGTGACGCCTTCGAGAGGCCGATTCATCGCCGTCATGTCGGCGCCTTTTTGGCAAACGCACGCATGCGCTCGTTGGCGCGCTTGCCTTGCTCCAGCGCTGCGTCGAACGGCAGTTCGGCGACTTCATGGAACAACTGCTTGGTGGTGGCCATCGCCTGCGGGCTGACGGCAGCGAGTTGTTCGGCGATCGCCAGGGTTTCGCTCATCAGGTCGGCATCGGGCACGACGCGATTGACCATGCCCAGCGCCAACGCGCGCGCAGCATTGATCGGCTGGCCCAGGCCCACCAGCTCGAATGCGGCCTTGCGCCCGACCTGGCGCGTCAGGTTGGTCATGACGATCGCGGCAACGATGCCGTGTTTGACTTCGGGGTAGCCGAGCTTGGCGCCCTCGGCCATCACCGCCATGTCGCCTGCCACGGCAAGGCCGGCGCCGCCGCCCATGGCCGCACCGTTGATGGCGGTAACCACCGGCTTTTTCATTTTGGAGAAAATGCCATGCAGGCTGGTGGTGAGCTCGGCGCGCGCCGTCACCAGGTGCTGTTTGTCGGGTGTAAGGTCTTTGAATTCGGACAGGTCGGCGCCGGCGCAAAATCCCTGGCCGGCACCGGCCAGCACCACGCAGGCGACGCTGTCGTCGGCATCGGCCGCGCGCAAGGCATCGAGCAATGCCTGCGTGAGCGCAGTGTTGAGCGCGTTGCGCTTGTCGGGGCGGTTCATGGTGAACACGCGCACGCCGCCTTGGTTGTTGATCAATAGTTCATTGCTCATGCGAGTTTCCCGTTCAAATCCTGTTGTGCTGCCTTGAGTTCACGCATCAGGCGCTCGACCAGCTCCGCGGCCGGCACGATGTCGTCGATCAGCCCGGCGCTCTGCCCCGCTTCGGTCTTGCCCCACTCGACATTGCCGTCGAGCGCGGCGTCCTTGAGGGTGCGGGTGCCGAACAGGGCGTTGAGTTCTTCGACCGGTTTTCCGGATTTGTAGGCCGCTTCGTATTCGGTGGCGAAGGCATTGCGCAACATACGGATCGGCAGGCTCGCCTTGCCGACCATCGCGGTATCGGCCAAGCCCGCCTGCTGCACCGCCGTCTTGTAGCTCGCGTGCACGTTGGCCTCCGGCGTCATCAGAAAGCGCGTGCCCAGCTGCACCGCGTCGGCACCGAGCGCGAGCAGTGCGGCGATGCCGTAACCGTCAGCGACGCCACCACCGGCGATGATCGGCAGGTGTACCGCCTTGACGACGGCGCGCAGCACCACGAGAATGCCGACCTCATGCGCCGGCGGATGCCCTCCTGCTTCGGCACCGACTACCACCAGGCCATCGACGCCGGCCTCGGCCGCCTTGGCGGCATGCTCGGGCGAGGTGACCACATGCAGCCACTTGACGCCCCGGTCATGGAAGCGCTTCAGATGCGCCTTGGGGCCGCCCTGCGAGGCGATGATGACCTTGACGCCTTCGGCTTCAAGGATGTCCAGATAGGTGGCCGAGTTCTTGTTGTACAGCGGCACGTTGACGGCAAACGGCGCGTCGGTGCCGGCTTTGACTTCACGGATCGCTTCGCGCAGCGCATCCGGATACATCGGCCCCGCGGCAATCACGCCGAGGCCGCCCGCCTTTGACACCGCCAGCGGCAGTGCGGCATGCGATGACGCCCAGCTCATGCCGGCCTGCACCAGCGGGTAGCGGATGCCGAGCAGTTCGGTGATGCGTGTCTTCACGGCTTCGGGTACAGACCCAGAGCGGCAGCGCGCACCCGCACTGCGCCAAATACCGTATTGATGAAAGGCGTGGCAATACCGAGGCGCTCGGCAATTTCGACCACGCTGCCGACAATGGCGTCGAGTTCGATCGGGCGCCCGGCTTCGATGTCCTGCAGCATCGACGACTTGATCGGCCCGAGCTTGCGCGTCTGCGCCATGCGCTCATCAGGCTTGATGGTGACATCAAGGCCCAGAGCATTGGCCACGGCAATTGCTTCGCGCATCATGCCGGCGAACAGGCTTGAGAGGTGGCGGTCATCGAGCATCAAATCGGTGGTGACGCCGGTGAGCACCGACACCGGGTTGAAGCAGACGTTGCCGAGGAGTTTGAGCCAGATTTCACGGCGGATATTGTCGGACGCCACCGCCTCGATCCCGGCCCCGACCAGCGCTGCAGCCAACGCGTCCACACGCGCCGAGGCCTGATGCACGGGTTCGCCGAGCACAAAGCGGCTGCCCGAATTCCAGCGCACCACGCCGGGCTCAGGCACGTTGGCTGCCATGAACACCACGCCGCCGACCACGCGCGAAGGCGCGATCGCGCGGGCAATGCGGCCATCGGCGTCGCAAGACTGCAATGCCGTGCCCTGATGCACGCCGCCCCAGCCGTTGAAAAACCACCAGGGCACGCCGTTGATCGCGGTGACGATCGCCGTGTCGTCTTTCAACAGCGGCGCGATGCCGTCGACCGCTGCGGCCAGGGTGTGGCTCTTCAAGGCGATGATCACGGCGTCCTGCGGGCCGAGATGCGCCGGGTGGTCGCTGGCCTTGACGGTGACTACATGGCGCTCTGCGCCCTGCAGCAGGGTGAGGCCGTTGGCGCGGATCGCCGCGAGGTGCGCGCCGCGCGCTACCAGGCTGACCTCATGCCCGGCCAGCGCCAGGCGCGCACCGATGGTGCCGCCGATCGCGCCGGCGCCGAAAATGCAGATCTTCATGTTGGACTTTACTCAGCGAAGTTCAAGCTTGAATCTGCCGGAGTTCACCCGGCTTTGATTGATCCACTGCACGTATAAGCTCCGGTATCAAGGGGCGCAAATCATCGAGCCGATTGGTGTGCGCATGTAGGACGATCACGGCAAAAGGCAGGTTGGTCACCACGTTTTGGAAAGCGAGATTGCGATCGACGGTGACAAACACGTCGAAGTTGCCGGCCACCAACGCGAGCAGCACGCCATTCTTGATGCCAGACCATCCCATCTGGTGCGCGGTCTTGACGTCGTGCCCCGAGATGTCGCGGGAGAGGCGCCAATCTATGCACTCGTCGATAAAGACTCTCACGCCGCCAGTTCTTTGACCCGAACTGCCGCTGCATCAAGAAACGCGATGACTTGAGCGCGAGCGACCGAGGGAAAACCTTCGAGAAAATCATCGATGGTGTCGCCGGCCTCAAGGTGTTCGACCAATGTTTTGATCGGCACGCGCGTGCCGGCGAACACCGGCGCGCCACCCATCACTTCTGGATCAATCGAGAGGAATGTTTGTTCCATTGGAATACTCTACTCCCTTGAGAATGAGTCAATCTACATCAAGCCGCGCGTTCAAACTGGCGTACCGGCGCCTTTTTCGGCGGGCCGGATGGATTGACCATGCCGTTGCCGGCCACGGTCTCCAATGTGTAATCGCCGCTCACGTTGATCGGGATGTCGCCCTCGACGGTGATGCGCTCCATGGTGCGGCGCTGCGGGTAGTAGTCGTGCGGCGCGTAGTGCTGCAGCGAGCGGTTGTCCCACAGCACGACCATGTCCTGCTTCCATTTGATGCGCAGCTGGTATTCGGGAATGTGCGCCTGCTCGTAGAGAAACTGCAGCAGCGCGCTGCTTTCGTCGTCCTTCATGCCGCGGATGCGCGTGGTGAACTGCGGGTTTACGTAGATCGAACGGCGCCCGCTGACCGGATGCACGCGCACCACCGGGTGCCATGGGTTGGGAAACTGCTCTTCGAGCTTGCGCAGTTGCGCGCGCGCCTCGGCCGAGCCTTCGAACAAATTGCGCCAGGGCTTGAAGTCGTGCTGCGCTTCGAGGCCATGGATGTGCGTCTTCATGCGCTCGGACAGGCCGCGATACGCCGCCGTCATGCTCGAGAAGCAGGTGTCACCGCCGCGCGCCGGGATCACGCGGCTGCGCAGGATGGTGACGATCGGCGGGTTCGGCTTGTAGGTCTCGTCGGCGTGCCAGATGTCGGTGCGCGCGGCCGGGTGGTCGGCCGAGTAGTCAAGCACGATCACCTCGGGCTTTTCGGCCAGATTCGGCGCGAACGGATGGATCGTCAGCGGGCCGAAGCGCTTGCCGAAGTCGGCCTGCTGGTCGAGTGTCATGCGCGCCTGATCGGGCATGACCAGCACTTCGTATTGCACCAGCGCATCATGGATGGCCTGGAACATGGCGTCGTCGAGGCGCGACAGGTCGGCTCCGCGGATTTCGGCGCCGATAAAGCCATTGAGGGGAATCACGTCTATGCTCATGCGAACTCCTGGTTATTCAACTTTGGCGCCGGACACGCGCACCGCTTCGGCCCAGCGGCCCATTTCACTCTTGACCAGCGCAGAAAACTCGGCCGGGGTGATCGGCCCCCACGGCTCCATGCCGAACTTGGCCAGCAGCTCGCGAAACTCGGCGGTGTTCTGGAACTTCTGCATCTCGGCCGAGAGGCGCGCGATGATCGCCGGCGGCGTCGCGGCCGGCGCCGACACGCCCTGCCAGGCCTGCCAGTCGAAACCGGGCAGAAACTGCGCCACCGGCGGTACCGCGGCGATCAGCGAGTTCTGCTTGGCAGCCGAGGTGCCGTAGGCCTGCACCTTGCCCGCCTGGATGTTCGGCACCGCAGCAGTGGCATCGGCAAACATGACCTGCACCTTGCCCGGGATCAGGTCGATCAGCGCCGCGCCGGTACCCTTGTAGGGAATGTGCTGGATGTCGAGCCCGAGGCGCTGCTTCAGGTCTTCCATGAACAGCTGGTGGGCACTGCCGTTGCCGACCGAGGCGTAGTTGAACTTGCCCGGGTTGGCCTTGATGAGGTCGACCATCTCCCGAAAGTTTTTCGCCGGAAACACGTTGGAGGCGATCAGGAAAAAATTCACCGTGCCCATCAGCGAGATCGGCTGGAAATCGCGCAGCGGTTCGATTGGCGCGTTCTTGTACAGTGCCGGCGCGATGCCGAAGGTGGAACTGGTGGAGATCAGCAGGGTGTGGCCGTCGGCCGGCGCCTTGGCGACGATCTCGGCGCCGACCAGCGTGCCGGCGCCCGGCTTGTTGTCGATCACCACCGACTGGCCCAGTGCCTTGCCGAGGCGCTCGCCGACGGCGCGGCCCAGCAGGTCGGTGAGCGCACCGGCCGGAAACGGCACTACCAGGCGTAGCGGGCGGTTCGGATAATTCTCCTGGCCCATGGCCGAAAACCCTTGGGGCACAAGGGCGCTGGCGGCGATGGCCTGAAGAATGGCTCTACGAGAGGGTCTCATGGCAGGTATCTGTTTGCTTTTCACGTTGGGCGGCACTCAGGCGCAGTCAGGCGCATTCAAGTCTTGTACGAAGGATCAAGCTTGTCGAGCAGGCGCAGGCTGGCTACCCACTGCTTGCCGGCCGAAGGGCGGCCTGGCCGTGCAAACTGGGTCGCGACTTTTTCAGCGACCGCGTCGCTGCAGATCGCCAGCTTGCCGCCACCCGATTGCGCCGCAATCTGCGCCTGGCACGCGCGCTCGAGGTAGTAGATGTTGTCCCAGGCGTCCGGCACATCGACCCCGCAGGCGAGCAGGCCATGATTGCGCAGGATCATCGCAGAGTGCTTGCCCAGGTTGGCCTGCAGGCGCGATTGTTCGTCGAGGTCAAGGGCAATGCCCTCGTAATCGTGATACGCGATGCGCTTGTGATACCGCATCGAATGCTGCGAAATGTTGAGCAGGCCATCGGCCTGCGCCGACACCGCAATACCGGCACTGCTGTGGGTGTGGATCACGCATTGCAGGTCTTCGCGGGCCTTGTGCACGGCGCTGTGGATCACAAAGCCGGCCTGGTTGACGCCCAGCCCGGTTTCGTCTTCCAGGATGTTGCCGTCGAGATCGATCTTGACCAGCGCCGAGGCGGTGATCTCGTCAAACATCAGCCCATAGGCGTTGATCAGGAAATGATGTTCCGGCCCGGGCACGCGCGCCGAAATGTGGGTGTAGATCAGGTCGGTCATGCGATAGTGGGCCACCAGCCGATAGCAGGCCGCCAGGTCAACCCGGGTTTGCCACTCGGCATCCGACACACGCCCCTTGACCGGCCCCTTGGCCAAACCCTTGGCCGAACCCTTTGACTTCATCACTTCTTTCAGTTGTGCGCTCATGCGGCTCTCCCCGGTTGACTGATTTGATTGACGCCATAGTTTAAGCTCTCGCGGGTCCAGTTGTGAATCTTGCGAGGAATCCACATGCCTTCGTCAAACCCCGTTCCGGCCGGCCCGGCATCCCGCCAGGCATTCGGCCAGGCATTTGTCCCACGGTATCGTCCCTACGATGACGCCACCCAGCCGGCCATGGTCATCCCCGGTTACCGCGAAACGTTTGTGCGCGTGCCCAAGCAGCCGTTGTTCCAGCGCCCGCTGACCCTCACCGAACTGACAGGACCCACGCGCCTCGCGCAAAAACTGAAGCCTGGCGCCAACCCGGGCGATGCCAACCTCGCC
>CANJDH010000066.1 GCA_947473125.1 Burkholderiales bacterium
CGCCATGCGGCGGATCCATTTGTCGCTCTTGATGCTCATGGTTTTGCCTGTGGTGCTTCCTGGGAAGCGTAGGGTTTGATCGACTGGAATGCTGCTGCGCTTTTTTCGGCCTCGGCAATCTGCTCGGGGCTCATCAACTTCCTGACGGCATTGAGCCCCTTGGTCGCGTTGGCGTCGCCGGATCGCTCGGCAATCAGCAGCCATTTGTAGGCTTCGGAGCGCATGCGCTCTGCATGCACTGGATTTTTGGCCGCAGCCGCCCCTTGTGCAAGCAGGAAGCCCACGCTGTATTGGGCGCGCACCAGGCCCTGCTCGGCCGCAGCACCAAACCAGAGCAGCGCCTCGCCTGAATCGCGCTTCACGCCGAGGCCACCGGCATGGCGCAGGCCCATCACGTATTGCGATTCTGCGTCGCCTTTTTCTGCGCCACGGCGCGCCCACAGCAACGCATTGGCATCGTTTTTCGGTGTTCCCTGGCCGGTGCTGTAGAGCCGCGCCACCACACCCTGGGCCGTGGCGTGGCCGCCCTCCGCCGCACGCAAATACCATTCGAAAGCGCGCTGGTCGTCGCGCGCCACGCCCAGCCCCTCGGCATACAGCGAACCGAGCGCGGCCATCGCCTGTATATTGCCGACCTTCGCCGCGGCTTCGAACTCGGCGCCGGCGGTCGCATAGTCGCGCTGCATGAACGCAGACCGGCCCTTGGCGTAGTCGGCGTGTACCGCACCGCTGGCCACCAGGCCCAGCGCAATCAGCGCGGCGAACAAACGCATCATCATGGGTTCAGGTGTTCTTCGACACCACGATCGACGGAAACTTGCCGGTCATGTCTTTCATGCTGTCGGCGATTTTCACCGCCACCTTGCGCGCAATCGAGCGGTAAATCTCGGACACCGGGCCGTCCGGGTCGGCCACTACGGTCGGCTTGCCCGAATCGGCCTGCTCGCGAATGTCGAGTCGCAGGGGCAGTTGGCCGAGCAGCGTGACATCGTAGTCGCTCGCCATCTTTGCGCCGCCGCCGGTGCCGAAAATCGGCTCGACGTGGCCGCAATTGGTGCAGATATGCGTGCTCATGTTCTCGACGATGCCGAGGATCGGGATGCCGACCTTCTCGAACATCTTGAGGCCCTTGCGCGCGTCGAGCAAGGCGATGTCCTGCGGCGTGGTGACAATCACGGCGCCGGTGACCGGCACCTTCTGCGACAGCGTCAGCTGGATGTCACCGGTGCCGGGCGGCATGTCGACGATCAGGTAATCGAGGTCGCGCCAGTTGGTTTCCTTGAGCAGCTGTTCGAGCGCGCTGGTGACCATCGGGCCGCGCCACACCATCGGTGTTTCGACGTCGATCATGAAGCCGATCGAGCTCGCTTGAATGCCATGCCCCATCATCGGCTCGAGGGTCTTGCCGTCGGCCGACTCGGGGCGCCCGGTGATGCCGAGCATCTGCGGCTGCGAAGGGCCGTAAATATCAGCGTCAAGAATCCCGACCGTGGCGCCTTCGGCGGCCAGCGCCAGCGCCAGATTGACCGCAGTGGTCGACTTGCCGACACCGCCTTTGCCCGAGGCCACGGCGATGATGTTCTTGACATTGGGCAGGGGCTTCACGCCGCGCTGCACCGCGTGCGAGACAATCTTGCTGCTGATGTTGACCGATACGTTGCCGGCGCCGGGCAAGGCTTTCAGGGCCTTGATGGTGTCGCGGCGCAGCGCGTCCATCTGCGACTTGGCCGGATAGCCGAGCTCAATGTCGAGGCTGATGTTGTTGCCGTCGGGCTTGATGTTTTTTGCCGATTTGGTGGCAAGGAAGTCCTTGCCGGTGTTCGGGTCGATGACCGTCTTGAGGGCGGCCTGGATTTGTTCAACTGTGATGCTCATGGTTATGCGGGTTCCGTAAGGACAACTGCAATCTGGGACAAGTCGGCTAGTTTATCGCAACTGCTCAGGATTTCACTCTAAGCCCTGATAAAATAAGGGGTTTTCCGCTCTTAACGAAGCTGCAACCCATGTCCGGCCCCATCTCCAGCAGCGCGCCCGCCGCACCTCCCAAAAGGCGCCTGTTCGTCACCACCGCCCTGCCTTACGCCAACGGCTCGTTCCATATCGGCCACATCATGGAATACATCCAGGCCGACATCTGGGTGCGGTTCCAGCGCATGCAGGGCCATCAGGTGCATTTCGTCTGCGCCGACGACGCGCACGGCGCCCCCATCATGCTCAAGGCCGAGTCTGAGGGCATTACGCCGAAGCAACTGGTCAACCGCATCGCCGCCGAGCGCCCCAAGTACCTCGAAGGCTTCCACATCGACTTCGACCACTGGCACTCGACCGATTCGCCGGAAAACACCGAACTGTCGCAAGACATTTACCGGCGTCTGCGCGACGACGCCAAACTCACCTACAGCAAGTCGGTCGAGCAGTTCTACGACCCGGTCAAGAATATGTTCCTGGCGGACCGCTACATCAAGGGCGAATGCCCGAAGTGCGGCGCCAAGGACCAGTTCGGCGACGCCTGCGAAGTCTGCGGCGCGGTGTACGCCCCGACTGACCTGATCAACCCCTACTCCACCCTCTCCGGCGCCAAGCCGGTGATGAAGTCATCCGACCATTTTTTCTTCAAGCTTTCCGATCCGAAGTGCGTCGCGTTCCTGCGCGACTGGGCGCTCGACGGCAAGCTGCAGCCGCAGGTTGCCAACAAGGCTCGCGAGTGGCTTGAGGGCGAAGGCCCGGATGGCAAAAAATCGGCCCTGGGCGACTGGGACATCTCGCGCGATGCGCCCTACTTCGGCATCGAGATCCCCGATGCACCGGGCAAGTATTTCTACGTCTGGCTCGACGCGCCGGTGGGCTACCTCGCCAGCCTGAAAAGCTACTTCGATTCCGGCAAAGCCCGGGCGAAAGGCGAAACCCGCAGCTTCGCCGAGTTCATGGCCGCTGAAGACACCGAGCAGATTCATTTCATCGGCAAGGACATCATCTACTTCCACACCCTGTTCTGGCCGGCGATGCTCAAGTTCGCCGGTACGCCCTACAAGGTACCGAATCGGGTGTATGTACACGGCTTTATCACTGTGTCGGGCGAGAAGATGTCGAAATCGCGCGGCACCGGCCTCGATCCGTTGCGCTACCTCGATGCCGCAAAGATGAATCCCGAGTGGCTGCGCTACTACATCGCGGCCAAGCTGAATGCGAATGTGGAAGATGTCGATTTCAATCCGGATGACTTTGTTGCCCGGGTCAACAGCGACCTGGTCGGCAAATACATCAACATCGCCAGTCGTTGCGCGGGATTCGTGACCAAGAAGTTCGCGGGCAAGTTGCTTGCTGCGGAGTCGGCGCTGCTGCGCGAAACCCAATCGGCCGCCTCCGCAATCGGCGCCCTCTATGAAGCGCGCGAGTTCGGCAAAGCCCTGCGAGAAATCATGCAATTGGCCGACGGCATCAACCAGTTCGTCGACCAGGCCAAGCCCTGGGACATGGCCAAGGATCCGGCGCAACAGGAAGCGCTCCATCGCATCTGCTCCGAAGCCATCAATCTGTTCCGCCTGCTCACCATTTACCTCAAACCGACAATTCCGCATCTCGCCGGCGAGGTGGCTTCTTTCCTCAATGTGCCTTCGCTCTCCTGGGCCGATGCCGGCACGCTGCTTCCGGCGGGTCATACGATACAGAGCTACAAGCATCTGATGCAGCGTGTGGATCCCAAACAATTGGACACCCTTTTCGACATGCCCACCACGCCCGCCTCTGCCGCGACAGCCGCTCCCACCAACGTTCCCAAGGACGAGGCCGCCAAGAAGACCGCCCAGAGCGCCTCTCCGGCCGATACCTCTGGACAAAACGCGCACATCAGCATCGACGACTTCACCAAAATCGACCTGCGCATCGCCAGGATCATCGACGCCAAGCACGTCGAGGGCGCCGACAAGCTGGTACAGCTGACGCTCGACATCGGCGAAGTTGTGGATGGCCAACCAAAACCACGCAACGTGTTCGCCGGCATCAAGTCGGCGTATGACCCGGCCAAGCTGATCGGCAAGATGACGGTGATGGTCGCCAACCTGGCGCCGCGCAAGATGAAGTTTGGCCTGTCTGAAGGCATGGTGCTGGCCGCCAGCGACACCACTGGCACCTCGCCGGGCCTGTACCTGCTTGAACCCGACGAAGGCGCGCAGCCGGGGATGCGCGTAAAGTAAGGCCATGAACTTCGGTTTCGACCTGCACCACCTCCACCCCTGCCGGATCTCGCGCAAGCGCCAGTTCCTGGTGCGCATCCACCATTGCGGGCCCCCGGCGGGAATTTGAACAGCGCAGCCTTGCGGCTGCTTTTCAAATTTCCACCGGAGTTTTGTCATGGCATTCCCGTTGCACCCGTTCCGCCCCTACCTTCTCAAGACCTTCAAGAGTTACGACGGACAGCAGTTTTCGGCTGACCTGATCGCCGGCCTCACTGTCGGCATCGTCGCCCTGCCGCTGGCGATGGCGTTTGCGATCGCCTCGGGCGTCAAGCCCGAAGCCGGCATCTTCACCGCCATCATTGCCGGCTTCATCATTTCAGCTCTGGGCGGTTCACGGGTACAGATCGGCGGGCCGGCCGGTGCCTTCATCGTCATCGTCTACGGCATCATCGCCCACTACGGGCTCGCCAACCTGCTGATCTCGACCATGATGGCCGGCGTGCTGATGTTCATCATGGGGCTGACGCGCATCGGCTCCCTGATCCGCTACATCCCGGTGGCGATCATCATCGGCTTCACCAACGGCATCGCAGTGCTGATCGCGCTCTCCCAAATCAAGGATTTCGTCGGCATTCGCGTCGAAAAGATGCCGGCTGATTTCTTCGACGTAGTCCGCACGCTGGCGCAGAACCTCCATACCGCGCAGTTCCCGGCTCTGGCCCTTGCGGTGGGGTCGCTGGCGGTGATCGTGTTCTGGCCGCGTTTCGCGCGGCTGTTCGCCGGTGGGCGCCTCGGGTTTGTCGCGCGCCTGCCCGGCAGCATCGTGGCGCTGGCGCTGGCGACGCTGGCAGTCGCCTTGCTGGGCTTGCCGGTCGAAACCATCGAATCCAAATTCGGCGGCATCCCGCACGGCCTGCCGGCCTTCGCATGGCCGGCGTTCGACTGGGCGTCGGCGCGCAACCTGGTGGCCCCCACAGTGACGATTGCTCTGTTGTGCGCAATCGAATCGCTGCTATGCGCGCGCGTCGCCGACGGCATGATCGACGACCGCCACGATCCGAACCAGGAGCTGATGGCGCAGGGCATCGCCAACTTCGTCACGCCTCTGTTCGGCGGCATTCCCGCCACCGGCACCATCGCCCGCACCACCACCAACGTGCGCACCGGCGCCGCCTCGCCCATTGCCGGCATCGTGCATGCGGCAACGCTGCTGGCGATCGTGCTGGTCGCGGCGCCACTGGCCGGCCACGTGCCGCTCGCGGGGCTGGCGGCGATCCTGATGTTCGTGGCCTACAACATGGGCGAGTGGCGCGAGTTTCCCAAACTCAGGCAGTTCTCGATGCCGTATCGCGTCACCATGGTGAGCACCTTCCTGCTCACGGTGATCATTGACCTTACCGTGGCGGTGGAAGTGGGCATCGTGCTCGCGTGCCTGTTTTTCATCTATCGTGTATCGAGCCTGACCAGCATCGATCCGGTGGAATCGTCGGCGCTGCCGGCCGCCGTCAAGGCCTACCGGATTTCGGGTTCGATCTTTTTCGGCTCGATCGGCAAGCTCGAAGCCTTGCTCGATTCGGATGAGATCGACTCGGAGCTGCCGTTGACGGCGATGATTCTTGACCTGCACCACGTCATCAACATCGATACCACCGGCCTCGACACGCTCGATGTACTGCGCAAATCGTTGCTGCGGCGCGGCGCACGGCTGATCGTCTGCGATGTCGCGGCGCAGCCACTATCGTTGATGAATCGTGCCGGGTTCGTCAAGTCCCTTGGCGCCGAAAACCTGGTGGCGAACCTCGAGGCCGCGATGGCGCTCACCCGTGACCCGGCCGACCCGGCACCGATTGCAGCCTGAGGCCACGCAAGCTCACACCATGGCGCTCCGTTTGCTGATCAGTGGTCAGGTGCAGGGCGTGGGCTACCGTGCCGCCATGGTCGACAAGGCACTCGAGTTGGGCATCACCGGCTGGGTGCGTAATCGCCGCAGCGGGTCGGTTGAAGCGCTGGTCTGTGGCAGCGCGGAGGCTGTAGACGCCATCGTCGCCTGGGCGCATGCGGGCCCGCCGTTGGCGCGAGTGGAGAGCGTCACCTCCACACCGACCGAGGCGCACTTCGACACCTTTGACTGGAAGCCGACGGCATGAGCTAGCAAATCTCGCCGAACAGCCGCTCCAGGTCCAGGTGCTGCTCGATGGTGTCGGCCAGGCGATCGAGGCTGGCTTCGCGCAAGTCGTTGAGGTCGGGAGCGCGTGCGCTGTCCAGGCCGGCCCAGCGCAACAGTGCGCTGCATCCCTCCGGATCGTCGAAGATGCCGTGGACGTAGGTTCCCAAAACCTGTCCGTCATCCGAGATCGCGCCGTCAGGGCGGTTGCCGTCGATCAGGCTTGAGGGGCGCGCAAGGGCGGTGCCGGTGGTGACACCCATGTGGATTTCGTAGCCGCGCACCGGCGGCGCGCCGTCAAGGCACAAGCGGCCCGACACCTGGCGCAATTGCTTGTCGGCTGCAAAGGTAGTCTGGAAATCGAGCAGGCCGAAGCCACTTACCGAACCGGGCGGCCCTTCCGAACCTTGCGGATCATGCAGCATGGAGCCAAGCATCTGCATGCCGCCGCAAATGCCGATCAGCTTGCCGCCGTAGCGCAAATGCCGTTGCAGTGCCACGTCCCAGCCGGCGGCCCGCAGCCATCCCAGGTCGGTAGTGGTCGCCTTGGTACCGGCGAGGATGATCAGGTCAGCCGGTGGAACCTCCTGGCCCGGCCCGACGAAAGTCAGGTTGACATCCGGATGCGCACGCAGCGCGTCGAAATCGGTGTGATTGGAAATCCGCGGCGTCACCGGCACAACCACCCGCAGGCTGTGCGCTGAATGGGCCGCCTGCTCGGTCAGGATCGCGTCTTCAGCGTCAAGGTGCATGCCGAACAGGTAGGGCAGAACGCCGAACACCGGCTTGCCAGTCTTCTGTTCGAGCCACACCAGGCCCGGGTCGAGCAGGCTCTTGTCGCCGCGGAAGCGGTTGATCACGAAGCCGCGGGTACGCGCCTGCTCCGATGCCGACAGGCAGTTGAGCGTCCCGGTCAGATGTGCAAATACGCCACCGCGGTCGATGTCGGCAATCAGCACCACCGGACAGTCGACCACTTCGGCAAACCCCATGTTGGCGATGTCGCGATCACGCAGGTTGACCTCTGCCGGGCTGCCCGCGCCTTCGACCAGGACCACCTCATAGGCGCGCTTGAGGCGCGTGTAGGATTCAAGCACCGCCGCCAGCGCGCGGGGTTTGTACTCGTGATAGGCACGCGCATCCATGTCGGTGCGCACCTTGCCGTGGATGATGATCTGCGCGCCCGTATCGGAGCTTGGCTTGAGCAGGACCGGATTCATGTCGGTATGCGGCGCGATTCCCGCAGCTTGCGCCTGCAAGGCCTGGGCGCGGCCGATCTCGCCGCCGTCTGCGGTCACGGCGCTGTTGAGCGCCATGTTCTGCGGCTTGAAAGGCACAACCGAAACACCGCGGCGATGGAGTACCCGCGCCAACCCCGCCACCAGCGTACTTTTGCCGGCATCGGAGGTCGTGCCCTGAATCATCAACGTGCCGCGCATGGGAAACCGCCAGCTTCAAAGGAGCGCGATTATCGCATCGGACCCGATGCGATAATCGGCCACGAATCGTCTGGAGTGGCCTTTGTTCCGACTTGCCGCATATGTCTTCTCTTGCTTGTATCTTGCCATCGGCAGTGCGGTGACGCATGCCGCCGTCGTCCTCACCGACGATGCCGGCAAAACCGTGAGCCTGTCCGCGCCGGCCAGGCGCATCCTGACCCTCGCCCCGCACCTCACCGAACTGCTTTACGCAGCGGGCGCGGGCGACCGGATTGTCGGCACGGTCGAATACAGCGACTATCCGGAAGCGGCCAAACGGATACCGCGTGTCGGCAACCACGACTCGCTGGACCTGGAGCGCATCCTCAGCCTCAAGCCCGACCTGATCGTGGTCTGGCTCAACGGCAATGCGCAGAAGCAGCTCGACAAATTGTTGGCCTTCGGCATCCCGGTGTATTACAACCAGCCCAAAACGCTGTCGGACGTGCCGCGCGCCATCGAGGCGATGGGCCGGCTCGCCGGCATGGAAACGCAGGCGGCCCGCACCGCGGGCGAGTTCCGCAATCGGGTGGCGGCATTGCGCACCCGCTATGCAGGCCGGGCGCCGGTGACGCTGTTCTATCAGATCTGGAGCAAACCCCTGACCACGCTCAACGGGCGCCATCTGGTAGCCGACGTCATCTCGCTGTGCGGCGGCAAATCTCTGTTTGCAGACCTCGAACCGATCGCCCCTGCGGTTGCGCAGGAAGCCGTGATTCAGGCCGACCCGGACGCCATCGTCTCGTCCAGCCTGCTGCGTGACGGCCTCAACCTCTGGGAAAAATGGCCGCGCATGCGTGCGGTCAAAAACGGCAACCTGTTCGCGATCAACGGCGACCTGATCAGCCGCCACGGCCCACGCATTGCCGAGGGCGCGGAGAAATTGTGCGAAATTCTGGAGACGGCGCGTCAGCGCAATACGGGCGCAGATCCGCGAAAGTAACGCGTCGTCCTGTCCTGCGGGTTTCCATTTTTTCGACGGCCACGACAGAACCCTTGGTACGCAATGGTTTCAAGGCATAGACCTCGGAGATCTGCTCCTGGAGCTCCTCTCCGATGAGGCATCACAAAAATCCGGGAAGGATTACCCGCCTCTCGTCTCAGGCAGTTTGACTCGCACGCGTCCGACGCAGCGCCAGGTGCGCCGCCAGACCGCAGAGGGTAAAGCCCAGCATCAGCAGCGCCAGATTGCGCGAGCCCTGATGTGACACCAGCCCGACGCTATAGCCACCGAACGCCCCCATCAGTTGTTGCATGACGCCGGCCAGGGCAGCAGCCGAGCCCGCCAGCGTCGGCACCACCCCGACCGTCCCCGCAAGCGTGGGCGGCATGAGAAAGCCGTGGCCGAGCCCCAACAGCATCAGCGGCAGCGTAAATTCAATCGGCACTTTCAAATGCAATAGCGCCACGCCGAGCATGAGCAGAACCCCGCTGACTGTTGCGATCTGCCCCCACACCATTACGCGACGTTCCCCCTTGCGGTGGATCAGTCGGCTGGTCAGGAAATTGCCCGTCATGTAGGACAGGGGAATCACCATGAGGTACCAGCCAATACCGTCAGGCCCGACGCCGTAACTACGCAACACAATCGGCGCGCCGGCCAGAAAGGCATAAAACGCCGCCGTAGTCGAGCTCAACAGCAACACGTAGAGCACCAACGTCTTTTCCCTGAGCAAAGTGAGGTAGGCCGCAAGCATGCCCGTCAGCCAGTGTTGTGCCGGTGCCGCAGCAGGCTTGCGCGTCGGCAAACCGCGCCATGCCGCCACCAGCATGACCAGGGCCATCGTCGCGATGAGGTAGAAATTGCTCTGCCACCCAAACCGCACATGCATCTGCCCGCCAATCACCGCCGAAAAGGGCGGCGAGAGACCCATCGCCATGCCTACATAAGCCATCACCTTTGTTCGCTGTGCGCCGGCAAACTGGTCCTGCACCATGGCCCGCCCCGCCACTGCGCCCGCAGCGCTGCCGATACCTTGCAGCACGCGCGCGGCAATCAACACGTCGAGGTTGGGCGCAAGCGCGGCCAGCAACGAACCTGCGCCGAGGCACGCAATTCCCAACATCAGCACGGCTTTGCGTCCCACCCGGTCCGAAAGCGGACCATGCACCAGTTGAAACAGGCCATATGCCACGACGAAGCCGCTGAAGGTCAACTGCACCTGCGCCTGGCTGGCACCGAACAAGGCGCCCCATTCCTGCATCGAGGGCAGGCAAATCGTCATGGCGATCAGGCCGAAGGCGATCTGGGCAAGCAGATTGGCGAGAAGCATGTCGGGGGTTTAAGCGGCGCGGCGCGCGGCACGCCCATACAACACCGGACGGGAACAATGTCGATCACTCAAAACTCGACGCCGGGCATCGCCTTGACGCCCGCCTTGAACGCATGCTTGACGAGGGTCATCTCGGTGACCGTGTCGGCCGCGTCAATCAGTTCCTGCGGCGCGCCGCGCCCGGTGATCACCACATGTTGCATCAATGGCCGGGCTTGCAGGTCGGCGACGACCTGATTCACGTCGAGATACTGCAGTTTCAGGGCAATGTTGAGCTCGTCGAGCAGCACCATCCCGATGCTGGCGTCGGCAAGCAACTCGCGCGCCTTGGCCCACGCCACCGCGGCCCGGGCGATGTCGCGCTCGCGATCCTGCGTGTTCCAGGTGTAGCCCTCGCCCATCACGTAGTAGCGCACCTCATCGGGGAAACGCCGGTAAAAGCGCTCCTCGCCGGTTTCGATTGCACCCTTGATGAACTGGATCACGCCCACCTTCATGCCATGCCCCAGCGCGCGCGCCACCATGCCAAAGCCGGAACTGGACTTGCCCTTGCCATTGCCGGTGGTGACGACGATCACTCCGCGTTGGGTGGTGGCGGCCTCGATGTGGCTGTCGACCAGCGCCTTCTTGCGTTGCATGCGCTCCTTGTGGCGCGCATTGAGGGCGTCTGCTGCGGCATTTTCGTCGGTCATGTGGAGGGTCTCGGTGGTGGAATCCAAATTCAATCGGCAATGAACCAGCCGCGCCCTTGATCATCAAGGCGTCGCACCGGGTGTCGAAACACGCGCGACAAGCGCTCGGGCGTCAGCATGATGTCGATCGGGCCGGCGTCCGCGCCGCCGGCTCCGTCAAGCAGCAACGCGTGGGTGGCATAGCGCGCCGCGAGGTTGATGTCATGCACGGCGGCCACCAGGGCGCATCCCGCTTCGGCGAGGCCGCGCAGCACCGAGAAAATCTTCACCTGATGCTGCAGATCCTGATGGCTGGACGGCTCATCGAGCAACAGCAGCCGAGGCTCCTGCGCCAGCAGCATCGCCAGCGCGACGCGTTGGCGCTCACCGCCGGAGAGCGTCAGCACGTCGCGCGATGCCAATGCCTGCATGCCGGTCGTCTCCAGGGCCTGGCGGGCGATCTCGAGATCCCCCGCACCCTCCCAGTCCCAGCGTCCCAGATGCGGATGCCGACCGAGCAGCACGGTGTCTAGCACGCTGGCAGAGAAGGCATCGTGAATCTGCTGCGGCATGAAGCCGCGCAGGCGCGCTTGCTGTTCCGGATCCCAATGGCCGATCGGCCGCCCTTGCAGATCAATTCCCGTGCTGGGCAGCAATCCGGCCAGGCTGTGCAGAAGCGTGGTTTTGCCGACACCGTTCGGGCCGAGCACGCACCAGAATTCGCCTTCGCACACAGACCAATCGAGCGCGGCGACCAACTCGCGCGCGCCTCGCACCAGCGTCAGGGCGCGTGTTTGCAGAAGCTGTCGGGCCAGACTGTGTTCAGGCGCGTTCATGGCGCCTGAGCAGCAAATAGAGGAACGACGGTACGCCCACAAACGCCATTACCACGCCCACCGGCAGTTGCACCGGCGCCACCACCGTCCGCGCCAGCGTATCGGCCAGCAACAGCATGGTCCCGCCGGCAACCGCAGCCACCGGCAGCAACCCGCGCTGGTCGTTGCCGATGATGAGGCGCATGGCATGCGGCACGATCAGGCCGATAAACCCCACCGCACCGGCCGTCGTGACCGCAATGGCGGTCGCCAAAGAGGCAACCGCGTACAGGCGCAGTCGCTGGGTCCGCACATTGACGCCCAGCGTCTGTGCCGCCAGCGGGCCACGTGCCATGGCATTGAGGGCGCGCGCCTCGGGCAACATCAGCAGCAGCAGCACGAGCGCTCCGCCCAACGGGAGTTGCCAGCGGTCCACGCCATTGAAATCGCCCATCAGCCAGAACAGCATGCCGCGCAGCTTTTGGTCCGGGGCGATCGCGAGAATCAGAGTCACAACCGCTCCGCAACCGGCCGCCACGATCACGCCTGTGAGCAGCAGACGCGGACTGCCGTCGTGGCCCGCGCCCTGCGCGAAGTCGTGGCGCGCCAGGGTCAGCACCAGCAGCACGGCCAGGGCTGCCCCAACGATGGCTGCCGTGTGGACCAGCCATATGGCAGCGCCCAGCAGCAGCATCGACAAGGCACCGACGGCAGCGCCGCCCGAAATGCCCATCAGGTAAGGCTCGGCCAGCGGATTGCGCAGCAGCACCTGCAACAGCGCGCCCGCCAGGGCCAGCAGTGCGCCGACGCCGAAGGCTGCGAGCGCCCGCGGCAGGCGCAGGTTCAGCACGATGTCGCCATGCATGCCCGCATCCCCTCCGGCAAGGGCGGTCCATACATTCTCCGGCGACACGCTGGCGCTGCCGGCCATCAGCGCTAGTACAAAGGCTGCACATGCGGCGCACCAAAGGCCACAGAACAGGGGGAGCGCGCGCGTCTGCCTCATGGGGCACTTAACCGGGCTGGTAGCCCAGTGTGATGAACAAGCCTCGAGGCGGAGAATTGAATCCGTGCGCCAACTGATATTGCGCCTGCGTCGCGTTGTCGAGCTTCGCGGCAATGTAAAGATCCTTGCTCACGTTGTAGCGCGCCGTCAGGGTCACCAGGTTGTAGGAAGCCAGCTCAACTTTGGTAAAGGCGTTGATTTCGGTATCGACGCGCTTGCCGGACGAATAGACGTCCGCCCCAAAGCGCCACGCCCCGATGCTGCGATACACGCCGACATTGCCGTAGCCTTTCGCCCTGCGGCGCAGCTGCGCACCGGTCACGCTGTCTTCAGGAATCGCCACCGGATCCTGCAGCGTGAGGTTGGTGCGTACCTCGAAACCGCCCAGTTGCCCGGTGTAGTTGGCTTCCCATCCATCGACACGGGCTTTGGCCACATTGATCGCCAGAAACGGCGTGACGGACGCTCCCTGGATCAAGTTGTTGTAGTCGGTGCGGAAGCGCGTCAGGCGCAGCAGCTGCGCCCCGCTTGCCCACTGCAAGCCAAAGTCGCGGCTCTTGGCCCGCTCCGGCTGGAGGTTTGGCGAACCGAAGCCAGGGAAATAAAGCTGGTTGAAGGTCGGCGAATTAAACGCCGTCGACTGCTGGACCATCAGCTTCCACTGGTTGGTGATGTTGTACCCGGCAGCGGCAAAGTAGGTGTTGGCGCGGCCGAAATCGGAGTATCGATCCCCGCGCAGGTTGAGCTGAAACTCCGCACGTTCCACCGCGCCCGAGTAGCCGGCAATCCATGACGTCGACCGACGTGCCGGATAGAACCTGGTGGTGGTGCTTTCGCTCTCCGCGCGCTGGCTGGAGGATTCCGCGGTAACAAGTAGCTTGTGGGTGGGCGCCAGCGTAATCTCGTTTTGCCAGCTCAACTGGCGTTGATCGGTGCGAATGTGCCCATCCCAGTTGTAATTTAGCGTCTGGTCGAGGCTATCGGTGCTCTTCGAAAACGTCAGCGTGGATTTCCAGGCATCCAGAATCCGATTCTTGCTGTAGGCTGAAAAGCTGGTCAGAAAGCTGCGCGTCTGATGGATGTTGGTATTGAGGTTGGCGGCCGCCGCCGAGGAATTGTCAAAATTGACAACGCCCCGCGTGTCATAAAAGCGTACGCCAAGCTCATTGCGCGGATTGAGCATATGTGCCAGCGTCGCATTGACAGTCGTGTTGCGAACCCCGTCGTTGTCGGGGTTGACCTTGGTACGGGTGGTGGCGTTGGTGTTGGGGTCGATGGCCGAGAAATTGGCGGATTGAAGTCCGGCGACGCCTAGATAGAAGCGCGTATCTCCGCTCCTGCCAGTGAGGTTGACGTTGCCCGACTTCGTGTTGCGCGAGCCAACCGTGACCGAACCACTCAGGCCGGTGGTCCCGGCTCCCTGCCGGGTGAAGAGCTGGATCACCCCGCCGATGGCTTCAGAACCGTACAGGGCCGACACGTTGCCGCGCACGATTTCAACGCGTTCGATCTGGTCGAGCGTCAGCCGTTCCAGGGCAGTCGTGCTGGTCGTCGCTGAGTTGATCCGCATGCCGTCGAGCAGAATCAGCGTGTGGTTCGAATTGCCGCCGCGCATGAATACCGACGCGTTGGCGCCGCTGCCACCACTCTGCGCGACTTCAATGCCGACCGCGCTACGCAGGAGCGTCGGCAGATCCGGCGCCTGCGTGTCGCGAATGTCCTCGCGCGTCAATACGGTGGTGCTGGCCAGCGTTTCGGTCACGGCCTGTTCCATCCGCGTGGCGGTCACCAGCACCTGCGGGATTTGTTGGGCAATTGTGGTGCAGCAAAAGGCGAGCAGCAGCAGACCCGGCGCCGAATGGCGCACAGCGGAAAAACGGCAAAACATGGACATCTCCTTGGAAAGCCTGCATCCCCGCAGGCATAAAGGGGTGGGATGGATGTCCTGGCCGGTATCCGGGCTGGCGCTTGCGGCTTCAAAGCCTTCCCACCGGAAACCTTCTCCGGCAGTGGCGTGGGTTTTGAGCCTAGCAAGGTCTCCGGTCATCAGGAGACAACTTGCAGCGCTGACCGTTGCGGGGGCAGCTCAGGTGGCCCGTCTCAATCAAAAAATGACGAACGCCTGATTCCCGTTTAACACCGGACGCCGAAGTGCTGAGTGCGTCCGGTAGCACCAAAACAGTGTGCATCGTAGCAGCAATGTCAGCCGCAAACAACGAATGCGACAAAACGACATTCGCCGAACTTACATTCAAAACTGCCGTTAGATGCTTGACTTGACGGGGCTTTTCCACCAACATCGCCTTTATGACCGAGTTGGAAAGCTTCGAACAAAAACTCACGCAGCTCGTGAACTTGCACCAGCAAGCGCGCACCGAGAATCGCGAGTTGCGAAATCGCGTCGCACAACTCGAGAGCGAGAAGGTCGCGCTCGCGGAAAAAATGGTCGCCGCACGCGAGAAAATCGAAGCACTGATAGACCGCATCCCGGCGGACGAAGAGGCTTGACATGAGCACGGCCAGCGGCGCCAAAGAGACCACCAAAGGCGAGACCGCCAAAGGCGGCGTCAAGAATATCGACGTCACCATCCTCGACCGCCAATATCGGGTGGCGTGCCCCGACGACGAGCGCGAAGAGCTGATGGCCTCGGTGGCCTACCTCGACAAAAAAATGCGTGAAATCAAGACCGCAGGCAAGATCGCCGGCGCGGACCGGGTCGCCGTGATGGCGGCGCTCAACATCACCCATGAGCTGCTCTCGGCCAAGACCGGCGCCGGATTTGACTTGGGCGAATACAAGCGTAGAATGCAATCCATGAATTCGCTGGTGGATGAAGCGCTGGCCAGCCAGGAAAAACTGTTTTAGGCAGCGCGGGTTCGAATCAGTTTCTGGAGTGTCTTTAAGACGGTAGGTAAAGGGGCCGCCTTAAAGAAATTCCCTGCAGTGTTGGTTAAGGCCTGACCATTCCTTGTACCAATAAGCTTTAAGCAAGGCGGTTGAAGAATTGATTGCTGTTGTGTGCCTTCTCACCCCTCATAGTGTCTGCATTCGTGCATGGCACTCCCTGAGACGGCGCTGAAAGCCCTGATGTGATCTTCGGATGCTGCCGACCTGGACCCTGGTTCAGGATGAAGGCCTGACGGCACAGGCGGGGAACCCCACACAAGCGACGCGCTGCGTCGCTTTATTTTTTAGTAGAGGCCTGCCGGATGCGTTATTGGCTGATGAAATCCGAACCGTCGGAAGTCTCGGTAGACGACCTTGCCGCGAGCCCCAAAAAGACCGCGGCCTGGTTCGGGGTACGCAACTACCAGGCGCGCAACTACATGCGCGACGGCATGGAAATCGGTGATGGCGTCTTGTTCTACCACTCCAGTTGCCCCGAGCCGGGCATCGCCGGACTGGCACAGGTAGCCAGCCACGCCTACCCCGACGCCACGCAGTTCGACAAAAAAGGCAAATATTTCGACGTAGCCGCGACTGCGGAGAACCCGCGCTGGATGAACGTAGACGTGCAATTGGTAAAGAAAATCCGTCTGGTCTCGCTGGCCGAATTGCGCGAACACAAGGCACTTGAAGGCATGATCCTGTTGAAACGCGGCAACCGCTTGTCGATCACGCCGGTGACGCCGGCAGAGTGGAAATACATCACCGGTAAGCTGATCGGCAAGGAATGACCTGGTTTGCTGCCTATCTGGCAACCGGTGCGTTCGTCGGCTTTCTGGCCGGCCTGCTCGGCATCGGCGGCGGCATGACCCTGGTGCCGATTCTGGCGGCACTTTTTTCGGCGCAACATTTCGCACCGGACCACATCGTTCATCTCTCCCTTGGTACGGCAATGGCGTCCGTGGTGTTCACGTCGACCTCAAGCGTGCGCGAGCACATCAAGCTGGGCAGCGTCGACCTCGCCATCGTCAAGCGCATGGCGCCGGGCATGGTGGCCGGGACGCTGCTCTCGACGTTGGCCGCGGGATGGATCGCGCAGCGCCACCTGGCGATGGCCTTTGCGCTGATCGTGTGCGGCGGCGCGACGCAGATTTTGCTCAACAAGAAGCCCAAGCCCGGCCGCACCCTGCCGGGTACATTGCCGCTGTTCTTGTTTGGCGCGGTGGTTGGCGTCATCTCGGGATTGGTGTCGGCAGGCGGTGCGTTCCTCACCATGCCGTTCATGCTTTTGTGCGGCGTACCGGTACGCACCGCCATCGGCACCGGCGCGACCCTCGGCATTCCGGTTGCACTCATCGGTACGGTGGGCTACATCACCTCGGGCTGGAGTCTGGCGGGCCTGCCGCCGTGGTCGATGGGTTTCGTTAACCTGGTCGCCTTGAGCGGGCTGGTTCTCACCAGCATCATCATGGCGCCCTATGGCGCACGCGCCGCACACCGGGTACCCGTTCTGGTGCTGAAGCGCATCTTCGCCGCCTGTCTGTACCTCGTGGCTGCCAACATCCTGTGGAGCTTCTGGTAGGCGCGATCTCCGATTGCAGGTCGTTTTGAAGAGCGTTTGAGGCGGATCAAACCACGAGGTCCGCGCCCGGGATACCATGGAGCCATGGCCCTACGACCATTGCCGATGCCCTCTGCGCTCGCCAGGAGCGTGACTGACTTTTTTCGCTTACATGCGCCGTTTTCGCAGATGGCCCAAGCCCATCTGGCGCTGCTCGTCAGCCACGCCAAACTGAATTACTTTTCCAAAGGCAGCCGCCTGCTCGGCGCGGGCGACGGCCCTGCGCGGACGCTGTTCGTCATCCAGCGCGGAGAAGTGCGCAGCTACGAGCCGGGAACCACCGCTCCATCGGCAGATCATGCCGTAGCGCTCGCCAGCGGTGAATGCTTTCCTCTTGGCGCACTCATCGAGAGCCGCGCAGTCATCAACGATTATGTCGCCGTCACCGACACGTTCTGCTACGAATTCGACAAGGCGTTATTCGATACCTTGCTCGCAGAGAGCCCACCCTTCGGCGGATTTTGCACGCACCGCATTGCCCATCTCCTGCAGGAATCGCGGCGCCACGCGCGTGCCATCGCCAACGAGGATGCGCACGAGCGGCACAACATGACCAGCCTGCTCTCGGCGCTGCTGCGCCGCAGCCCGGTGACCTGCAAGCCGGATGCGCCGTTGCGCGAGGTATTGGAATCGATGCGCGCTCTTCGCATCGGTTCGATGGTCGCCGTCGACCCCGCCGGCCGCCCGGTGGGCATCTTCACGGAGCGCGACCTGCTCGATCGCGTGGTGCTGGCACAGGTGCCGCTCGATGGCCCCCTATCGGGGGTGATGACCGTGAAGCCGACCACGCTGGATGAAAGCGCTTCCGCCTTTGACGCAGCCCTGCTGATGGCCCGCCACGGCATACGCCACCTTCCCGTCACCCGCGGCGAGATGCTCGTCGGCGTGGTATCGGAGCGCGACCTGTTCTCGCTGCAGCGCGTCGGCATGCGTGAGGTAAGTCGCGCCATCAGCCATGCAAAGGCGCCCGAAGCACTCGAAGCGGCCGCTACCGATGTGCGTTCCCTGGCGCGCAACATGCTGGCCCAGGGGATGGCAGTCGAACAGCTGACCCAGGTGATCGTGGCACTCAATGACCGCCTGGTCGAACATGCGATCCGGCTGGTGCTCGCCGACGGCGACCTCACGGACCTCGATGTTTGCTGGATCGCCCTGGGCAGCGAGGGCCGCATGGAACAGACCATCAGCACCGACCAGGACAATGGACTGATCTTCACTGCACACGACAATGCCAGCGCCGACGCCACGCGCGCACGCCTCCTGCCCGTGGCCCAGCGTATCAACCAGCTGCTGGCGCGTATCGGCTTTCCGTTGTGCCAAGGCGGCATCATGGCCGGCAACCCGAAGTGGTGCCTGAGCCTCGACGAATGGAAATTGCGATTTGGCGACTGGTTGCGCAACCCGGTGCCGGACGCATTGCTCAATGCGGCAATTTTTTTTGACTTTCGTCCACTCTACGGCAGCGTCCATCTGGCCGAAACCTTGCGCACCTGGCTGCTGACGGAGGCCCGGCAGCGCCCGGCATTCCTGCGCATGCTCGCTGCAAATGCGCTCGGCAGTGCTCCGCCGCTGAATTTTTTTGGCGAACTGTCCTCGTCCGGGCAGATTGACCTCAAGGGCCAGGGCGCGCGCACCTTCATCGACGCCGCACGGGTGCTGGCGCTGGCACACGACGTGTCGGCCACGCATACGGCGCAACGGCTGCGCCTGGTTGCGGCGCAACGCGGCACTGCCAGGGAAACCGACGCCATCATCGAAGCGTTCCATTTCGTCCAAACCTTGCGCCTGGCACGCCAGTTTGCTGCGCTCGATGATGGTGGGCCTCCCAACCGGGTCGAGATCGGCAGTCTCAACGAACTTGACCGGCGCATTCTCAAGGAAGCGCTGCGCCAGGGGAGCAAGCTGCAAAGCCGCATCAAGCTCGATTACGCACTGTGACATTCCTGCGCAACTGGTTGGGACGAGGCCGCGCACAGTCTGCGGAAGTCTGCGACCGACGTGCCGCGTGGCAAAAACGTCCTGCGACGGATGCCGGAGCACCTTTTGTGACGGCGCGCTATATCGTGGTCGACACTGAGACCAGCGGCCTCGATACCGCGCGTGACCGCCTGCTGTCGATTGGCGCGGTGGCGATTGACGGTGGCCGCATCCTCCTCGCGGACAGTTTTGAAGCCACCCTGCGCCAAGCGCAGACCAGTGCGCGCGCGAACATCATCGTGCACGGGATCGGCGAAGCCGCGCAGCGCGATGGTGAAGAACCTGGCGCTGCGCTAGTGCGCTGGCTTGAGTACACGGGAAAATGTCCGCTGCTGGCCTATCACGCACCGTTCGACGAGGCCTTCATCAAGCGTGCCCTGCGTGAGCATCTGGGTCTGCGCCTTGGGTTGCCATGGCTCGACCTTGCCGCCCTGCTGCCGGCCTTGTTTGACGCAAAGCCGCGCCAAGCTCTCGATTATTGGCTGGAGCGGTTCAACATCAACGTGCCCGTGCGCCACTCAGCGCTCGGGGATGCCCTGGCCACGGCTCAACTAGCGCAGATGGCGCTGCACCAGGCAGGCGTGCGCGGGCTGCTAAACTTCGCGGCGTTGTCCAAACTGGCCGCAGATGCTCGCTGGCTCCCCGGCTAAAAGTCCGGAAACCGTTGGTAGACAAGCGTTTCCTGGCTTTCACCCTGTCTGCACCCCCTCCCTCCAGATTGCCGATGATTCTTCCTTCGCATTTCGACCCGCTGTGGGCCGCCCCCGCCCAGGCCAGCCACGAGGGCCTGTGGTTCGTGTTCCATCGCACCAACCTGCTGGTCTACACCGGGCAGGATGTGCCGATGCTGCCGATGCCGGCCGATGTACTGCACGGCAGTTTGCGCGTCGATCCGGGCGCTGCGCGCTTTGTCGGCATGCTCGGTGACACGCCCTGCTGGGCGGCACGCTCGGCGCATGCAGATGCGCCCGATGGCCATGCGTTCGAGAACATGCGCATGCTGTTCAATCGCCTTCCCGATGACCTGCTCGCGATTGGCGGGCGGGCGGTGCAGATGCTCGAATTCGACCGCTCCCATGCATTTTGCGGCGCCTGCGCAACTCCTACGGCGATTTTTGAAGGCGGCCGCTCGCGCAAGTGCCCCAGTTGCGCCGAGACCTATTACCCGAAGGTGTCACCAGCGATGATGGTGCTGATCAAGCGCGACACCCCGACAGGGCGCGAATTGTTGCTCGGCCGCAGCGCGCGCTTTCCGCGTGGCATGTACAGCGCGCTGGCGGGTTTTGTGGAGCCGTCCGAATCGATCGAGGAATGCATTCACCGCGAGGCGTTTGAAGAGGTCGGGGTGAAGGTCGAGAACCTGCGTTATTTTTCTAGCCAGGGCTGGCCCTTCCCCAATTCGCTGATGATTGCCTATGTCGCCGACTACGTGTCGGGCGACATCGTGCCGCAGGAAGGGGAAATCGAAGATGCGCAATGGTTCACGCTCGATGCCCTGCCACAATTGCCGCACCGCCTGTCGATTGCGCGCCGCCTGATCGATAGCGTCATCGCCGAAGTCAACCCGTAATCACCGCTATCGAGGTTCCTCATGGAAATTTTTGACTACGACAACATTCTCCTGCTGCCACGCCGTTGCGTGGTCAACAGCCGCCGCGAATGCGATCCCAGCGTGGAATTCGGCGGGCGCAAGTTTCGCCTGCCAGTCGTGCCTGCCAACATGAAGACCGTGGTCGACGAGCAGATCGCGCAATTCCTGGCCCAAAGCGGCTATTTCTACATCATGCACCGCTTCGACCTCGACAACGTCGCCTTCGCGCGCGGCATGCGTGACAAGGGGCTGTACGTGTCGATTTCCCTCGGTGTCAAGGACGCTGATTTCAAGGCCGTTGACCAACTCGTGGCGGGCGGCATCGGTGCCGACTACATCACCATCGACGTCGCCCACGGCCACGCAAACTCGGTCAAGGCGATGATCGGCTACATCAAGCAAAAGATGCCTGCGGCCTTTGTGATCGCCGGCAATGTCGGCACGCCCGAAGGCGTGATCGACCTCGAGCACTGGGGCGCAGACGCCACCAAGATCGGCATCGGCCCCGGCAAGGTGTGCATCACGCGCATGAAAACCGGCTTCGGCACCGGCGCGTGGCAGCTCTCCGCGCTCAAGTGGTGTGCTCGCGTCGCCACCAAACCGATCATCGCCGACGGCGGCATCCGCGAGCACGGCGACATTGCCAAATCGATCCGCTTTGGCGCCACCATGGTGATGGTCGGCTCGCTGTTTGCCGGCCATGAAGAGTCGCCGGGAACCACGGTCGAAGTTGATGGCAAGCTGTTCAAGGAGTATTACGGTTCGGCGTCGGAATTCAACAAGGGTGTGCGAAGTTTTGTCGAGGGCAAGCGCATCCTCGAGCCGATCAAGGGCAAGCTCGCCGACACCCTCACCGAGATGGAAGAAGACTTGCAAAGCTCGGTATCGTATGCAGGCGGCACGCGGCTGCTGGACATTCGCAAGGTCAACTACGTGATCCTCGGCAAGGACAATGCAGGTGAACACCTGCTCATGTAGCGGGCCTGGTAGCAGCTCCCACCAACGGTTTCAAGCTGTTCGTGGTCGATGTAGGGGGCCGGCGCAGCCCAGGCCGGACGCTTCAGGTGCCGACAATGCCGCCGTCCAGGCGCCGAACCACGACGGTCGCCGAACGCGGCCGACCGCCATCTGGCCAGGTTGAGGGCTGCCTCTCTCCCGGGTGCTGCACGTTGATGAACATGGTCTTGCAGTCCGGACTGAGCACGCAGCCGGCAGCCTCGGCACCGCGCGGCACGGTCAGGAAGCGGCGCACTTCGCCTGTCGCCGGGTCGGCGCCCAGAACCTGATTGTTGCCGAGGTTGGCGTAAGGTCCCTTGCCAATCGCACCACCGGACATGTCGGTCTGGATCCACAGCACGCCGCGCGCATCCATAAACAGGTTGTCGGGCGAGCCGAATGCGTCGCCCCTGACATTGCCCTTGAAGGCCGCCGCCTCCAGCGTTGCGTCGCCGGCGAGCAAAAAAATACGCCAGGTGAAGCCGGTGGCGCCCGCCGCATCGCGCTCCTCGCGCAGCCGCAGAACATGGCCGAAAAAATTCGGCGCGCGCGGATTGGCGGGGTTGGCGCCCTCCTTCGCGCCCGGGCGCCCGCGCTCGGCGTTGTTGGTGCAGGCAATGAAGACTTCATGGGTGGTGCGATCCACGGCGCATCCTTCCGGCCGGTCCATCGGCGTAGCACCGAGCAGATCGGCGGCACGACGCGCATCAATCAGCACGCTGGCCTGATCGGCGAATCCGTTTGCGCGTGTCAGCGGCCCAACGTCCTGCGTCAATGGTAGCCACACTCCGGTGCCGCCTTCCCCAAAACGCGCCACAAACAGGGTGCCGTCATCGAGCAGGTTACGGTTGCCAGCTGCTCCACCCGGCCATGGCGCAGTCGCCGTGACAAACTTGTACAGGTACTCGAAGGGCTCGTCATCGCTCATGTAAAAGGCAACCCGACCATCGGCACCAGCATGCGGCACGGCGGCTTCATGCCGGAAGCGGCCCATCGCAGTGCGCTTGACCGGAGCCGCCGCGGGATCGAAGGGGTCGATCTCGACGACCCAGCCAAAACGGTTCGCCTCGTTCGGGTGCTTTGAGAGGTCAAAGCGCGGTTCAACGCGGAAATGCGGATAGGATGCTTGGCCGATCCCATAACGCTTGCGCAGCGTGCTCGGCTCAAGCGTCGTCGATGCACCGAAGTAGGCCTGAAAATTCTCCTCGCAGGTCAGGTAGGTACCCCAAGGGGTCCAGCCGTTGGCGCAATTCATCATCGTACCCAGAACAGTGGTGCCAAGCGGATCCTGCGCCGTCTGCATCGACACATGCCCGGCGGCCGCCCCGGCTATCCGGCACGGCGTCGTCAGGGTGATACGCCGTGCGTAGGGTGACGGCCGCACCACCTGCCAGTCACGGCCTTCGCGGCGCACCTCGATCACGCTCGCGCCGACCGCCTGCATCGATTTCAAGGCCTGTTGCGGTCCCCACTCCTTGCCGCCCTGGAAGTGCAACAAGGACTCGTCGGTATATTCATGGTTGATCGCCAGCAAGCCGTGGTCGCTGGACCCGTCGATCGGGAAAAAACTCATGCCATCGTGATGCATGCCGGCCTGCAGGGCTTGTTCCGCCGAATTATTCGAGCCATCCGGCTTGAAGGCGGGCATTCCCGATGCATGGCCCACGGGATCGCCCCAGCGCAACAACACCTGCGCCACGTAGCCGGGCGGGACGCGCACCGCATCGGCAAGCGAAGGCGCGATTGCACGAAATCCAAGTCGTCCCGAGCCTTGGGCGGACACACCCGGGTCGAGTGCCTGCAGCCCGGCCAGCCCCAGCCCGGCCTGCAGCAGCCTGCGTCGTACCGGATTGTCGGTTGGCACGAGATTGATGCGCCTGTTTGAGGTCATGCCGAATCCCTGATAAAATAATCGTCTTCCTGGCGCGTAGCTCAGTTGGTTAGAGCACTACCTTGACATGGTAGGGGTCGTTGGTTCGAATCCAATCGCGCCAACCAGGATTTTTCGATTCACACATTTGATGATGGCACCGAAAGCGAGCGTTATGACACCGCTGACTTACACCGCAGGAGAGTTTTTTCAGCCTTGAGTGTGCCATTTTTGTGTTGAAGTTGTATGAAAAGGCGTGGCTCGAGGGTCGCGCCTTTTTTTATGGGAGTGAATGATGGTTGCAGTGACCTTACCCGACGGATCGGTCCGATCCTACGACAAACCCTTGACGGTCGCTGAAGTGGCTTCCTCGATTGGTGCCGGCCTTGCCAAGGCGGCGCTTGCGGGCCGCGTGGATGGGGTGCTTGTCGACACCAGCCATCTGATCGAGCGCGACGTGCTGTTGGCGATCGTGACGGAAAAGGATGCGGACGGCCTTGACCTGGTGCGCCATTCGATGGCCCATCTGCTTGCCTATGCGGTCAAGGAACTGTTTCCCGATGCGCAGGTGACCATCGGGCCCGTCATCGAGAACGGCTTCTTCTACGACTTTTCGTACAAACGCCCGTTTACGCCCGAAGATCTCGTCACCATCGAAAAAAAGATGGCCGAACTGGCCAAAAAAGACGAGAAAGTGACACGCGAAGTGTGGAAGCGCGATGATGCCGTCAAATTCTTCGAATCGATCGGCGAGAAATACAAGGCCGAAATCATCGCGTCGATTCCGGCTGAGCAGGACATCGGCTTGTACCGTGAAGGCAATTTCATCGACCTGTGCCGCGGCCCGCACGTCCCCTCCACAGGCAAGCTCAAGCATTTCAAGCTGATGAAGCTTGCCGGGGCCTACTGGCGCGGCGACTCGAAAAACGAGATGCTCCAGCGCATTTACGGCACGGCCTGGACCAGGAAAGAAGACCTCGACCAGTATTTACACATGCTTGAAGAAGCGGAAAAGCGCGACCACCGCAAGCTCGGTACCGCGCTGGACCTGTTTCACCTGCAGGAGGAAGCCCCGGGCATGGTGTTTTGGCACCCGAAGGGCTGGGCATTGTGGCAACAGGTGGAACAATACATGCGGCGCGTGTACGTGGATAACGGGTATCAGGAAGTCAAATGCCCGCAGATTCTTGACCGGCGTCTATGGGAACGCTCAGGCCATTGGGAGAACTACAAGGACAACATGTTCACCACGGCCTCCGAGAATCGCGACTATGCGGTCAAGCCGATGAATTGCCCGGGCCATATCCAGGTCTACAACGCCGGCCTGCATTCGTATCGCGACCTGCCGCTGCGCTATGGGGAGTTCGGACAGTGCCATCGCAATGAAACCTCTGGCAGTCTGCATGGCATCATGCGGGTGCGCGGATTTACCCAGGACGACGGTCACATTTTTTGCACCGAAGCGCAAATCCAGGCCGAGTGCCTGGAATTCACGCGCCTGTTGCAGCGTGTCTACAAGGACTTCGGCTTTCACGACGTGATCTACAAGCTTTCCACGCGCCCGGAAAAGCGCGTCGGCTCGGACGAATCCTGGGACAAGGCCGAAAAGGCCTTGTCAGACTCGCTCAATGCGTGCGGCGTTGAATGGGAAGAACTCAAGGGCGAAGGCGCTTTTTACGGCCCGAAAATCGAGTACTCGCTCAAGGATGCGCTTGGGCGCATCTGGCAATGCGGCACCATGCAGGTTGATTTCAACATGCCCGTGCGGCTCGGCGCCGAGTATGTGGCCGACGACAGCAGCCGCAAAAATCCGGTGATGCTGCATCGCGCCATCGTCGGTTCGATGGAGCGTTTCATCGGCATTCTGATTGAAAACCACGCGGGGGCGTTGCCGCTGTGGTTGGCGCCGGTCCAGGCGGTGGTCTCGCCGATTACCGACGCGCAGTCAGCCTACGCCGCCGAAATACAACAAACCCTTAAAAAACACGGATTTAGGGTGACATCTGATTTGCGGAACGAGAAGATTTCGTATAAAATACGCGAACATAGTCTGCAGAAAGTTCCGTATCTTCTGGTCGTTGGCGACAAGGAGATGGCTGCAGGCTCAGTGGCCGTCCGGGCCCGGGGCAATCAGGATTTAGGTGTGATGCCCTTGAACGCGTTGCTTGAGCGTCTTCAGACCGAAGTGCAAAACAAAGCGTAAGCCGTGCAAATCGCGGTGTCGGACGGCTTTTTGACAGATTTTGAGGAGAAACTTAAATAGCTCAGGAAAGATCGCAGCGCATCAACGGTGAAATCACCGTGCGAGAGGTGCGCCTGATCGGTGTCGATGGAGAAGCGCTTGGCGTGGTGCCCATTGATGTCGCCCTGCAAAAAGCAGAAGAGGCTGAAGTGGACCTGGTGGAGATTGCACCGCAAGCGGAGCCGCCGGTATGTCGTGTGATGGATTTCGGAAAATTCCGTTATCAGGAGCAAAAGCGTACCCACGAAGCCAAGCTCAAGCAAAAGC
>CANJDH010000067.1 GCA_947473125.1 Burkholderiales bacterium
AGTTTTTCCTGGTGTGCGGGTTTACCGCGCTGGTCGCGTTCGTGACGTTTCACTACGGCGTGCAGAACACCTGGCTAAGCGATTTTCTCCATGGACGGCGCTTCCACCTGCTCTGGCCGTGGGCAACTCCTAGACCTCCACGCCCTGCGACTTGAGGTATTCGTCATAACTGCCCTTGAAGTCGATGATGTTGCCGTCCTTCATCTCGATGATGCGCGTCGCAAGGCCGTTGACGAACTCGCGGTCGTGCGAGACAAACACCAGCGTTCCCGGGTATTTCTCCAGCCCGATCTGCAATGACTCGATCGACTCCATGTCCATGTGATTGGTCGGCTCGTCCATGAACATGACGTTGGCACGGGACAGCATCAGTTTTCCGTACAGCATGCGGTTTTTCTCGCCGCCGGACAACACCTTGACCGACTTCTTGATGTCGTCGCCGGAAAACAGCAGGCGCCCGAGCGTGCTGCGCACCACCTGATCGTCGTCGGTCGCGGCTTTCCAGTAGCCGATCCAGTCGGCCAGGTTGAGATCCTTGGCAAACTCGGCTTGCGGATCCTGCGGCATGTAGCCGGGCTTGGCGTTTTCAGCCAGCTTGACGGTCCCGCGCGTCGGCGCAAGGTCTCCCGCGAGGACACGAATCAGCGTGGTCTTGCCGGCGCCGTTGGCGCCGATGATCGCGACGCGCTCGCCCGCCTCGATGCTCAAGCTGATTTTCTTGAGCACGGCGACCTTCGATTCCGGGTAGGTGTAGCCAACGTCGGTGGCCACCAGCGCCAGGCGATACAGCTTTTTTTCTTCGTCAAAACGGATGTAGGGGTTGACGCGCGAAGACGGCTTCATGTCCTCGATCTTGATCTTCTCGATCTGCTTGGCGCGCGAGGTGGCCTGGCGCGCCTTGGACTTGTTGGCGGAGAAACGGCGCACGAATTCCTGCAGGTCGGCGACCCGGTCCTTGGCCTTGGCGTTGGCCGCCGAGATCAGCGCCTGCGCCTGAGTCGAGGCGAGCATGAAGTCGTCGTAGTTGCCCGGATAGACCTTGATCTGGCCATAGTCGAGGTCAGCCATGTGGGTGCACACCTGGTTCAAAAAGTGCCGGTCGTGGCTGATGATGATCATGGTGCTGTCGTACGCATTCAACACGTCTTCGAGCCAGCGGATCGAGTTGATGTCGAGGTTGTTGGTTGGCTCATCGAGCAGCAGCACGTCGGGTTTCGAAAACAGCGCCTGCGCCAGCAGCACGCGAAGCTTCCAGCCCGGGGCCACTTCACGCATCGGACCGTTGTGCAGGGCAGCCTCAATACCGGCGCCGGTCAGCAGGCTGGCGGCGCGTGCTTCCGCGTCGTATCCACCATACTCGGCGTATTTTGATTCGAGCTCGGCGGCATGCATGTAGTCGTCGTCGGTGGCGTTCTCGTTGGCGTAGATCGCGTCGCGCTCTTTCATCGCCTTCCACATCTCGACGTGCCCCTGCATCACCACGTCGAGTACCCGCTCGTCTTCGAATGCGAACTGGTTCTGGTTCAACTTGCCGAGGCGCACGCCCGGTTGCAGCATGACTTCGCCGGCGCTCTGCTCCAGGTCGCCACCGAGGATTTTCATGAAGGTCGATTTGCCGCAACCATTGGCGCCGATCAACCCGTAGCGGTTGCCGTCGACAAACTTGATGCTGACGTTTTCGAACAGCGGTTTGGCGCCGAACTGGATTGCAATATTGGCAGTGGAAAGCATGGCAAAACCTACAAGAAAATGGCTGAAAACCGTTGGTGGGAGCGCCTCTTCAGGCCAATCCCGGGAAAACCCTGGGTCAAGCGCCCCGCGTGCCGGGCTGCATCATGCAGCCTGAGGGCAGGCAACCCGGGGATGCTACTTGCCTGAACCTTCGCGCTCCGCCGGCAGGGTCCGCGACCCCTCGCCGATGTCGCGCTGCATGATGACGCTGTCGACCCATTTGCCGAACTTGAACCCGACGGCCTTGAGGGTACCGGTGCGCTTGAAGCCGCACGCCGCATGCAGCTTGATCGAGCCCCTGTTGGCCGAGTCGCCAATCACCGCGATCATCTGCCGCGCGCCGGACTTGGCAGAGGCTTCGATGAGCGCGTCGAGCAAGGCCTTGCCGATGCCGCGCCCGGCGAAATCCTTGTGCACGTAGACCGAATCTTCGAGCGTATGCCGGTAGGCCGGGCGGCTGCGATACAGGCTGGCATAGGCATAGCCCACCATGCGCCCGTCGAACTCTGCCACCAGATACGGAAACTTGCGTGCGATCACGTCGGCACGGCGTTGCGTCATTTCGTCAATCGACGGCGCCAGCAGTTCAAACGACGCGAGGCCGTTGTGCACGTGGTAACCGTAGATCTCGGCGATCACGGCCATGTCGGCCGCCTTCGAAGGGCGAATCTGGATTTGGGTCATGGGATGATTAACGCACCGGCTCGGGCCCGCGCTGACAAAATGGCTGTGACGTGCTGGTGACGGGCTATTCGTTGCCGAGCCCCATCGCATTGCGCACGTCGCGCATGGTTTCTTCGGCAAGCTTGCGTGCCTTCTCGCAGCCGTCCTCGAGAATATTTTTTACCAGCGTCGGGTCGTCGAGGTATTTTTGCGCCCGTTCGTGCATCGGCGTCTGCTCGCGCAGCACGCCGTCGATCACCGGCTGCTTGCATTCAATGCAGCCGATACCTGCGCTCTTGCAGCCGGCCGACGCCCACTCGCGGGTCTTGTCGTCCGAATAAACCAGGTGCAACTGCCAGACCGGACACTTCGCCGGATCGCCAACGTCATTGCGGCGCACACGCGCCGGGTCGGTGGGCATGGTGCGGATCTTCTTCTCGACCGATTTCGCATCTTCACGCAGGGCGATGGTGTTGTGGTAGGACTTCGACATCTTCTGCCCGTCAAGGCCGGGCATGCGCGACGACTGGGTAAGCAGGGCTTCAGGCTCGACCAGGATGATCTTGCCACCGCCTTCAAGATGACCGAACAGGCGTTCGCGATCACCCATTGAGAGGTTTTGCGCGTCGGCGAGCAGTCCGCGCCCGGCTTCAAGGGCGCCGTCATCGCCGGTTTCCTGATACTTGTCGCGCAACTCCCGATACAGCTTGGCGCGCTTGCTGCCAAGTTTTTTCACCGATTCCTCGGCCTTCAATTCGTAGCCCGGCTCCTTGCCGTAGAGGTGGTTGAAGCGTCGCGCCACTTCCCGGGAAAATTCGATATGCGGCACCTGGTCTTCACCGACCGGCACGTGGATCGCGCGGTAGATCAGGATGTCGGCCGCCTGCAGCAGCGGATAGCCGAGAAAGCCGTAGGTGGTGAGATCTTTCTCGCTCAATTTTTCCTGCTGGTCCTTGTAGGTCGGTACCCGCTCGAGCCAGGACAGCGGCGCCATCATCGACAGCAGCAGATGCAGTTCGGCATGCTGCGGCACCCGACTCTGGACGAACAGGGTAGCCTGCGACGGGTCGACGCCGGAGGCGAGCCAGTCGATCACCATTTCCTGGGTGTTGGCACCGATCACCGCGACTTCGTCGTAGTGAGTGGTGAGCGCGTGCCAGTCTGCCACGAAAAACAGGCAGGGGAACTCGCTTTGCAGCTTTACCCAGTTTTTGAGTACGCCGTGGTAGTGGCCCAGGTGCAAGGCGCCGGTGGGGCGCATGCCTGACAGTACGCGATCAGCAAACATGACGGTGACTTTACGAAAGGACGGAAATAAGGGGAAGCATCAACCAGCGAAGCCCGACATGCAGGACCGTCAGAATCGGCCCCATCCAGTAATCGAGCAATTTGGTGGCGGCGAGCACCAGCACCACCAGGAAGCCGAACGGCTCAAGACGCAGCAGCAGGTTGGCCTGGTTGATCGGCAACACGCTGGCCAGCATGCGCCCGCCATCGAGCGGCGGCAGCGGAAACAGGTTGAGCGCCGCCATCACGAAATTGACCGCGACGCCGGCTTCGGCCATGCGCGCCACAAACGGCTCGCGCACGCCCAGCGCCGCCAGCGCTATCGCAAACAGCATCCATAGCAGTGCCATCGCCAAATTCGAACCCGGGCCGGCAAAGGCGACCCAGAGCATGTCGCGCTTCGGATTGCGCAAACCCATGATGTTCACCGGCACCGGCTTGGCATAGCCGAACACGAATGCGCCGCTGGTCATGAAATACAGCACCAGCGGCATCACCACCGTACCGATCGGGTCAACGTGTTTCAGGGGGTTAAGCGACAGGCGCCCCTGCAGGGCCGCGGTGTGGTCGCCGAAGTGGCGAGCGGCCCAGCCATGCGCCACTTCGTGCAGCGTGATAGCGTACAGCACCGGGATGGCGTAGACCGCAATCGCCTGGATCACCGAATCACTCATCATGGCAACTCACCCCCGCATGGTAGCAAAGCATGTCGCATGGCAAGGCGCGTCATGCCGTGGCTACCAGGCCAAGCGGCGCGAGGGCCCCGGCGCCCTCGCGCACCAGCACCGGGTCGCCGTGGGTCATGTCGATCACGGTGGTCGGCAGGATGCCGCAGGAACCGCCGTCGATCACCAGGTCGACCAGGTGCTCAAGGCGCTCGCGGATTTCCGCCGCATCGTTGAGCGGTTCGTCAACATCGTGCAGCAGCAGCGTCGTCGACAGCAGCGGCTCGTCGAGTTCTTCGAGCAACGCATGGGCGATCACGTTTTCCGGCACACGCAGGCCGATGGTGCGGCGCTTCGGATGCGCCAGGCGTCGCGGCACTTCACGGCTGGCTTCGAGGATGAAGGTATAGGCACCCGGGGTTGCAGCCTTGAGCAGCCGGTATTGCGCGTTGTCAATCTTGGCAAAGTTGGCGATTTCGGAAAGGTCGCGGCACAGCAGCGTGAAATGGTGCGTATCGTCGACCTGGCGGATGCGGCGCAGCCGCTCGGCGGCGGCCTTGTCACCGATGTGGCATCCGATCGCGTAGCAGGAGTCGGTCGGGTACACGACCACGCCGCCGCCGCGAATGATGTCAGCCGCCTGGCGGATCAGGCGCGCCTGCGGATGGGTCGGGTGGATTGCGAACAGTTGTGCCATGGAAAATTGAGTTAAAACCAGTCGTGCCAGACCGGCTTGAGGTCGGCCGGCAGCGGTGGCAAGGCGCCCGGCTCGATGCGACTCTCGCCCGGGCCGTGGTAATCGGAGCCGCGCGAGGCCATGAAACCGAAACAGCGCGACACATCAGCGAAGTGGTTGTATTGCGTGGTGGTGTGGCTGCCGGTCATGACTTCGATGGCGCCGCCACCGAGGTCCTTGAACTCGGCGAAAAATTCGTTGAGCTGCGGTTGGGATAGCTTGTAGCGGCCCGGATGCGCCACCACGGCAATCCCGCCGGCGCTACTGATCCAGTGCATCGCCTCGGGCAGCGTGGCCCATTGGTGCGCCACGTAGCCGGGCTTGCCTTCGGTCAGGAAATGATGGAATGCCTGGTGCGTGCTGCTCGCCTTGCCGACCTCGACCAGGTAGCGCGCGAAATGACTGCGCGACAACAGTTCGGGGTTGACCGCATATTTCCTGGCGCCGGCCAATGTACCGGGAATGCCGGCAATATCCAGGTCAAAGGCGATGCGCTCGGCACGCTCGTCACGGCCAGAGCGAATCTGGCGCAAGCCGTCCAGCAGAACCTGGTTGGCCGGGTCGATCTGCAGGCCGACCACGTGGATGGTGGTGTCCTTCGGACCGCCGTTGCCCGCCTTGGGCGACCAGCTCACCGAAATCTCGACACCATCGACAAACTGCATGCCGGCGGCTTCGGCGGCGCTGCGCGCTTCGCCGAGCGCCTTGACTTCATCGTGGTCGGTCAGTGCCCAGACGTCGACGCCACCCGCCTTGGCACGCGCGGCCACCTCCATGGCCGGCAACAGGCCGTCGGAGGCGATCGAATGGGAATGCAGGTCAACGTTCATCGGTGGCATTGAGGCCAAACTCATGCGAGAAAATGTTCGATCAGCGCGGCGAGCTGCTCGGGCTGGTCGTGCTGCAGCATGTGGCCGGCGTTGTCGATCGAGGCTTCCGACAGGTGCTTGAAGTGCGACAGGCGCTCGCGGTAGTCCGCTTCATGGATCCATTTGGTGAGCATTTCCGACTGGTTCGCAGTGACGCACAGCACCGGGGCGGTGATCGCCTCCCAGCAGGCAAACGCCTCTTCGACGCGATACAGCGTCGCATTGACAATCTTGTGCGCCGGGTCGGCGAGCAGCTCGACCTTGCCATTGACCTCATGGCCCCAGTGGTGCGAGAGAAAGGTGGCGCGCGCGTCGGTGAGGCGCGGATTGGTCTTTTGCAGGCGCGCCGCAAGTTCGGCGAAATCCTTGTAGGGTCTGAGCGTCGGCGGGCTGGCGATCTCGTCCATGAACTTGCGGTAGCGCTTGGGTGCCTCGGCCGGGTCGGAACGGCGCATGCCGAAACCTTCGAGGTTCACCAGGCGGCGAATCCGCTCGGGGCGTGAACCGGCATACAGGCAGGCAACATTGCCGCCGAGGCTGTGGCCGATAAGGTCTGCCGGCGCATCCGGCGAATAGTGGCGCAGGATCGCATCAAGGTCGGCGATGTAGTCGGGGAACCAGTAGCTGTCGGCATCCGGCTTTTGCGTCAGGCCGTAGCCGCGCCAGTCGGGGGCGATCACGCACCACTCGCGTTTGAGGGCATCGACCAGGAACTGGAACGATGCGGAAACATCCATCCAGCCGTGCACCATGAACAGCTTGGGCGCACTCGCCTCGCCCCAGAGGCGCACGTGGTAGGTCAGTTCACGGACGGGAATGAAATCGGAACGGCTGGGCTTCATCAAATACGGGGCGGAGGGCGACAGCGACGCGGCGGTTTTGCAACGCAGCATTTTACTCTGTTGGCGCCTCGCGACGCCGCCCGCCGAGCGCCTGCCCCGGCGGCTCGCCGTCCTAGCGGCAGCGCCGGTTGTCGCCCCACATTTCGGTGCCGCGCACAGCGCCACCCGACGCGCCCAGGGCGATGAACATCTCGCGCCCGCGGCCACCGCCAAACAGGCTGCCCACCCAAGCCCCGGCGAGGGCACCCCACAGCGAACCGGCATTGGCGTCGGGCTGGCACGGATCGGCCAGCTTGCCGCCCGCCAGGGCCCCGACCGCGGAGCCGATGGCCACGCCGACAACACGATTGCCCGCCTGCACACCGACCAAGGCACCGAGTACGGCGCCTGCGACCTGACCGTCGGCACGCATCTCGCTCGAAAACCTTGTCGAATACGGGGGATACACCGGAGAACGGCTTCCCGAGCCATTCTCCTGCGATTCTCCCGAGACCGGCACCTCAGCCGTGGGCGCCGCCGCTACCGCCGGGTGCGTATCGGGTGACCTACTCCAGCGTTCGTTGTAGTAGGTGGTGCCGGCGCTGTTGATGCGATCCCCGCCTTCCATGCCGGGCAGCACCCAGTAGGTGACGCGGCCGCCGCCGGTCTCGATCGACACGCAGCCGGACAAGGCGACTGCGGCGAACAGCAGCACGGCGTGGCGCAAAAGCCTTTGGCGTATCATTTCCATTCGAGAGCCATTCGAAAAGCGGGAGACAAATCAGTGCCGGCACCAGTGCAGGATCAATACGATTCACTCTACAGCAACTTCCGCTGGCACGTGCCCGATTTTTTCAACATGGGCCACGAGTGCTGCGGCAAATGGGCACACGATCGCAGCCGTGTGGCGCTTTACCATGAGCTCGACTCGGGAGCCCGGGAAAAGTTCACCTTCCACCAATTGCAGCAACGGGCCAACCAGCTCTCGAACGCGCTGGCGGGGCTCGGGGTCAAACGCGGCGACCGCGTCGCCATCGTGTTGCCGCAACTGCCCGAGACCATCGTCGCGCACATCGCGATTTACCAGATGGGTGCCGTGGCGATGCCGATGTCGGTGCTGTTCGGCCCCGATGCGCTCGAATACCGGCTGCAGGACAGCCGCGCCGCGGCAGCGCTGGTCGATGCCGTTTCCCTGGCCAACCTGGCGCCGGTGCGCGAACGCTGCCCGCAGCTGGCCAGCGTGATCGCCGTCGGCGCGAACGCGCTGCTGCAGGGCGTGGCGGTGCTCGGCTGGAATGCCCTGCTGGCGCGGCACTCGACGGCGTTCACGGCGGTGAAAACGCGTGCCGAAGACCCGGCGCTATTGATCTACACCAGTGGCACGACCGGCCCGCCGAAGGGCGCGTTCAAGCCACACCGCGTGCTGATCGGCAACCTGCCCGGCTTTGTCGCCTCGCAAAACTGGTTTCCGCAGGAAGGCGACGTGTTCTGGTCGCCGGCCGACTGGGCCTGGACCGGCGGGCTGATGGATGCGCTGCTGCCGACGCTGTACTTCGGCCGGCCGATCGTGGCCAACATGGCCAAGCTGCAGGGTTCGACGAATGCGCGTTTCAATCCGGAGAAGGCTTTCGAGTTGATGGAACATTACGGCGTAACCAACACCTTCCTGTTTCCGACCGCCCTCAAGATGATGATGAAGGCGGTGCAACATCCGCGTACCCGGTACAAGCTCAAGCTGCGCGCCGTGATGGCCGCCGGCGAAGCGGTCGGGGAGACGGTGTTCAACTGGGCGCAGCAAGAACTCGGCGTCACCATCAACGAGATGTTCGGCCAGACCGAAATCAACTACGTGGTCGGCAACAGCCACGAGAAGTGGCCGGCGCGGGCCGGTTCGATCGGCCGGCCCTACCCGGGGCATCGCGTCGCGGTGATCGACAACGTCGGCCGCGAAATGCCGCGCGGCACCTCGGGCGAAGTGGCGGTGAACCGCTACGACATGCACGGCTTTCCCGACCCGGTATTTTTCACCGGCTACTGGAACAACGACGCCGCCACCGCCGGCAAATACACGGGCGACTGGTGCCGCACCGGCGATGAAGCGATCATGGATGCCGACGGCTACCTCTGGTACCAAGGGCGCGCCGACGACATGTTCAAGGCCGCCGGCTATCGCATCGGCCCGTCCGAAGTCGAGAACTGCCTGGTCAAGCACGTAGCGGTGGCCAACGCCGCCGTGGTGCCCTCGCCCGACCCGGAGCGCGGCAATGTCGTCAAGGCCTACATCGTGCTGGTCCCCGGCATGCAACCGTCACGCGATCTGATCGACAGCATCCAGAAGCACGTTCGCGGGCAGCTGGCGCCCTACGAGTACCCGCGCGAAATCGAATTCATCGAGCAGCTGCCGATGACCACCACCGGCAAGGTGCAGAGGCGCGTGCTGCGCCTCCAGGAAGCCGAAAGAAAGAAACAGCTTGTCCCCGCCCCCACCCCACACAAGGAGCCCACATGATCGACTTCTATACCGCCGGCACCCACAACGGCTATCGTGCCAACATTGCCCTCGCCGAATCGGGCTTGCCGTATCGCGTCCACAAGGTGGTGCTGTCTGCCCCCCTGCCCGATCGCGGCAGCGACTTTCTGTCGGCCACACCGCTCGGACGCATTCCCGCCATCATCGACCCGGACGGCCCCGGCGGCCGCGCCACGGTGAGCCAGTCGGGTGCGGTGATGATGTACATCGCCAACAAATCGGGCAAGCTCTGGCCCAAGAGCGATGCGGACAAGATCGTTGCGTTGCAATGGCTGATGCATGCCTGCACCGACGTCGCGCCCTGGAACGCGGTCATGAACCAGATGACGATGGGCATGTTCCCCGAGAAGAACGATGCCAACATCGCCTTCGCCAAAGACAAGCGCCTGATGCGCTGGCTCGGCGAAGCCGACGCGCGGTTGGGACAGGCGCCCTACCTCGCTGGCAACGAAGTGTCCTTGCCCGACTTTGCGCTGTATCCGATCGTCAACCAGCGCAAGGCCTGGATCGAGGAAGCCGGTATGAAAAACCTGCTGCGCTGGTGGGCGACGCTGAACAACCGCCCGGGGGTACAAAAAGGCATGGCCGAATCGGCTTGAGCCACACGCCGGCACCAGCCCGATGGTCAGGACCGAACTGCCCCGGGCGTTCCGGGCCCTTACGGTTTCTTGCTGCACCAGCAACCGGCTTCATGGTCGTTGACCATGCCGGTTGCCTGCATCAACGAATAGCAGATCGTCGAACCGACGAACTTGCAGCCGTGGGCGAGCAGCGCCTTGCTCATCGCATCTGATTCGGGCGTCTTGGTCGGTCCCTCACGATAGGCCTTGAGCTTGTTGCGCATTGGCTTGCCGCCGACGAACTGCCACAGGAACGCATCGAGCGATCCGTGCTGCTTGCGGATCTGCAGCACCGCTTTGGCGTTGAGGATGGTCGCGTTGATCTTGGCGCGGTTGCGCACGATGCCGGCATCCTGCATCAGTTTTTCGACGCGCGCCGGCGTGTAGCGCGCGACTTTCGCGGCATCAAAGTTGTCAAACGCGGCGCGGTAGTTGTCGCGTTTGCGCAGAATCGTGATCCACGACAAGCCGGCCTGCGCGCCTTCCAGGATCATCATCTCGAACAGGTGCCGGTCGTCGTGCGACGGCACGCCCCATTCGGTGTCGTGGTAGGTGATGTAAAGCGGGTCATCCGAGACCCAGCCGCAACGCATGACGATTTTATCGCTCATGACACGCCTTTGAAACCCTTGGTGGGAGCCATTGTTGCGGCTTTAGTCGAGGAGCCGTTCGGAAAAATCGCCAAACGGCTCGAAGCGCCCGTCGCGAAACACCAGGCGCGTCGGCCCCGGCATCACACGCTCGGCAATGGCGTGCAGCGGGTCGCCCGGATAGGCGACGGCGCGGTTGCCTTCATGCTCGAAGGGATGCGGCTCGATCAGCCGCGGCCAGTGGACGGCGTCCGCATGCATGGCCGCGTCGACGCTGGCATGACGTGCCAGCTCGATCAGGCTCATCAGTTGCGGCGCGGCCAGCATCATCTCGCGTGCCTGGTAGCGCGCCAGCGCCGCGCGCGGCGCCAGCCAGACGCTCTCCACCGCTTCGTGGTTGTCGTGGATCGCAGTCTGGCCGGTCGGCGTGCGCGCAAGGAAAAACCGCACGTCGAAGCGTTTGCTCATCACCATCGGCATGCGCGGCGTGATCCAGCGGGTCCACGGTACCAGCGCGCTGGCCTGCATGGTGAGGTCAAAGCGCTCCAGCACTTCAGCAAACGACAGGCCCTGGCGCAACCACTGCATCGCCCTTTCGGCATCCTGTGCATCCACCGGCGACCCGTCACCGCGCACCGCCAGGAGCAGCCCTGCCTCTTCGAAGATCTCGCGGCAGGCGGCAGCAAAGTAGACTGCCGCACCGCGTTCGTCCAGATCATTGTCCGCCATGCGCGCATGGATGGTGGCAGCAGGCAAGTCCAGGCGCGACATCATTTCGATGTCGCCATCGGCCTTGTCCACCTTGCCGCCGGGAAACACGTAGGCATTGGCCAATACGTCATTGTGCTCGTGGCGGCGCTGCATCAGCACTTCGAGGCCGCTTTTGCCATCGTGGCCGTCACGCAGCAGCAACACCGTGGAGGAAGGGCGCGGCGGCGTATCGACCACAGCGTTATTGAGGGTAAAGCCTGCCTGTGCGGGGTTGCTCATGGGAAGGCTACCTTGTCGGTTGATTTGTTCATGCGCTCGATTTCGAGGAACAGGCCGCTATGGTCGACCCCGGCGCCGCCGTGCTCACACAGTGAGGCATACAGATCGCGCAGCAAAGTGGTGATCGGCAACTGGTAATCGTTGAAACCGCTGGCGGCATCGAGCGCGTTGTTCATGTCCTTCAACTGCACCGTGGCGGTAGCACGGGCGGCAAAGTCCCGTGTGAGCATGCGTTCGCCATGCACTTCAAGAATCTTGCTGCCCGCGAACCCGCCACGGATCGCCTCGCGTACCAGCGCCGGGTCGGCACCGCCCGCTGCGGCCAGTTGCAGTGCCTCCGACACCGCACCAATCGTAATGCCGACAATCATCTGATTGGCAAGCTTGGCGAGTTGCCCGGCACCGTGCGGGCCCACGCGCAGGGCGCGGCCCATCGGCTTGAACACGGCTTCGGCTGCGGCAAAGTCAGCCTCGTTGCCCCCGGCCATGATGGCAAGCGTGCCCTGCTCGGCCCCGCCGGTGCCGCCCGATACCGGCGCATCCAGATGGCGGCAACCGAGCGCTTCCAGTTTTGCTGCGTGTTCGCGCGCCTCGCGCGGCTTGATCGAACTCATATCGATCATCAATGCGCCCTTTTTCAAGGCAGCTGCGACGCCCTGATCGAACAGCACATCGCCCACCGCGACGCCGTTCTCCAGCATGGTGATGACGACATCGGCGTCCTTGACGGCTGCGGCCGCAGTGTCAGCGACTGTGGCGCCCTGCGGCATCAGGGTTTCAGCCTTGGCGCGCGTGCGGTTCCATGCGGTGACGGAAAAACCGGCACCGAGCAGGCGGCGCGCTTGCGGCCCGCCCATCAGGCCAGTGCCGAGAAAAGCGATCTTAATGTCATGCATGCTTGGAAGCCAACTGATGTGTGATGATCAGGTGCGATTATGGCCCACAGCAACCTTTACCCAGAGAAATCAAGTCGGTCTGAATCCCGTACCGCCTCAGACATCGGCATCCGATGTCGTTGTGGATTTCAGCCACCTGTCGTGCACCGAGCAATTCGATAACGGTCATCATTTCGGGTTATTCTCATATTTCGCAAGTGAGTGTTGAATCTGCCAAGGTAGAACGAATGACGCCTCAAACCCGATATGCCAAAAGCGGTAATGTCAACATTGCCTACCAGGTGGTAGGCGATGGGCCCCGCGACCTCGTGCTGGTTCCGGGCTGGGTTTCGAACATGGAAGTATCCTGGGAGGAGCCCACCATGGCGCGCTTCCTGGAGCGCCTCGCGTCGTTCTCGCGACTGATCCTTTTCGACAAGCGCGGTACTGGATTGTCCGACCGCATCAGCGACATGCCGAATCTTGAGGAACGAATGGACGATGTGCGAGCGGTGATGAATGCGGTGGGCTCGCAGCAGGCCGCGCTGGTTGGCTACTCGGAAGGGGGCCCAATGTGTGCGCTGTTCGCCGCAACCTATCCGGATCGGGCGACGGCATTGATCATGTTGGGCAGCTATCCCAACATGAAGCGGGCACCCGATAGTCCCTGGGGTAGAACGCCTGAAATGCAGGAGCAGGTCCTGAATGCAATTGAGACTCAGTGGGGCGGCCCGCTAGGGCTTGACCTACGTGCACCGAGCATGGCCCACGACGAACGCTTTCGTCACTGGTGGGCGCGCTGGCTGCGCGCAGGCGCAAGCCCGGCGGGTGCCGCATCCCTCATCCGCATGAGTTATGAAATTGACGTGCGTCACCTGCTGCCCTCAATCCGCGTTCCCACGCTCATTCTGCACAGCGTGGGGGACAAGGTAGCCTCCGTAACAGGCGGCCGATACATGGCCAATCACATTCCGGGAGCAAAGTTCGTCGAACTGCCAGGAGAAGACCATGTGCCCTGGTTGAGTGACAGCGATGCGATCGTCGAGGAGATCGAGGAATTTCTCACCGGCGTACGCGGTCGCGCGGAGCCCGACCGCGTGCTGGCCACAGTCTTGTTCACTGACGTCGTCGGCTCCACCGAGAAAGCAGCGGCAATCGGTGATCGCCGCTGGCGCGATCTTTTGGACAGCCACAACAGTGTGGTGCGAAGAGAACTGGCGCGCTCGCGCGGACGCGAAGTCAAGACCGCGGGCGACGGCTTTCTGGCCACCTTTGACGGACCGGCGCGGGCTGTCCGCTGTGCCCGCGCGATATCCGACGCGGTGCGCCCCCTTGGCCTGGAGATTCGGGCAGGCCTGCATACAGGAGAATGCGAAGTCATGGGCGACGATATCGGCGGGATTGCGGTACATATTGGCGCTCGGATCGCCGCGCAGGCAGGGCCCGGAAAAGTGCTGGTGTCGAGCACAGTCAAGGATCTTGTAGCCGGATCCGGTCTCAATTTCCAGGACATCGGCCTGCATTCTCTCAAGGGCATTCCCGGGGATTGGCGCCTTTTTGCATGTGAGCGTTAGATTTGCATCAATTCCCGGATACAAAGAAAATTCATCCATGACTTCTCGCTACTTAGCCGAATCCCTGACCCGCTTCGCCGACGACTTGCTACAGAAGGCCGGCCTGGAGGCCGACAAGGCGCAAGCCGTGGCTGAAATTCTTGTTGAAGGCGACCTGATGGGGCATGACACCCACGGCCTCAACCTGCTCGGACCGTACCTGGGCGAGCTGACCAACAACACCATGGGCAAGACCGGCGGGCCTGAAGTGCTCAATAGCCGTCCGGCTGCGCAATTATGGGACGGCAAGCGACTGCCCGGCCCCTGGCTGGTGCTTGAAGCCATGGACGCCTGCGCCAGCATGGCCAAAACCTACGGCAGCGGGTCCGTGAGCATTCGCCGTTCGCACCACATCGCCGCCCTCACGGCTTATCTGAAGCGCGCGACTGACCAAGGTCTGATGATGCTGCTCTATTGCAGCGACGCCAACTCCTGCAGCGTGGCACCGCACGGCGGCCGCGACCCGGTGTTCACCCCGAACCCGATGGCGTTCGGCATCCCGACCGGTGGCACACCGATCCTGGTCGACGTGTCGTGCTCGATCACCACCAATGGCATGAGCGGACGCCTGGTCAAGGAAGGCAAGCGTTTCCCAGCCAAGTGGCTGCTCGACGACAAGGGCGAACCCACCGACGATCCGAAATTCGGTACACCAGGTACCGGCGGCACGATTCAGCTATTGGGCGGCCTCGATGTCGGCCACAAGGGTTACGGCATGACGCTGCTGGTCGAAGCGCTGACCGGCGGCCTCGCCGGCTTCGGCCGCGCCGACCCCAAGCAGGGCTGGGGGGCAACGGTGTTCGTGCAATTGCTTGACCCGGAAGCGTTTGGTGGCCTCGCGGAAGAAGCGCGCCAGATGGACTTTGTAGCCGATGCCTGCCGCAGATCCGCTCCCAGACCCGGTTTCAGCGCAGTGCGCCTGCCGGGCGAGCGTGCCTTGAAGGTGCGTGCCGAGCAGCTGGCCGCCGGGGTGGAACTGCACCCGGGCATCATGCCGCAGTTGACGCCCTGGGCCGAAAAGCTCGGCGTCGCCCTGCCCGCAGCCGTCTAGTTTTTCAGCTTAGGCGTCGACGTCGAGGCTGACCGACCCTAAGCCTTCCACAACAAAGCGGACGGCGTCGCCGGCCTCCGGAAACTTGGAGGTGATCAGGCTGCCGGTGATCACGAATTCGCCGCGCTTCAAGGTCTGGCCGCGTACCTGCAGGTGCCGCGCAATCCAAACCATCGCATCGAGCGGGTGGCCCATCACGTCGCGCCCCGCACCCTCGCCCACGGTTGCGCCGTTGATGGTGGCGATGCCGGTTAGGGCGGCCAGGTCGTAGTCGCGCCAGTTGCGGCGCCACTCGCCGAGCACCACGCCGCTATTCCAGGCGTTGTCGGCGGCGAGGGTCAGCATAGTGGCGCCGCCGTCCTTGCCGAAGGAGCTGTAGTCGGCGTTGCGGTCGTCGGCGAGCTCAAACGCAGGACAGACGGCTTCGATGCATTTGGACACGTCATCACGCGTTGGCACTGCGGCGCCCAGCGGCAGGTCTTCGCCGATCAGGAATGCCAGTTCGCATTCAAACAGCAGGTGGCCGTAGTTGCTTCTTTTCACCCGTGCCGGCGACACGTGCACGCCATTCGCCCCATGCCAGCGATCCAGTACCTGTCCGGCGATCGAATCGTCATAGCCGACAAACTTGCGCATCTGCGGCGTGGTGAGGGCAATCTTGTGTCCAACACGTTGTGCTTGCCAGGCATCGCGGCGCAGCGCCACAAGGGCATCCTGCACGTCGTATGCCGCCGCGATCGAAGCCGGCACCATCGCGCCGGCCAGTGGCGTGAAGGTTTTGTTCTGGTCGTGCTGGTCCATCAACCAGCGCCCCGCTTCGTGTGCCGTACTGCCTGTCGCCATGTCCCGCTCCTCCTGTTTTGCCAGGTGAGAGTGTACGCAAGCGGCGCGGTATAGTCACGCCCTGCCAGAATTCACCTCCAGTCAACACATGTCGCCCGTCATTCCAAAACGCAGCACCGGCATCGCCCTGATGCTCGCCGCCGGCCTGTGCTGGAGCCTCGGCGGCATCATCGTGCGCAAGCTGACCCTCACCGACACCTGGGAGATCGTGTTCTGGCGCGCGCTGTTCATGTCGGCGTTTCTGGGCATCCTGCTGCTTGCACTGCGCGGGCGTGGTGCCGTGGCGAGCGTGCGTGCCATCGGGCTGGCCGGTGCGATTTCCAGCGTGTGCCTCGCCGCGCAAATCTACTTCTTCATCCTGGCGCTGAGCCACACCACCGCCGCCAATACCTTTGTACTGATGAGCATCTCACCGTTGCTTGCAGCATTGGTCGGACTGCTGTTCCTGCGCGAGAAGGTGACATGGCACACCTGGTTGGCCATCGCGTTCGCGCTGGGCGGCATCGTCATCATGTTCGGCGAAGGCCTCGGCACCGGGCGCTGGCTGGGCAATGCGTTTGCGTTGTGCGTGCCGCTCGGCTACGCGTGTCAGATCCTGTTCGTCCGCAAGGTACAGGGCGCGGCGGGCAAAGCCCCTGACTTGATGCCCACGGTGTTTGTCGGCGCCCTGTTCGCGATGACGCCGGCGCTGTTTCTGGGTTGGCCCTTCGATGCCACCGGCCAGGACGTACTGTTGCTTGCCATCATGGGCTGCGTGCAACTGGGCATGGGTTGCTGGCTGATGACGCTGGCCGTGCCGCACCTGCGCGCCGCCGAGATGGGCCTGCTGGCGCTGACCGAAACCATCCTCGCGCCGGTGTGGGTGTGGCTGGGCACGGGTGAATCGCCTAGCGGTGCGGCACTCGGCGGCGGACTATTGATCGTCGGCGCCCTCGCAGCGAACGGATTGGCTTCGTTGCGCCTGGACCGCGCCAGCTGACGCTTTGTCTTTCATGACGAGGTCATGCCGGATCGCGTATGCCATAATTTTTGGGCACCTTTCCGAAGGCCGGTGATGGTTGGTTGGCTCGTTCGAGAAATGTGCCACGTCCAATAAATGCGTCATAAATCGCCTGTAGCTTCGTGCGCCGCCACCGGGCCTCTTCGATCGCCCGTGCCGCCTGATTGAACGCCGGCAGGTTCTTGCGCCGGCCGTGCCAGTCGAGCAGCAGCCCCGCTGACAGGATCAGCGAGAACGGGTTGGCAATGTCGCGGCCGGCAAGGCGCCAGATCTGAGCCCCCCGTGTTCGTCGGCGCCCTGTTCGCGATGACGCCGGCGCTGTTTCTGGGTTGGCCGTTCGATGCGACCGGGCAGGATGTGCTGCTGCTCGCCGTCATGGGCTGCGTGCAGCTGGGCATGGGCTGCTGGCTGATGACGCTGGCCTTGCCGCACCTGCACGCCGCCGAGACGGGCCTGCTGGCGCTGACCGAAACCAGCCTCGCGCCGGTGTGGGTGTGGCTGGGCACCGGGAAAACGCCCACTGGCGCGGCACTCATCGGTGGCACCTTGATCATTGCCGCACTGGTGGGGGGGTGAGCCAGCGCCGGAAGCACCCGACCAATTAAGCTGCGTACTCCGGAGCGACGCTGCAGTCCTAGAGCGACCAGCCCGGCCAGAGACGGCCGGACCAGATGCCCAATGCCAGAGCGCTTCCAAGTTCTAAAATCATGGAATCGGCCAGACTGTAGCCTTCGCCCCGACGCTCTGGGGCAAGCCGCTCCGAGCACCTGAAAGGAGCGTGATGACGAGGTCGAAGTCTGTAGAATAGTCTTCGCCAAATTCGAAAGAAGCTGAAAACTACTCCATTCCCCTGTAGTATTGCTGGCCAGCCTCACGAATCGGGTACCTATCCTGGAATTCCGCCGCCACGCTGGAGTATTTCACGATGTCTCTCATCCTTAAGCTCTTCAAGCACTCTGACGGCGATACAACCTTTCTCGCCGAGCACACATTCGACGCTGAGTTCGTCACGGTCGGACGCGGTCAGGCGTGTTCTCTGGCACTCGAAGATCCAGAGAAGCATCTTTCCCGGTCGCAGGCGGAGTTCGTAAGGACGGAGGAAGGCTACGACCTGAAGATCCTTTCCAAGACCTCCAAGACATTCCTGAATCGTCAGGAGCTCGACCCGGAAAGCCGGGTGACCATTCGGGAAGGCGATACCGTCCTGATGGACATTTATGAGCTGGAGATTGTTTCCGTCGGTGAGGAAGAGGCGGATCCCGAAGCCACCATGGCGTTCAGGGGCAAGAATTGGTCCACCCCAGCGCCCGCCACACCGGCGATCGCCGCATCGCCCCACCAATCGGCGTCTCTCTCGGAGAGCATCACCATCCCCGGCAACGGGGCCCAAGTGGCCAGAGACGCTAACCAGCTAGACGTCGTCATCCTGGATGTAGACCCGTCACCGGTCGCGCCGCCTCCCCACCTTCCCAGGCCACGCGGCGGCGGACGGTTCTCACGGTTCGCGAAGCCATTGGCCGCCGGCGCCACACTGGTCGTGGGCGTCATCGCAGTAGTCACGCTTTGGCCGACCCTGACTCAACAGCAACCGGCGGCCAATGCCGCCAAGACTTCAGAGCAGGACGTCGAACGTCTGAATAGCGAGATTGCAGCACTTTTCAAAACGATTGAAAAGGTTCAACGCGATCTGAAGGAAGGGGTCAGTACGGCCAACCGGGATATGGAGAATCTCGCTGGGAAGATTCGCGCGGTTCGCCCGGGGCCAGAACATGAAACGCTGGGGACTCAGCTAACTGAGGCGAAGCAGGCCGCGCAAATAAGCGCCGCTCTCGAGCGGAAGTTCCGCGAACGCACTGACGGTCCGGAAGGCTTGCAAAAAGTTCAAGGCAACATGGGTGCAGCGTCTGCCGCGCTAAAGAACGGGGACAAGGCGATGGTTTCCGGGCTCCTGGGAGAGTCGGTCGCCACACTCAGTCTGCTTCAACTGAGCGCAGGCGACGACCGGAAAATCGCACAGGCCGAACTGCAGAAGGGGCGGGAAGAGACACGGGTTGCCATGGCCGCCGCCAAGGCAGAGGCGGATGGCCGCGCAAAAGATGAGGCCGAGAAGCGTGCACGTGAGGCGCAAGCCAGGTCAAAGGTGGAGAGCGCGGCCATCGCGAAGGCCGAACGCGAAAAGGAGGAAGCCGCATCAAGGCTGAGACTCGAAGTGGCGGCCCGCGCAAGGACGGACGCGGAGGCAAAGGAGCGCAGCGAAGAGCGCGGACGGGCAGAAAAGGAGCGCAGCGAAGAGCGCGCACGGGCAGAGGCTAGAGCCGAGGCTGCCGAGAAACGCCGGGCGGAAAATGAAGCGCGAGCCCGCGCCGAGGCTCAAGCTGCTCGCGCAGAAGCGCAAGCTCGCGCACGGGAAGAAGCGGACAGACGGGCTGCCATGGAGGTTTTCCAAGGCTTTGCCCGCATGATCCGTTAGCCTGACCGTACTTCACGACGCACGGAATCTGTGGATACCGAGGCGCCGGGGTACGCCGGGGCACCGTGTCACTGCATTCGGATAAACAAACGGCCTGAACCCAGGGAAGCTAAATGACCGTGCCAAGTTGGGCGGCATAGCTCCGGTAGTTGGCAGCGGCGTCGGCAAGGGCCTCATTAAGCGGCAAGAACGCCTCTCCAACGGGGCACACCGCCTGTCCGGCTGCGCCCCGTACCCGTAACAATGGGTCGGCGAGCTGGATCTGAAACTCGACCAGCACGCCCTTTGTCGCCGGCGCGGCAAGCGGAAACTCGAGGATTCCCAGGGTCTGGTGTGCCTGCCCTTCCTGCCGGATGCCAATGGGCAGCACCATCCGCAGTTGGTCTTCGCGGGTGGTCTTGAGCGCAATCGTCTGTTGAACGGACAGGCTCGCCACTTTGCCAAGTGCCTTGAAATCCGTCCCCCCCTGCCGGTTCGGACGCAGAATGCCGTAGTCCCAGTCCGCCCTCGCGGCCAGCCGGGAATATCGCTGGCTGATCGTTTTCAGATCGATCGTCGACGCCGCAAGACGGGCGCCACCCACTGCCGGATCGACACCTAATTGCCACTTTGCCGATCCCTTCAGGCGGCCGAGCAGCGCCGCGCCCACATCTGGTGTTCCAGCATCATGGACCCAAAGCACGCCAATCTCATAGCCTGCAGAAAAGTCGGAAAGCCATTGCAGCACTTCCTGGCTCCAAACCTCAAAACGGGCGCGCCAGGGCGCAGTTGAATGCGTTTCAATCTCGGCCCCTTCGGCCGAAAAAGCCAGGCGCGGCACGTAGGTCTCGGTGGTGCGCAGCAGAGCGCGCGTCAGCATCTCCCGGGCGAATCGTTGTGCTTCGCAACGAGCCTGATCAGTGCTCATGAACTGGCCTGCCATGCGTACCCGCAGTTCCTCGGTCAGTTCCGCACACAATGCCGCCACCCCGGCCCCGGGCAAGGCAGCCAACACCCGGCATACTGGTGTTTCGTCGCCACCTTGTACTTCGGTGAGGCACACGTCCGCATGGCCCACATAAAGCACCAGCAGGGGCTTCGCCATGGCGGATGGAAGCGCCTCGACCGCGATACAAGCCGCTCGTGGCAGGCACAAAGGCTCGCACCATCCGGCAGTACGCGTGGCCAATACCTCTGCGTCCACTTCGGCTGCCATCGGGTCGTCGTGCGTCGCCAGCAATACCCGATCGAGAATCAGACGCTTGCGCCTGACCTCCGCATTCGCTGCGGCGAGCACCGGCGCGACTCCATCCTGGCCTTGCGCAGGCCCCCCCAGGATCAGGCGGACAGGCGCCCCGCTGGATGTGCTCGCCATGGTCATCGCCTCGGCGTTTTTACCCACGCAGCCGATCCCGCCCTGCTGCGCAAACTGGGCCAATACCCCAAAGCCGTCGCGTTGAAGCGAAGCCTCCGGGAGCAGCGGAGTGATGCCGCCCCACTCATCCGCCAATGCCAATGATGTGCCGGCAGGGGTAATGTGAAGGGAGAGCGTGGTCATGACATCTCGTTAGTGAAGGGCTGAATAAGTCCGCAGAAAAGAAAAGATACTCTTGCAACGCTTCGATTTACTTCAAACCTGTCGTTCGCTGGTCCGCAGATCAGAGGCTTATTCACCTATTCCTTGAATTGGAGTCGCTGGATACCTGTTGAGGACTTGGAAGTTGTCATACGAGTACGGTCCAAAAGGACGGCGATTTCGGACATGAATTCGCGTCAGGGGAGTGTCCGGACGATCCGGAAGCCGATCGTACCGCTCTTGCCGTTGGTACCGAATCGGCCACGATAGGTAGCGCGCAAGATCGCGGGATAAACATCCCAACTCCCTCCCCGGACCACCCGCTGCGAACAGTCTCCCGTATTCCACGCCTGTGCGCTTTCGGGCGCTCCTTTGTAGTTCCAGTTCAAGCAATCCTGCACCCATTCCCATACGTTCCCCTGCATGTCGTATAGGCCGAATGCATTTACCCTTTTTTGCGCCACTTTGTGGGTCTTCTCGGCGGAATTCTCTCTATACCAGGCTTGCTCATCCAATTGTGCGGTGCCATCGGCAAGGCCGGGTAGCGCACCGCGCCCCGACCAGGACGCATATTCCCATTCGGCCTCACTCGGCAATCGATAGCTCTTGCCGGTTTTCAGGTTGAGCCGCTGAATGAAGGTCTGGACGTCATTCCAGTTGATGTTTTCCACCGGACAGTCATCCCCGCACTGCGGGAATTTGCTGGGATTCTCACCCATCACCGCTTTCCACTGCCCTTGGGTGACCTCGGTCTTGCCGATGGCGAATTGCGGCACTGATACGGTTCGGGCAGGCTTCTCCCGTGCCGAAGCAGACGCCGCATCGCCACTGCCCATGGTGAACTGCCCTGCCTGGATGACGACCATTTCCGGGCAAGAGTCACAGTCCTTGAATACGCGGCCGAGATTCGGCAGCGCACGTTGACCCTTTTCGTCCGATTGCACTTCCTGGGCATTGCCACCATGCGATTTCCACAAGGCACCAGCCACGCCCAGGACGGCAAGCGCCACGATGCCTGCAACCAAATAACCGAGCTTTGAGCCTGCGTGCCTCCCGATGACCTGCAGTTTTTCCGCCGCCGACACAACCATGAAGCTTTGATCGAGTTCCGTCGGCAACGCGGCAAGTGCCTGGAGCAGGGCGTTATCGTCCGGATAACGCTTTGCCGCGCTGCCCGCCAGCATGGTCTCGAGCACCAGATCGAATCGTTTGCTCAGCCCCTTGCGAACCTGGCTCGCAGGATCCGCCCGGCCGATCGGCAAGTTGCCGGTGAGCATTTCGTAAAGCACGACGCCCAGCGAATACTGGTCACTGCGGTGGTCAACGTTTACGCTGCCGACAAGCTGCTCAGGCGCCATGTAATAGGCCGTGCCGAGAACCGCCGCGGTCTTGGTGAGGCCTTGGTTCTGGTTTTCCAGCCGGGCAATTCCGAAGTCCATGAGCTTCGCCTTGCCGTCGCCCTCGATCCAGATATTCTCCGGTTTGATATCCCGGTGAATCGTGCTCTTGTGGGCATACGCGAGCGCTTTCGCCAAATCCTTTGCAATTTGCAGCGCCTGCGCGATTTCCATCGGCATATTCGCTGCAGCCAATTCCTTGAGCAACTGACGCAGGCTTTTTCCCTTCAGCAGTTCCATGGTCAGGAAATAGCTGTCTTCGTACCGTGCCACGTCGTAAACGCTGACGATATGCTCGTCCGAGAGCTCGATGGTAATTTGCGCCTCGTTCAGGAATCGCTGTTTGGCTGCGTCGCTTGCCACCAGATCGGAACGCAGAAACTTGAGCGCCACGTTTTTCTTGCGATTCAGATCATGCGCCTCATAGACGATGCCCATGCCGCCTTGACCCAAGACTCCGACGATCTCGAATCGGTCGGCGATCAGCTTTCCGGCAGGAAACTCAGCCGCCCGTGCAACCTCTGTCCCGATCCCGCTCATGGTACCCAGGTCGGCTAATTTCGTTTCGCTTAGTTTCATGTCGTAAATTGAAATACTGGGTTAAAGCGCAAACGAAAACGTTAGCGGATGCTGCGACCGCGTTGCAAACTCGAGTCGAGCGAGCGCACTTCGTTCTCCAGACGACGGAGCTGATCCCGAAGACGGGTGCGGCGATCGGCGTTTTCGTTAGCCTCCCTGTTCGTGCCTTCCCGCAATTGCTGGTCAGCATATTGCAACAGATGCTTACCCGCGTTAGTGATGGCAGAACGCAAATGGGTAAGAATGGCCCGCTCGGTCTCGGAAAGAGTGCGCGAGAGGTCCCGATTCATAGACTCGCGAATGCGCTCAAGCTCCTTGTTGATGTACTCCTCGTCTTCCTTCTTCCATGCATAAAACGAATAAGCAATGCCGACGATAAAGACAACCGGCAGCGCGTACAGAATCTCGGTCGACTTGCGCCACTGGAATCCCGCCACCATCCCCACCAGGGTAAGTGACATCATGACAGTCGAGAGCATTTGCTTGCCTTCACCCAGGCGATTCAAAAAACCGCGCTTGGGTTGCTCGAACTTGAAATCCACCGGGACCTCAAGCTGCCCTTTGATGACTCCCCAGGCACGTTCATTGTCGACCTGCAGAGGCGCGTAACCTCCCTGTTCGAAGTTGAGCGTCTTGCATCGCGCGAAAAAGTCCGCCTCTAGCGCCGCAACAGCTTCTTCGCTTGCCTTCGACGCAGCGCGAAAGAATTCCTTCGCATTTTGCAGGTACTTGATCTTGAGGTCAGACGACACACGAGGGCTCAAGGTGCAGATCAAACGCGAGTACGACGCCTCGATTTCAAAGTCCGCAGCCCTTAATTGTTCCACATTGGACATGACGGCTTGGGAAAGTTTGCCTCGCGCACCCAACCAGCCCGACATCGACGATTGTGCAGTCGCGGTCAATTCGTCAGCCTTGCTTTCGACCGCACTGCGCAACCCCTCGGTGATGTTTCGTACGCTGCCGGGATCGGGTCGCGTCGATTCCACCGCCTCCAGTTCGGCCTGGGTGGCGAGCAGTCGCAGATTGACAACCCGCCGCTTGTCAGCAATGCGCTGTGATAGATCGGCGGCAACGCAGGTGATCGCTGCTTCATCGAGGGTACCGAAGAGCATTCGCTGCAGATGATCCGCCTGTGCCGGCTGCAGCAGGCTCAGACCCTGGCACTCGCGCAAAAGGTCTTTCGCGGCGCTAGCGGCTGCAACCGTGCGGTCGGCACCCGGCGCGGACGGAGAAGACGATGTAAGGGCCATCTCGTCTACATTCAAGGATCAGTAGCGAGACATGCTGGCACTTCTGGCCGCATCTTGAGCGTATTGCTCAGCCATTCTGGCACTGTCCTGAATTCGATCCAGCAATTGCTGCGCCTCCCGGCATACGTCATCCGTCCTGTCCTTGTCCTGGGAGCACCGTTCCTTGAGGTCCTCACATTTCCCGGCCTCTTCCTCGCATTTGGATTTTTTCTCCTCAGCTTGGTGTACATGCTCCTCACACTTTTCTACATCCGTCTGACAAGCATCGACATGCGTCAAACAGGCGTCCACATGCGTCTGACAGGTATCGACATGCGTCTGACAGGTATCGACATGCGTATGACAGGCGTCCACGTGCGTGGTACAGGTCTCGACATGGGTACTGCTCTTGTCCACATGCGTGCTACACGTGTCCACATGAGTAGTACATGTCGTCACATGAGTACCGCACTTATCCACATGCGTAGTACATGTCTCCACATGGGTATGACACTCTGTTACGCGTGTCTGGCATGTATCCACGTGTGTATGACAAGCCTCGACATGCGTGTGACAGGTATCTACATGCGCGTGACACTCAGTCACATGTACATGACAGGTATCCACATGGCCATGGCAGGCACCCACATGCGTATGACAAGTTTCAACATGCTCTTGACATTTGATTTCGTGCTGATGTGCTTGCTGTTCCCAAGATAGTGCTTGCTGCTCGTGCTGGTGTGCCTGCTGCTCCCATCCCAGCGCCTGCTGCGCATGCTGGTGTGCCTGCTGCTCCCATGCCAGTGCCTGCTGCTCGTGCTGGTGGGCCTGCTGCTCCCATGCCAGTGCCTGCTGCTCGTGCTGGTGGGCCTGCTGCTCCCATGCCAGTGCCTGCTGCTCGTGCTGGTGGGCCTGCTGCTCCCATCCGTGCGCCTGCTGTTCGTGCTGGTGCGCCTGCTGCTCCCATGTATGA
>CANJDH010000068.1 GCA_947473125.1 Burkholderiales bacterium
ACCAGGGTGTAGATGTAGATTGCCACCAGTGCATTGAGCAGGGCCGTTGCCAGGAACAGCTGCGGAATCGAAAACCCGGCGTGGAGCATCAGCGCCGCCAAGAGGCTGCTCGCGATCATGAACAGCGCATTGAGGATGTTGTTGGCAGCGATGATGCGCGCCCGATGCGACGGCTCGCAGCGCGTCTGGATCAGGGCATACAGGGGCACCGAATAGAAGCCGCCGAACATCGCGAGCAGGAACAGGTCTGCCAGCACCCGCCAGCTGGCGCCGCTCGCCAGCAAGCTGCCGATGCCGGCGCCATCTGCCGGTTGGATGCCCTGGGTCGCGAAATACAGGTCGGCCGCGAACACACTCATGCCGATCGACCCGAAGGGTACCAGGCCGATTTCGATCTTGTGGCCGGACATGCGCTCGCACAGCAGCGAACCGAGGCCGATGCCGACCGAGAACACCGCCAGCAGCAGCGTGACCACCGACTCGTTGCCGCCAAGCACGTCCTTCGCAAACGGTGAGAACGAAGTCAGGAAGGTGGCACCGAAAAACCACAGCCAGGAGATGCCGAGCATCGACAGGAATACCGAACGATTGGTGCGCGCGAGCTGCAGGTTAGCCAGGGTTTCGGTAAACGGATTCCAGTTGATGCGCAAGGTCGGCTCGGGAGCCGGCGACGCCGGGATGAAGTGCGCCAGCGCCCGTCCGGCGAACGCCACCACAACGCACAGCGCCGAGACATAGGTGGGCCCGTCCCCGGCGATCGAGGCGAGCGCGCCCCCCGCCATGGTGCCGAGCAGAATCGCGACAAACGTGCCCATCTCGACCAGGCCATTGCCGCCGGTCAGTTCGTGCTCTTTCAGGTGCTGCGGCAGGTAGGCGTATTTAACCGGCCCGAACAGTGTCGAATGCAGGCCCATCAAAAACGTGGCTCCATACAGCAGGCCGACGGAATGGCTGATGAATCCCGCTGTCGCTACCAGCATGATTCCGATTTCGAGCGTCTTGATCAGCCGAATCAGCCGGGAACGCTCGAATTTGTCGGCCACCTGCCCCGCTGTCGCGGAAAACAGCACGAACGGCACGATGAACACCGCGCCGATCAGGAACGCCGCCGTCTTCGGGTCGCCACCGCCAAAACTGGCGGCGTGGAAAGTCACCAGGATCGTGAAGGCGAACTTGAATACGTTGTCGTTTGCGGCACCAGCGAACTGGGTCCAGAAAAATGGCCCGAATCGCCGCTCGCGCAGCAGGTCGAACTGGCCGCGGGCTTCAGGTTCAGATGGAGCCATCATGCGCAAAAAGGCGGCGTTGCCGGTAAGGGTGGAAGTGCCGCCACTGTCTCAGGCGGCAGCGCATGGTACCAGCGCCGTCACGGTCGTAGCGTGCCACGCTACGCCGGGTGCAACCCTCAGGCCGGCCAGTCCTTGATGTAGCCCTTGAGCATGCGGTTCTCGAACGCCTGCTCTTCGAGCACTGCCTTGGCCACATCGTGGAACGAGATCACGCCCAGCATGGTGTCGCCGTCCATCACCGGCACATAGCGCTGGTGTTTTTCGAGCATCAGGGCGCGCAGCTGGTCCACCTCCATGTCGGGCGTGGCCAAGGCCGGTTCGGCCACCATCACGTCGGCAACCGTAATCGCCGACATGGTCGGGGTCGGACCGGTACGCTGCTCCACCTGGCGCTTGGCCAAAATTTTCAGGACTTCGCGAAACGTCAGCATGCCGGCCAGCTTGCCGCCCTCCATCACGACCACCGAGCCGATATCATGGTCGGCCATCGACACCACTGCTTCGGACAGCAGCGTGCCGGGAGTCACGGTCCAGAGCGTGCCGCCCTTGATGCGCAGAATTTCCTTGACTTGCATGATGGCCTCCTCGTTTCTTCAGCCTGGTTCAGTTTGCCTGCCAAACCTTGTAGCCCGCGCCCTGCGCACGCGCAGCTGCCGCCGCGCCGCGTGCCCGCCCGATCAGATCATCCACGCCTGAAATCATCGAGTCAAGGGTCGCCGCACCAAAACTGGCCTCGATGCCCTGCTCCGCCATGCCGGCGGAGAGGCGCTGCGCCGCCCTGGAAGCATATTCTTCATGGGTATCCACGCAGATCATAGTGAACTCGCCTTCTCCGGAGCGGCACACCACATCCTGCATGCGCGCGGTTTCGCGCAATACGTGTGCGGCGCGCACGATATCCTTGGTGCATACCACCGCGATCACCGACAGGGCACTGTTGCGCCGGCGCGCCGCCGCCCATTCACTTTCCAGCCGTGCGCGAAAGTACCGTGCGTTGGGCAGGCCGCTTTCCGCATCAATCGCCGCGTTTTGCAACAGGTAGCGATAGACCTCTGCCAACTCCGTGGCGAAACGTACCGCTGCGGCAGTGCCCGCTTCGTCAAGATTGATGCGCAGCGCAGCCCTGAGGGGGCGGCCGAGGAAGGTTGACCAGTCAACCGCGTGTTTCTCGACATCCGCGCACACCGCCAGCAGCTCCCGCGGAGGAATCCCGAGGCGTGCCGCGCGCAGCACTGCCTCGATCGAGCCCACCTCAGCGTAGGGAGAGGCGAATCCGGCCAGCAACTCGCCCAGACGCACGCTCTGGGCAATCAGGTCGGCGCGAGCGCCATTGATTTGCGCATCATTGGGCAGCTGCGCATGCTTGTCGAGCGCAGCGCGCAGCTCTGCGGGCGGCCCCCAGCTTTCCGGCGCCTGGCGCCACGCCGGTGTCGCACCGAGCCAGGCCGACAGGAATACTTCTTCGCTCTTCATCACCGGGACGCGCGCCGCCACTGCCTGTGCCGCAATGGCACCCAGAATGGCGGTGTCGGTGGCATCCACCCCGGCGTCTTCGAGCAGCAGCCCTGCAACCACCTGCTGGACGAAGCGCAGTCCGTAGAGCGGCAGCAAGTCAGCCGCCTCGAGGCCGCTGCGGCGACCGAGTCCCGGGAGTGCCACGCTGGCCAGAACGCGCCCTGTCAGCGCAGGATCTGCGGCAAGCAACGCGCCGAGCCGTTCGTCAAGTTCGAGGCCAGAAGCCTTGAGTTCAAGGATTTCGCGGGCTTTGTCTGAAGCCATATTGTTGTTGGTTGCGAGTGAGAACGCGTTGGCGGACATTGTGGCACATTAATTTGATGCGGGCCCGAAAAATGGCCAATTGGCGCGTGCTACCATGTTTTTTGTCCTGTTTTGCCGAGGGCAATAACGCTCTGAATCCGCTCTGAATCTATGGCAGCACCCAAATATCCCGGCTTTGATACCCTTGCCGTGCACGCCGGCGCGGCCCCCGACCCGGAAACCGGCGCCCGCGCGACGCCGATTTACCTCACGACGTCGTTCGTCTTCAAGGATTCGGACCACGCCGCCTCACTGTTCAACATGGAACGTGCAGGGCATGTGTATTCGCGCATTTCCAATCCCACCACGGCGGTGCTCGAAGAGCGTATCGCTGCGCTCGAAGGCGGCGTAGCCGGCATCGCTACCGCCAGCGGTCAGGCGGCGCTGCACCTTGGCCTCGCCACCATCGCCGGCGCCGGCTCGCACATCGTCGCCTCGCGCGCGCTGTACGGCGGCTCGCACAACCTGCTCGACTACACGCTGCGCCGCTTCGGCATCGACACGACGTTTGTCGACCCGCGCGATATCGACGCCTGGCGCGCGGCAATCCGCCCCAACACCAAGGTGCTGTACGGCGAAACGCTCGGTAATCCGGGGCTCGACGTGCTCAATATTCCGGTGTTGGCCGAGCTTGCGCACGACAACCGCATTCCGCTGTTTGTCGACTCCACCTTCACCACGCCTTACCTGATGAAACCTCTCGATCTGGGAGCCGATCTGATCTACCACTCGGCCACGAAATTCCTGTGCGGCCATGGCACGGTGGTCGGAGGCCTGTTGGTCGACGGCGGCACCTTTGACTGGATCGCCTCCGGCAAATTTCCCGAACTGACCGAACCCTATGACGGCTTCCACGGCATGGTGTTTGCCGAAGAAAGCACGGTCGCCGCATTCTCGCTACGGGCCCGCCGTGAAGGCCTGCGCGATTTTGGCGCGACCATGAACCCGTTTGCGGCATTCCAGATATTGCAGGGCGTCGAGACCTTGCCGCTGCGCATGGAACGCCACGTTGCCAACGCGCGCAAGGTGGTCACGTTCCTTGCCTCCAACCCGGCAGTGGAGTCGATTTCGTTCCCGGAACTCGAGAGCCACCCGGACTACGCCTTGGCCAAACGGTTGCTGCCAAAGGGCTGCGGTGCGGTATTCTCGTTCAGCATCAAAGGTGACCGCGCCGCCGGCCGGCGCTTTGTCGAAGCCCTGAAGATATTTTCGCACCTCGCCAACGTCGGCGACGCACGCTCGCTGGTAATCCATCCGGCCTCGACTACCCATTTTCGGGTCTCGACCGAGATGCTCGCAGCCTCCGGGATCAAGGAAGGCACGATGCGCCTCTCGGTCGGGCTCGAAGACCCCGACGACCTGATCGAAGACCTGACGCGCGGCCTCAAAGCGTCGCAGCGCTTGAAGTAGCGCTCCAGCCCAAGGACATCCGCAACATGTGGCTCTCGGTAAACGGACAACAAGCGTACGCCTACACAGGCGGCAAACCATTCGATTCTGCGCGGCCGACAGTGGTATTCATACACGGCGCCCAGCACGACCACAGTGTGTGGATTTTGCAGAGCCGCTACCTCGCGCATCACGGTTTCAACGTGCTCGCGCTCGATCTTCCGGGCCACGTGCGCAGCGCCGGCGCGCCGCTGGCCAGCGTCGAGGAAATGGCTGCCTGGGTTGCAGCCGTACTCGATGCGGCCGGCGTGAAAACCGCCACCCTGGTCGGACACAGCATGGGCTCCCTGATCGCGATCGAAACCGCCGGGGCCTTTCCGGAACGGGTGGCGGGCATTGCCCTGGTGGGCACCGCCGTGCCCATGAAGGTCGGGCCTGACCTGCTCAACGCCACACATGACGACGAGCCTCTGGCGCAAGACATGGTCAACATCTGGTCGCACTCCACATACGCTGCGAAGCCTTCCAATCCGGGGCCGGGTTTCTGGATCGTCGGGCAAAACCTGCGCTTGATGCAGCGCATCGCGCCCGGGGTGATGCACACCGACTTCAACGCCTGCAACAGCTACGCGCGCGGCCTCGAACGCGCCGCAGCCATCACCTGCCCGGCGCTGCTGGTGCTCGGCGCCGACGACGTGATGACGCAACCGCGCGCCGCCCGCGAATTGCAGGCTGCCCTGAAACACGCCCGCACCATCAACGTGCCTTCCTGCGGCCATTCCATGATGGCCGAACGCCCCGATGCGGTGCTCAACGCATTGACCGGATTCCTCGCCGGCTGATTCGCAACAGCTCCTTGCGGTTCGTGCAACCGCCGGCGTATGATTGTCGGCAAAAGGGGACTCACGCGCCGTCTCGGCTCAAGCCGGGCCGCGCTTTACTGCCAGGAGCCTGTCATGCCAAGCCGTCGATTGCTGCTTACCTCCCTGGTGACGCTGGCGCTGGCCGCCGCGCAGCCGCAAGCCAACGCGGCAGCCCCTTCTTCGCCGGGTACGGCTGCAGCGGCGCCAAGCGCCTCCGAAGCCGAGCAGCGCGCCGCGCAGACCATGATTGCGGCGCTCGACAACATCGTCAAGCTCAAGGTCACTGCGCTCGCCAACGCACGTTCCGGGCGCACCCTCGGCCGGGAACGTGAAGGCAGCGGCGTGCTGCTCGCCGATTCAGGCCTGGTACTGACCATCGGCTACCTGATCCTCGAGGCTGAATCGATCGAACTGACCGACCATGCCGGGCGCATCGTCTCAGGTAGCGTCGCGGCATACGATCATGCATCCGGGTTCGGGCTGATCAAGCCGGCCGCGCCGCTTGGCAGCAAGGGCATCGGCATCGGTTCCTCGGGCGATGTCAACGAGTACGACAAGCTGATTTTCGCTACCCATGGCGGCAAGGACGGCGCGAGCCTCGCCACCGTTGCCTCCAAGCGGCGCTTTGCCGGTTACTGGGAATACCTGATCGAAGACGCGATTTTCACCGTACCGCCGCGCGGCGACCATTCGGGTGCCGCGCTAATCAATCGCGACGGCAAACTGGTTGGCATCGGCTCGCTGATTGTGGCCGATGCAGCAACCCCCAACCGGCGCTTCCCGGGCAACATGTTCGTGCCGGTCGATTTGTTGAAACCGATCATGAACGAGTTGACCCGCACCGGTCGCTCGAAGGAGTCAACGCGCCCCTGGATCGGCATGTCCACCCAGGAAATGGACGGGCGCCTGCACGTGATCCGCGTCCAGGAGGACACCCCTGCCGCCCGTGCCGGCCTCAAGCCCGGCGACATCGTGCTCTCGATCAAGGGCGAGTCGGTCAAGACGCTTGAGGCGTTTTATCGCAAGCTCTGGACCGGTGGCAACGCCGGCGATTCGATCCCGCTCAAGGTGTTGCAGGGCAGCGACGTGCGCGACATAGACGTGCGCTCGATAGACCGCATGGAGTACGTGCGAACCAAGGAAGCCCTCTGAGTCGTGCCCGGCACCTGCTGCGTTAGTTTCGCGCGGCAGCCCGACGGCGCGAAAGGGTGCCGAAAGCCGCTCCCACTGCGTATCGGGCTCCGGGTCGAAGAGCAGTTCTTCTGACGCCGCCACGATGCGCCAGCCGCCACTCGCGATTTCCCGCTCCAGTTGACCCGGGGCCCATCCGGCGTAGCCCGCAAACACCTTGATGCGCCTTTTGGCGTCGTCTTGCGCCAGCGCCCGCACGCGTGTCGATCCGATCACCAGCTTGAAACCTGGCAACAGGTCGATGGCGGCCCCCGCAGAAGGTGTCCCGGGAGCCGGATCCGGCTCCCTACCCTCAGTGCTGACAATTGCGCTCAGCCCGCGCAGCGCCAGCGGCCCGCCAAAATATAGATCGCTCATCTTCGCGTCGTTCGGCAGCAGACTTCGCACGGCGGAGTCTCCCAGGCGCCGATTCAGGATCACTCCGATGGTTTCGTCGCTCGGGGTCCGCGTCACCATCACGACGGAGCGGGCAAAGTTCGGATCGGTCAGCGCCGCGTGGGCCACCAGCACGATGGCAACCGGCTCGGCCGCCGGGGCCGGACCCCAGCCGGCAGCAGAAATAAGGGTCGCTCCGAGCCATCCGAGCCTGCGCGCCGCAATCGACATAGTGCTCCATTATCAAGTAATCTACGTGTCATGAGTGACGATGAGCTGTTCCGAACCGGCCGCATGGCGTCCTTGCGCGGCATGACGCCTACCTACATGCCCGGCGCAACCGTCTACCTGCAGCGCGACCTGCAAGGCTTTACCAAGGGCAGCGCCGGGCGGATCGTATCGGTTCAGTCGACGCGGCCCGGGGAGCACCGCTACCAGCTGACGATCGGCGAGCAGAAAATGTGGGCTTTTGAAACCGATATTCGCCCGACGCCTCCCGGAGGAACATCTACGTCGCTAGGCGATACCGACCGGCAAAACACCTTGGGGCCGACCCAGCGCATGAGCACCATGACGCTGTCGCAGCGCATGGCGGCGCTCGGCCCCAACGCCACGCAGCGCATGCATTCCCTGTCCCAGGAAGAACGTCTCAAGAAACTGGTCCAGACCAACCGCATGCGCACCCTGGGGGCGTCTGACGAAGCCGCAACCGACCCGGCGGCAGCCGCGCCACCTCCGGCGGGAACGACGCCACCGGAAAAACCCTGAATCGCTAGGGGCGCTTGCGCGTCGCGGCATTGAGAATGCCGCGCAGGATGTTGACTTCCTCGCGCTCCAGCCGCGCCCGGCCAAACAGGCGCTGCAGACGCGGTATCAGGCGCTTGGGGTTGGCCGGGTCGTAAAAACCGATCTCGGCCAATGCCGTTTCGCAGTGGCGCACCAATCCTTCCACCTCTTCGAGGCCGGCCGGCACATCGATCACGCCGCCCGGCCGCGCCAGCGCTTCAACCGGCGATTCGGCAAGCAGCGCCATGCGCGCCTCGTAGCAAAACACCTGAACCGCTGCGGCCAGGTTGAGCGAAGAGTATCCCGGGTTGGCCGGAATGTGCGCCAGCATCTGGCAACGCCGCGCCTGCTCGTTGGTCAGCCCTGAGGTCTCGTTGCCGAACACGATGGCCACATCGGACTGGCCCGCCGCCTCCGCCAGGGCCAGCGCCGCAGTGCGCGCATCGGTGACGTCCGGCGACAACTGGCGCGAACGCGCAGTCGCCGCCACGGCGAAGGCGCATCCGGCCAGCGCCTCGTCTAACGTCGCCACGGTATGCGATGCCTCGAGTACGCCCACCGCGCCGCTGGCACGGCGCTGCGCCTGGTCGTCGATCGCTACCCGCGGCGCCACCAGAAACAGCTGTGCCAGGCCCATGACCTTGAGGGCGCGCGCGGCCGCGCCGATGTTGCCCGAGTTGCTGGTTTCCACCAGAACGATTCGAATGCGATGGAGTTTGGCGAGTGAATGGGTCATGCTCGGATAAAATAGGGATTGATCAGATCAGCAGGTGCCTGGCGCCTCGAAATTCTCCATGCACCCGATGCTCAACACCGCCATCAAGGCAGCACGCAAGGCCGGCAACATCATCAGCCGCGCCACGCGAGACCTCGACCTCATCAAGGTTGAAACCAAGCGCCGCAACGATTTTGTCACTGAAGTTGATCGTGCCGCCGAAAGCGCCATCATCGAAGAATTGCGCCGCGCCTACCCGGATCACGCCATCCTCGCCGAAGAGTCGGGCGAATCCAAGGCCGCGCGCATGGAATACTGCTGGATCATCGACCCGCTCGACGGTACCACCAATTTCATCCACGGTGTGCCGCAGTATTGCGTGTCGATCGGGCTCAAGCACAAGGACGTCATCACCCAGGGCGTGGTGTTCGACCCGGTAAAAAACGAGCTTTTCACCGCCACCCGGGGCGGCGGCGCCTACCTCAACGACAAGCGCATCCGCGTGTCCAAGTGCGACAAGCTGGCCAACGCGCTGATCGGCACCGGTTTCCCGTTTCGCGACGGCCAGGACCTGGATCGTTACATGGCCATGTTCAAGGCCGTGACCCAGGCCACCGTGGGCGTGCGCCGCCCCGGCGCTGCCGCGCTCGACCTGGCCTACGTGGCAGCGGGCCGCTTTGACGGTTTCTGGGAGATGGGCCTGTCCCCCTGGGATATCGCCGCCGGCAGCCTGCTGATCCAGGAAGCCGGCGGCTTGATCGGCGACCTCGATGGCGAAAACAAGTACCTCGAGACTGGAGAAGTCGTGGCCGGCAACTCCAAAGTCTTCGCCCAATTGCTGCGCCTCCTGCAAGCGCCTTAACGCACCCTCCCTGCCGTGTCGCTCCGCTCGTTCTGGAAAGCTTTGCGGCCCGCCGGCATCGCGGCCGGCCCCGACGAACGCATCGAGCGCGCACACGACCTCGCCGAGGCGGGACGCGACGCCGAGGCCAGGGCATTGTGCAACGACATTCTGGCCGTACAGAGCGACCAGCCTCGCGCGCTGCACCTGCAAGGCATCCTCGCGCTGCGCGCCCTGCGCCCCGGCGAAGCACGGGGGTTGATCAACCGTGCCGTCGCGCTAGATCCCCGCAACCACCTGTTCCGGTTCAACCTCGGCAACGCACACGTCGCGCTGGGCGACGCTGCCGCAGCTGCCGATGCATTTGGGGAAGCCGTACGCATCAAACCCGACTACCTGCCGGCCCTGTTCAACCTCGGCAAGGCACTAAGCGAACTGAAGCAGCCCGCGCCCGCGCTGGAAGCGCTCCGGACGGCGCACGCCCTGGCGCCCCACGACGTCGCGGTGTCGGCCGAATTCGCACACGCCTGCTACCGGCAGGCCGCAACCAGCCACCTGATCGCCGACTATGCCCTGGCCGCCGAGGCATTCGCTCAAGTCCTGGCGCTTCCCGGCACCATTGGCCCGGGCCGCGGCAGCGCCTTGTTGTTCATCGGCGACGCACTCTCCAACTGCAGGCGCTACGGCGAAGCGCTGGCTTTTTTGCGCGAACTGGAAGCGCTTGAACCGGACAACATCGAGGCGCTGGCGAAGATCGCAAACTGCTACGCCCAGATGGGACGGATGCCCGACGCCCTGCCCTATGATTGGCGCATCGCCCGGCTCGAGCCCGCGCATTTTCCGGTTCTCTCGACCATCATCGGCACTCATGATTACCTGAGTACGATGGATGCGTCTGCCAATTCTGCGCAGCGGTTTGAACTCGCCAAGCGCTTTTCCAGTGCGGCGCGCCGCACTGCTTGGCCGAACCCGCGCGACCCGGGTCGGCGCCTGCGCCTGGGGTATGTGTCGGGCGACCTGCGCACCCATGCGGCGATGGTGCTGTTCGAGCCGGTCCTGAGGCGCCATGACCGCGACGCGTTTGAACTGTTCATCTACGACGCGACCACGGTGCGTGACGACAAGTCGACGCAGTTACGTAGCCTCGTGGACCACTGGCGTTATATCGACACCCAACCGATATTTGAGTTGCCCGACATGGTGTTCGCCGACGGCATCGACATTCTGGTCGACCTTTCCGGCCATACGCCGAACAACCGGCTCATGTCGTTCGCCTGCAAGCCGGCACCGGTGCAGGCATCCTGGTTGGCCTACCCGGGATCGACCGGTCTCACCGAAATCGACTACCTGATCAGCGACCCGCACACCTCGCCTGCGCACCTGGACCGGCATGCCTCGGAAAAGGTGTGGCGCTTGCCGAACACGCGTTTTTGCTACCAGCCGCCCGCCGATGTGGCGGAACTTCCGCCCCGGGCGCCGGCACGACCGGTAACGTTCGGCTCGTTCAACAATATTTCCAAGATCAACCCGGCGGTGCTGGCGCTGTGGCGCACAATTCTGGCGTCACTGCCCGAAGCGCAACTGCTGATCAAAAGCCTCAGCCTCGATGACCCGGTGGCACGCCGCCTGTTCGAGGCCGACCTGGCCTCAGCCGGGCTGCCTGGGGATCGCGTGACCCTGCGCGGCTCGACCAGCCAACTCGACAATTTTGCCGACTACGGCCTCATCGACATCGCACTGGATCCGTTTCCCTTCTGCGGCGGCCTGACGTCGCTTGACGCATTATGGATGGGCGTGCCGGTCATCACGCTGGAACAGGAACTGATGGCCGGGCGCCAGACGCTCGCGTTCCTCAAAACGATTGGCCATCCTGAATGGATTGCGCCCAGCGCTGACGACTATGTTCGTATCGCGGTAGAACTCGCCCAAGAACCGGAACACCTCCATGCCTACCATGGCAGCTTGCGTGCGGCGCTGCGCGCATCGCCGCTTCTTGACTTCGATCGATTCACCTGTGATCTGGAGCAGGCCTACCGGAGCATGTGGCAGACCTGGTGTTCGACAGCGCCATGACCGGCAAGCTGATCCCTGCTGATTTCAGTGGGCACACGCCGATGATGCAGCAGTACCTGCGCATCAAGGCCGAGCATCCCCATACCCTGGTGTTTTACCGGATGGGGGACTTTTACGAATTGTTCTACGGCGATGCAGAAAAAGCCTCGCGCCTGCTTGACATCACCCTGACCACGCGCGGCCAGTCGGCGGGAGTGCCAGTGAAAATGGCCGGCGTGCCGGTGGTGGCGCTGGAGCAGCATCTGGCGCGCCTGGTCAAACTCGGTGAAGCGGTGGCGATCTGCGAGCAGATCGGCGACCCGGCCACCAGCAAGGGCCCGGTCGAACGCAAGGTGGTGCGCGTCGTCACGGCGGGAACCATCACCGATCAAAGCCTGCTGCCCGAAAAAGCCGACGCGCTGCTGATGGCGCTGATCCATGACAAACGCAGCGTCGGCGCCGCCTGGCTCAACCTTGCAGCCGGGGAGCTTACGCTGAGCGAGATCGCCCCGGCCCATCTGCCGCACCTGCTCGAGCGCTTGCGGCCCGCGGAAATCATCGTGCCCGACGGCAGCGACGCGGGGCTCGTGCCTGTCGGTGTGGCGCGTAGCGTTCAAAACGCATGGCACTTCGACGCGCGTGCCGGCGAACGCGCGCTGTGCGAGCACTTTGGCGTCGCCACGCTCGACGGCATGGGTTGCGGCGGCCTGACCCTCGCGCTCGGTGCCGCCGGCGCATTGCTTCAGTACGCGCAAGCCACACAGGGGCAGCGCGCCAGCCACGTGCAAACACTCCATGTCGAAACCGGCGACGAATACCTGACGCTTGATGCGGTCACGCGGCGCAACCTTGAAATCACCGAGACCCTGCGTGGCGCACCGGCACCGACGCTGTTTGCCACGGTGGACTCCTGCATCACGTCGATGGGCAGCCGCCTGCTCGGGCGCTGGTTGCACCATCCGCTGCGCGACCGGCAGGTACCGCAGCAGCGCCACGCGGCCATCGCCGCATTGCTCGCAGACGACAAACTCTTCGAGGCGCCGCGCCGCGCCCTGCGCGATATCTCCGACATCGAACGCATTGCCGCGCGCGTCGCCTTGGGCTCGGTGCGCCCGCGAGAACTTTCGGCGCTGCGCACCAGCCTGAAAGCCGCTCCAGGACTGGATTTGGGCATGCCATCGGCCCAAGACCCGCTCCTGTCAAGGCTTTTCGGAGAGCTGCTTGCGCCGGGAGAATGCCTTGCCCTGCTGGAGACACGCCTGCACGCCGAGCCCGGCGCGCGCGTCCAGGACGGCGGCGTCATCGCGCCCGGGTTCGACCCGGACCTCGACGAACTGCGTGGCCTCACGGTCAATGCCGGGGAGTTTCTGGTGGCGCTCGAAGCACGCGAACGCCAACGTACCGGCATTCCCAACCTGCGCGTCGAATACAACCGCGTGCACGGCTACTACATCGAAGTCACCAGTAGCCATGTGGCCAAGGTGCCCGACGACTACCGGCGCCGCCAAACCCTCAAGAACGCCGAGCGCTACATCACGCCCGAGCTCAAGACCTTTGAAGACAAGGCGCTCTCGGCCGAATCGAAAGCGCTGGCGCGCGAAAAGGCGCTCTACGAAGGGTTGATGGAGGCGTTGCGCCCGTACATCGCGGCGCTGCAGTCGGTGGCACGCGCGGTGGCCCAGCTCGACGTGCTGACCGCGCTCGCCGAGCGCGCCTGGACCTTCAACTGGACCCGGCCGGTCCTCGACGACATACCGGGCATCGCCATTACCGCCGGCAAGCACCCGGTAGTGGTGCAGCAGGTCACCGACTTCGTACCCAACGATTGCCATCTCGATCCACAGCGCCGGCTGCTGCTCATCACGGGTCCGAACATGGGCGGCAAATCGACCTACATGCGCCAGACCGCGCTGATCACGCTGCTCGCCTACGCCGGCAGCTTCGTACCCGCGTCCAGTGCGCGCTTCGGGCCGGTGGATCGCATCTTCACGCGCATCGGCGCGGCTGACGACCTGGCGCAAGGGCGCTCGACTTTCATGGTCGAGATGACTGAGTCGGCCGCCATCCTCAACGGCGCCACCGCACGCAGCCTGGTGCTGATGGATGAAGTCGGGCGCGGCACCTCTACCTTCGACGGCCTGGCACTGGCCTGGGCGATCGCACGGCGCCTGATCGAGACCAACCAGAGCTACACCCTGTTCGCAACGCATTATTTCGAGCTCACGCAATTGACCGGCGAGTTCCCCGAAGCCGCCAACGTCCATCTTTCGGCGGCAGAACACGCCGGCGGCGTGGTGTTCCTGCACGAAGTACGTGACGGCCCGGCGAGCCAGAGCTACGGCTTGCAAGTGGCGCAGCTCGCCGGCGTACCGCCGGCGGTGATCCGTGCCGCGCGCAAGCACTTGAACGAGCTCGAAGAGCAGGCCGCGCGCGTCGCGCGGCCGCAGCGCGACCTGTTTGCTGCCGCCGACATGAGCGTGTCCGAACCCGAAGCGCCGGCGCCGGCTGAACATCCGCTGGTGGAGCGCCTGCGCGCCCTCAAGCCCGACGAGCTCACGCCGCGCGCCGCCCTCGACGCCCTCTATGCCCTCAAGGAAGAGCTCGCCCCGTGACACTGCGCCTATTCGTGACCGCCGCTGCACTGGCACTGGCTACCCATGCCCCCTTCGCCCACGCCGGCGCCTTCGCGCTGATGGGCGACATGCCCTACAGCGAGCGTGAAATCGAGCCGCTGCGCATGATCATCGATGAGATCAGCCGCGATCGTGAAATCGCCTTCGTGGTGCACGACGGCGATTTCAAATCCGGCGGCGAGAAATGCGACAACCGGCGCTTTCTCGACCGCAAGGCTGATTTCGAGGCTTCGCTGCACCCGTTCATCCTGGTTCCCGGCGACAACGAGTGGACCGACTGCCATCGCCCCAGCAACGGCGCTTACGACCCGCTGGAACGTCTCGACAAGCTGCGCGAACTGTTCTTTGCCGGCAACGAGAGCCTGGGCCGCAACAAACTCAGGCTCACGCGCCAAGGCGACCTGCAGCCGCAATACGCGGCATGGCGCGAAAACGTGCGCTGGGAATTTGAAAACGTGATGCTGGTCGGCCTGAACATTCCGGGCAGCAACAACAACTGGAAAAACCAGGGTGACAACACCGAGTTCCACGAACGCCTGAAGGCCAATACCGCGTGGATCGACACCAATTTCCGCAGTGCGCGCGAGCGCGACTTGCGCGCCGTGATGCTGATCTTCCAGGCCAATCCGGATTTCGAAGGGGACGAAGCGGCGAAGCAGAAGAACCGTCCCGGTTTTCGCGACGGCTTCGCCGAATTCAAGGCGCAACTGGCCAGGGAGGCCAGGGCCTTCGGCAAACCGGTGGTGGTGGTACACGGCGATACCCATTCCTACCAGCTGAACCAGCCGGTCAGGGATGAATCCGGCGCATTCGTCGCGAACATCACGCGGCTGGAGACGCCGGGTTCACCCTTCATCGGCTGGGTGCGGGTAGTCGTCGCGCCGCACGACCCGAAGGTGTTTCAGTTCACCGTAAAGCGCTTCGGCGCCTCGACGCCGGCCGGGCAGTAGGGCCGTCGCACCGCGCAACCCTCAGCCGCGGCGCATGCCGTTCAATGGTGATGATGCCCGCCCGGGCCGTGCGCATGCCCGTGTGCCACTTCCTCGGCCGATGCCTCGCGTATCTTGAGCACTTTGCAGTCGAACACCAGCGCCATGCCGGCCAGCGGATGGTTGCCGTCGAGCACGACCTTGCCGTCGGCGACGTCGGTCACCGTGAATACCGTGGCGCGCGACTCCTCGTCGGCCTCGGCATCGCCTGGAATACCTTCGAACATCATGCCGACCTCGAGCGCCTCGGGAAACCGGTCGCGCGCCTCGACGCGCAGCAGTTGCTCGTTGTAATCGCCGAAGGCGTCTTCGGGCTCGAGCTTGACGCGCACGCCCTGTCCGATGCCCTTGTCCTGGAGGGCCTGTTCGACCAGCGGAAAAATATTGCCGAAACCACCGTGCAGGTAGGTGGTGGGCTCCTTGGATTCTTCGATCACGTCGCCCTGGGCGTCGTACAGGGTGAACGACAACGTGACAACCGAATTGCGGCCGATTTTCATGAACATGAAGGCCGCGGACCGAACCCGCAGCAAGGAAGTTAGTGAAGGCTCGATTTTACGAGTTTCAGTACTTCCTTCGCGTGCCCCTTCGGAGACACCACGCCATACAGCGCATGGCGTACCTTGCCGCTGGTATCGATCACGAAAGTCGAGCGCAGCACGTGCGGGCGCTTGCACACCACGATATCGCTCGATGCGTGTCCGGCTGTCGTGCTCGGCTTGACGACATCGTAGCTGCTGCACACCTCGCACTCCGGGTCGGCCAGGAGGCGTACCGTGAGGCCGTGCTTGTCGCGAAACTCGGCGTGACTCATCCAGTCGTCGGGCGAGATGCCGAGCACCTCGCAATTGCTGCGCGCGAATTGATCTGTCAGGTCGGAAAATTCCAGGGCTTCGATGGTACTGCCGGGCAGGTTGTCGCGATCGTAAAAATAGAGCACGAGGTTGCGTTTGCCGCGGAACTCGGAAGACTCGACCAATTCCATGTCGGAGTCCGCCAGTTTGAATGCCGGTGCTGCTGTTCCGGGAGACAACATGAAACCTCCGCCACGCATGGATGCAATTACGGTTGGTTCAAACCTCGCCTGGGAATCCATTGCCCGATCGATCACTGCCACATCGCTGAGGCATCCAGACAGGTGTCGATTCCCACACCCGCGCTGCTCGGTGTTTCTATAATAGACCGATGAAATCCACTTTGCCAAGCGATCTTCACCAACTCCTCGGCGGGCTCTCGCCGCAACAGTTCATGCGCGGCTGGTGGCACAAGAAGCCGCTGCTGATTCGCAATGCCATTCCCGGCTTCAAGCCCCTGATTACCAAGGCACAATTGTTCGCTCTTGCGAAACAGGATGAGGTCGAGAGCCGGCTCGTGTCACATCACCAGCGCGTGTGGCAACTTGACCACGGCCCGTTCCAGGCACGCGACCTGCAACGAGCAAACGGTGAAAAATGGACCCTGCTGGTCCAGGGAGTCAACCTGCATGCCGACGCCGCCGACACGCTGCTACGGCGCTTTTGCTTCGTGCCCTGGTCGCGCATTGATGACCTGATGGTCTCGTATGCGGTGGACGGCGGCGGCGTCGGGCCGCACTTCGACTCCTACGACGTATTCCTGTTGCAGGCGCAGGGGAAACGGCGCTGGCGCATTTCCGAGCAGCATGACCGCACGCTGCTGGAAGGCGCACCATTGAAAATCCTGAAACGCTTCACGCCGACCGCAGAGCACCTGCTCGAACCCGGCGACATGCTGTACCTGCCGCCCGGCTGGGCACACGACGGCGTCGCCGTCGGCGAATGCATGACCTACTCGATCGGTTTTCGCGCGCCCTCTGCGCAAGAGCTGGCCAGCGGCTTGCTGGAGCACGCTGCGGAAAACCTGGTGCGTCAGGGTGTCTACGCCGACCCGCAGCTGGCGCCTGCCGCCAGCCCTGCCATGCTGAGCGACGCGTACGTCAACCAGGCGGCGCGGCTGATCGGCAACGTCAAACCGACACGCGCGATGCTCGAAGATTTCCTCGGCTGCAAGCTCACCGAGCCCAACTCCAACGTGTTTTTCGAGCCGCCGCAAGCGCCGCTCGGTGCCGCGCAGTTTGCGCGCGAGATTCGCAGACGCGGCCTGGCGCTGGACCGACGCACCCAGATGTTGTATCGCGGACGCGCCCTGTTCATCAACGGTGAGCGCGCCGATGCCAAAGCTTCGGCGGTCCTTCAGCGGCTCGCCAATGCACGCTGCCAGCCGCCGGCCATGCGCCTCTCAGCCGGCGATGCAAAGCTACTCTACATTTGGTATACATACGGCTGGCTCCATCCCGGAGAACGCCACGCATGGAAGAAAAATTGAGTCTGGCCCAGGCGGCCGACATTGCCGAAGCAGCCGCACTGGCGCAACGCCGCGAACTGGCCAGCAAGGCCGATTTTGCAGCGGCCCTCAACGAGGTCACCGGGCTTGCCAGGCGTACCTTGCGCATCTTTGACCCCACGGTCGCCGAATTCGGATTCAACAGCCCGCAGCGAGAAGAACAACTCAACCGCTTTTTGCGTGCCAGCCGCATGAACCGCCTGATGATCGCCGTGCACGACCCGCAGGTCATCACCCTGTCGTCGCCGCGCCTGTTGCGCCTGTTGCGGCAATTCAGCCATGCGGTCGCGATCCATCGCACCAACGACGCGATCCGCAACATCGAAGACGCACTGGTAATCGCCGACGACCTGCACTACATCCGCAAGCCGCATTTCGAGCGCGCGCGCGGCGTGGTCACGCTGCACCAACCGGTCGAAACACGCGAATGGCTCAATCGTTTCAACGCGATCTGGGAACAGTCGACGCCGTCGGTCAGCGCCACCACTATCGGGCTCTAAAGATGCAGGCAACCTGGTACTTCGATGTCATATCTCCGTACTCGTACCTGCACTTCAAAATGTTCGATCGGATTGCCTGGCCGGGCAGTGTCATACCCTCCATTGAGTTCGTACCGGTACTGTTTGCCGGCTTGCTCAAGGCCAACAACACGAAGGGGCCTGCCGAGATCGCCGAAAAGCGCCGCCACACCTACCGTACCTGCATCTGGATCGCGCAGCAGCATGGCATCCCGTTTCGCCTGCCACCGGCACATCCGTTCAACCCGCTGCACGTGTTGCGCCTCCTGGTCGGCGCCGGTGCCACCCATGAACATGTCGAAGCCGTATTCGACTGCATCTGGAAGAACGGCCTCGACGTAAGCACCCCCGGCGTCCTGGGGGCGTTGGCCGCGCAGCTCGGGATTGCCGATCCGCTGGCCGTCGTCGGCGATCCTGCAGTCAAGCAGCAACTGGTCGCCAATACCGAACGGGCGCTGAAACGGGGCGTCTACGGCGTCCCCACATTCGATATCGGTGGCCAATTGTTCTGGGGTAGCGATACACTGGCAATGCTCAACGCGTGGCTCACCAACCCCGACCTGTTCAACCAGGGCGAGATGGCGCGCGTTGACGGCCTGCCGACCGCGGCCATGCGCAAGGAAGCGGCGACGCGGGAATAGTCGCAGGCATTTAACTGTTAATGCAACGTATGCAACGAGGAGAAGCCATGAAAACCGCCCTGTTTGTCACTGCCCCGTTTGTCACTGCCCCGTTTGTCACGGCCCTGCTGGTGCTCTCGAGTTCCACCTTCGCAGCACTCAAATCTTGCGAAGACCTCAAGACCGAGATCGAGGCCAAGCTCAAGGAGCACAAGGTTGCCACCTACACGCTTGAAGTCGTCGATGCCGGCAAGACCGGCGACGGCAAGGTCGTCGGCAGTTGCGAAGGCGGCAAAAAGAAGATTGTGTACGTGAAAAATTAGCCTCTCGCCTACGCACTGCGCCCAACAAAAAGCCCCGCGATGCGGGGCTTTTTGTTGGGGCCAGCCGGAAGGCGGGCTTGGCCGCGAATCCTAGATTGCCGCTTCGTCGGTCTCGCCGGTACGAATCCGCACCACTTGCTCAACCGTGTTGACAAAAATCTTGCCGTCGCCGATCTTGCCGGTGCGCGCCGCCTTGATGATGGCGTCGATGCAGTTCTGCACATCCTTGTCAGCCGCAATCACCTCGACCTTGACCTTGGGCAGAAAATCGACCACATACTCCGCGCCGCGGTACAGCTCGGTGTGCCCCTTCTGGCGGCCAAAGCCCTTTACCTCGGTGACGGTCAGGCCGGTGATGCCGACTTCGGAGAGCGCCTCACGTACTTCATCGAGTTTGAACGGTTTGAGAACGGCTTCGATTTTCTTCACGGCTTGTCTCCTTGTTGGGCATTATTGCAAACGAGTATAGCAAGTCGCTCGCAAACCCGGTTGAACGGCGAAAATGTGTAGCGCGCCCGGCCCTGCCATCAGCAGGGCAACCACTATTCGCGAAACTTATTAACAATCGGGTAGCGCCAGTCGCGCCCAAAGGCCCGGTGCGTCACCCGCACCCCCACCGGCGACTGGCGCCGCTTGTATTCGTTGATGCGGATCAGGCGCACCACCTGCTCCACCGCTTCCTTCGGGATGCCGCCGGCGATGATCTCGGCCGGGCTCCGGTCTTCCTCGACGTAGGCCGCGAGGATCGCATCGAGCACCTCGTATTCGGGCAGGCTGTCCTGGTCTTTCTGGTCGGGGCGCAACTCGGCCGACGGCGGCCGGGTGATGATACGCTCCGGGATCACCTCGCGCCCCGGCTGCTCGAGCTGGTTGCGCCAGGTGCACAGGCGATACACCAGCGTCTTGGCGATGTCCTTGATGACGGCAAACCCGCCCGCCATGTCGCCGTACAGCGTGCAGTAGCCGACCGCCATTTCGCTCTTGTTGCCGGTAGTGAGCACGATCGAGCCGAACTTGTTGGACAGCGCCATCAGCAGCGTGCCGCGAATCCGCGCCTGGATGTTTTCCTCGGTGGCGTCGATGGCTCGTCCCTTGAACTCGTCGGCGAGCGCCGAAAGGTACTGGTCGAACATCGGCTTGATCGGAATTTCGTCATAGCGCACCCCGAGGCGCTTGACCATTTCGCGCGAGTCGATCCAGGAAATGTCGGCAGTGTATTGCGAAGGCATCATCACGGCGCGCACCCGGTCAGCCCCGAGCGCGTCGACCGCAATCGCCAGTGTCAGTGCCGAATCGACCCCGCCCGACAGGCCGATGATGGCGCCGGGAAAGCCGTTCTTGCCGATGTAATCGGCCACGCCCAGCTTGAGCGCGGCGTACACCTCGGCTTCCGGATTCATGTCGGCATCAACCCGGAAACCCTTGATGGTGGCCGGTTCCGGGGCGGTTGCCTCCAGAACGACCGTTTCATGCGCCTCGGCGAAGAGCGGCATCTGCAATTGCACCCGGCCCAGGGCATCGATGGCAAACGAGCCGCCGTCGAACACCAGTTCGTCCTGCGCGCCGACCAGGTTGCAGTACACCACCGGCAGGCCGGTCTCGCGAATCCGTTCGCGCACCACGCCATAGCGTGTGGCTGATTTTTTCATGTGGAACGGCGAAGCGTTGAGCACCAGCAGCGCCTGCGCGCCCGCCGCCTTGGCCGCATCGGCTGCTGCCGCATCCCAGGCCTCGGGGCGCGACGCGAGCATGCCCTTCAACTGGTCCAGCGAGGGCTCGGGGCGCGTCGTCAACGGCCCGAGGTTGCCCCAGATGTCTTCGCAAATCAGCACGCCAAGCTGGATGCCGCCGACTTCCACGACCACGGCGGCGGCGCCGGGGGTGAAATAACGCTGCTCATCGAACACCGTGTAGTTGGGCAGGTTGTGTTTGCGGTAGACCGCGGCGATCGCGCCGTCCCGGATCACGGCGGCGGCGTTGTAGCGCAACAGGCCGGCTTTTTCGGGAAAGCCGACAATCGCGACCAGGCCCGGCGCGCTCGCATGCAGTTGCACTGCCAGTTCCTGCAGCCGCGCCGCGCAGGCGTCGAGAAAGCCCTCGCGCAGCAACAGGTCTTCGGGCGGATACCCGCACAGGGCCAGTTCCGGCGTCAGCAGCACCTGCGCGCCCTGGTTTTGCGCACGGCGCGCCGCATCGACGATTTTGGCGCAGTTGCCGGCCAGGTCGCCGACGGTGCAGTTGATCTGCGCAAGGGCCACCACGATCTTGGTCGGCAGGCGCATGAGGCTATCATCCATAAATCTGTGTGTTCACGCTTGTTGCTCGGAGTGAACGCCGATTATCTCATTCGACTGCATCCGCCTTGCCCACACTCAAGATTCTCGATTCCATCGGTTCGATCGCTCCGGCCGACTGGAATGCACTGACCGACAAGCACCCACTGCTACGCCACGAATTCCTGCACGCGTTGCACGAGACCGGCTGCGCCGCCGAAGACGCCGGCTGGACGCCGCAATACCTCACGCTTTGGGAAGGCACGGCGTTCGTCGGCGCCATGCCGCTCTATGTAAAGACCCATTCCTACGGCGAATACGTGTTCGACTGGGCCTGGGCCGACGCCTACAACCGCCACGGCCTCGACTATTACCCGAAGCTGCTGTCGGCGATTCCGTTCACGCCGTGCACCGGCACGCGCCTCCTGGCGCGCGACGGTGCGGCCCGCAAAGCCTTGGTGGAAGCGGCTCTCGCGCTGGCCAACACCTCGCCCGTATCGTCGCTGCACGTGCTGTTCCCCACCGACACCGAGGCGCGCCTGCTCGAAGACGCCGGCATGATGCTGCGCCGCTCGGTGCAGTTCCACTGGCACAACCGCGGCTACGTCGATTTCGACGCCTTCCTCGCGACCATGTCGCACGACAAGCGCAAGAAAATCAAGCAGGAGCGGCGCAAGGTCCGAGACGCCGGCATTGTGTTTCGCCACATCGAAGGCCGCGACATCACGCCCGAGCTGTGGCGCTTCTGGACCAAATGCTACGGCCACACCTATCGCGCCCACCAGTCCACGCCCTACCTGAATCTGCGTTTTTTCGAGCAGATCGGCGCGACCATGCCGGAAAACCTGTTGCTGGTCGTTGGGGCGATGCACGGCGACGACGTGTGCGCATCGCTGTGCATCCACAACGGCGAAACCCTGTACGGCCGCTACTGGGGCGCGATCGGGTACTCACCTGGCCTGCATTTCGAAACCTGCTACTACCAGCCGCTCGAATTCTGCATCGCCCGCGGCATCAAGCGGTTTGAGGGCGGCGCTCAGGGCGAGCACAAGCTCTCACGCGGCTTTTTGCCAGTGGAGACCGTGTCAGCCCACTGGCTCAAACGCGCCGAATTTGCCGATGCGGTGGAGAATTACCTTGAGCGCGAATCGGCCGGCATCCACCGCTATGTCAACGAGTTGCAGGAGCACAGCCCGTTCAAGGCCCAGCCGGGTTGAACCTGTCATCGGGGACGCGGTCCAACGCGTTACTGAGTGACTGATTCGCGGAGGCGCCATGCCCATGTTCCGATTGATGCCCATCCTGCTGGCTGCCGCGCTTCTGGCTGCGGGCGGCTGCGCGTCCACCGCGCAAACCGGCCAGATCACGCGCCTTACACCCGAAGACCTGGCACGCCTCACACCCCTGCCCAACCCCAAAGTACCGCTCTCCGAAGTGATTGCCCTCTCGAAGGCCGGTACCCCCCCCGAACCCCTGATCAGGAAGCTGCAGGACACCGGCACCTTCTACAACCTCAACGCCCAGCAGATCGTCGATCTCAACAAACAGGGAGTCGACCAGCGCGTCATCGATCATTTAGTCGACGCCCAGGAAAAAGCGCGTCAGGCGACACTGCTCACCGAGCTGGCTGACCGCGATGCCAAAGCCGCGCAAGCGCTGGAGCGCGAACGCAATCGCCGCCGCGCATTGCAAAACCACTACAACTCGCCGCAATTCGGCTTTGGCGCCTACGGCGGTGCATTTGGCAGCCCATGGGGGCCGCGTACCGGCCTGGGCTGGAGCTATGGCAGCTACTACGACCCGTTTTTCAGGACCTGGCGGCCACGCTGGTAAAGCCGCGACCGCAACAACTCAAGCTTCGCCGATTGCCGCATTGACGCGCGGCATCACCTGTTCCGCCATCAACTGCATCGAGCGCCGCGCCAACTCCGGGTCGGCCCAGTCATGGCCGCAATAGAGCAGCGTGCCGATGCCGCCCAGTTCTTCGCGAAACGCCAGCAACTGATCGACCACGCTCGACACGCTGCCGCGAATCACCATCGTGTCGAGAATGTAATCAAGCGTCACCTCATCGTCCGCCATGGCCGGGTCGCGCTTGAACGAAAACAGCGCCTTGGCGCTCTTGCGCTTGGTGTAGAGATTCCAGAAGTAGAAGCCGTAGGCGCCCTTGTGGTCCATCACATAACGCTCTACAGCGGCATCGTCGTCGGCCACAAAAATGCTCTTGCACACGCGCCAGTCGGCGCGCAACGCCGGCTCGCCGATGTTGGCGCAGCCTTGGGCATACATCGGCCAGTGCGTCGCCACGCCGTTGGACTGCAGGAAATTGGCCGAAATCGGTTTCCAGCCGCGCTCCGCCGCCGCAGTAATGCCTTTGGACGACGGCGTGATCGCCGTCACCAGGATCGGCGGGTGCGGCTGCTGGTAGGGCTTGAGGAAAATGCCCTGCCCGGTCTCGGCAATCAGGGTGCGCTTGGTCGAAATGTTCCAGTACTTGCCCTGCAGCTCGTACGGCGCGACCCCGGACCACAGCGCCAGGATGTGCTCGATCGATTCAAGAAACATCGCGTTGCGGTCAAGGTCGATGTTGTTGAACACCTCCATGTCGGAGCGCAAGCCGCCCGGCCCGATGCCGAACAGGAAGCGGCCCTCGAGCATGTGGTCGAGCATCGCCGTCACGGCTGCCACCTGCGCCGGATGGTTGTTGGTCAGGTTCACGGTACCGGTGCCGAGCTTGATCTGCCTGGTCTGATGCGCAACGCTCGCAAGGAATGCCAGAGACGACGGAATCGATTCGCAAATGTCGGCAATATGCTCGCCCACCAGCGCCTCGGCAAACCCGAGCTGGTCAGCGAGGATGAAGGCTTCCCGGTCTTCCTTGAGGGTTTGCGTGTAATTGCGCCCGGGCGGATGCATGGGCATCGTGAAAAAGCCGAGTTTCATGGCGACACGCCTTGAGTGGAAACAAGCCGGCATGGTAACGGAACGCCCCTTAACCCACCGGCTGCACATTGCGCATGACGACAATGCGCCAGTTGCCTGCATACGCTTGTGCGGCCAGCTCCCCGAACTTCGCAAATCGGGAGCGGTCCGCGCCGCAGCGTGAGAAGTGCGCTTCAGCGCTGGCCGGATGCAAGAGCCAACGTGATCCTTGCCTCGTGGTCGATGCGCAGTTGACGGATGCCGTCGTAGACCGCGCGCACTTTTGCAACATACACGTTGCTCTTGGCAAGGTTGGTCGAATGATAAGCACCGACCGCCCGCCAGGTATCGCCGAAGCGCGTCATCTTGCGCTTGAGCAGCAGTGCCGCAACATGGCTTGACAGGCATACGTCGTGCAGGTCGGCCGGCACGATGCCGACCGTCGCCAGTTCGCTCAAATGGATGGAATTGATCTGGAACAGGCCGCGGTCGGTGCTGCCATTGCGGTTGTTGCGCACCGCATGCGGCCTGACATGCGATTCGACAATCGCGATGGCGCGCAACACGTCCGCGTCGGTACCGAACTCGCGTGCGGCACCCTCGATGCAATCCGCCGCAGCAGGATTGGCAAGCGCGAGCAACACGAGGGCAAACGGCAGAAACGTTTTCATCCGGCAACGAGGGAACGTGGCGGGGGATGGATTGTACCGATTTGCGGCGGACCGATTCGTCCGCAGTGATACCCGGCTGGCTAGTCCGCTGCTTCCGCCGCCGCCCTGTAATAGTGGTGCGCCGCATCCATCTGCCCGGTCGCTTCCATCAGGCGCGCCAGTTCCAGCCACACCGCGTGCGACGGTGCGGCCACCGCGGCTTCCTGCAACACGCTTTGCGCCTTGCCCCAGAGCTTCTGGCGCGCGCACAGGCGACCCAGCGACAGCAGCAGTCCAGCGTCGCGCGGGTGGCTGCCGCTCCAGCGCTCTGCGCGTTCGAGCTGGCGCGCGATGTCGCGCTCTTCTTCAAACACGCAGTCTGCGTATTGCGCGGCGAGCGCGCTGTCCCATTCATGGTCAAGCGCGGTTTCGAGCACATCGAGCGCTTCG
>CANJDH010000069.1 GCA_947473125.1 Burkholderiales bacterium
CATGCGCGCCAGAAACGCCGCCTTGCGCGTCGCTCTGCCATGCACTTCGAATCCCTTTGCCACCGCAAGTGTCATTTGTTTCATTCCCAACCCCTCCCGTTTGCGTCTCGTTCTATGACAACGCCTGCGGGGACTTGTTCAGTGTTTCCCTAAAGGAATACGACGAGCTTCCGGCCCTCACCAACAACATGCTGGCGCGCGCCAGGGTCAACAAGGGTGGGCGGCCGGTTTCCACCAACCCACGCAAGTTGATTTCATTGCGCATGGCCGATCGGATCAGCAAGGCGCGGTAGCGCGGCGCATTGCTCGGAACCATGAAGGTCATCACCGTGCTGATGGCGCATCCAAATTCGCCTATGCCATAAGCCTGAAACCGTTGGTGGATGCGGGTTTACGGAACATGTCGGACTGAAATCGTTGGTGGAAGCCAGTTTCCACGTCCTTTGGCCGGCTTGCCGGGAATCTTTATTCTAGCTAAACTGTACATGTTGGCTATTTCTAAGGAACGCCCAAAATGATCAAAGTCACCTCGATGGAAGCCCAGAACCGGTTTGGCCAGTTGCTCGATACCGTGCAACGAGAGCCCGTGACGATTACGCGCCATGGGCGTGTGGCGGCGTTCATGGTGTCGCCGCAGGACATGCAGGATTTGCAAAACGCGCGCAGCAAGCGGACAACCGCAGTTGAGGCGTTTGAAGCCTACTTCGCCAAGGCTGATCGCACACTCACATCGGCCGCACGCAAACTCACCGACAAAGACATTGTCAGGCTGGTGCACCAATCGCGATGAGCGAGAAACAACGGTTGGTGATGGATACCAGCACGTTGGTTGGTGCCGTGTTGCGTCTGGACTCGGTGCCTCGGCAGGCTTTTCTGGCTGCTGCGAGGCACTATGCCCTTTGTGTGAGTGCCGCCACGCTGGATGAGCTGCGCGAGGTTTTGCAGCGCCCCAAGTTTGACCGCTATATGCCCCCGCAGGGGCGGCTGGCATTTATGGAGTTGTTGGCCGAGAATTCCCTGCTTTGGGAAGTGGATGCTGAAAGTGAACAGGCCGCGTCCGGCGCTTGTCGCGATGCAAAGGACGCCAAATTTCTGGCACTGGCCCTGCACTGCAAGGCAACCGCGTTGGTCTCCAGTGATGCTGATTTGCTGGTCATGCGCTCTTGGCAGGGCGTGCCGATCATGACGCCAGCGGCGTTCGTGGCGTTACTGAAACCCTGACCGAACAAAGGGTACGATGAGCCTACGCTCCTCACCAACGAAATGCTGGCGCGCGCCAAGGTCAACAAGGGTGGGCGGCCGGTTTCCACCAATCCGCGCAAGCTGATTTCGTTGCGCCTGCCGGCGGATGTGATCGAACGCTGGAAGGCCTCGGGGCCAGGCTGGCAAACGCGCATGGCGGATCGGCTGAGCAAGGCGCGGTAGTTGGCACCGATATCACGGTGCTGGCGTCGAAGGTCTTCCGGTTTGACGCTCGGGGGTTTCGCTGCTTCAAGGTACGGAACAACAAGGCGGCGTTTGTCGAGGCGCATTCCTGGTAGCGCCCTGCGTCACTGGCAGACCGCGGCCGCGATGCGTACACTAGCGCATGGACTATTTCACCGTCCCGGTTCCGTGGTTCATCGCACTGCCTGCCGCACTGCTTGCGGCAGGTTTGCTGGTTGACGCCGGGCGGCGCGTTGACCTCGCGGGATTCGCCGGCCGTGACTGGCTGGCGCCGTCGATTGCCCTGGCGGTGGCCTTTGCCGGCTGGTCGCTCGGCCCGCAGCTCGGCGCCGAATTCAAGGTACGGTTCCTCTCCACCGCCCTGCTCACCTTGCTGTTCGGCTATACGCGCGCGCTGATCATGCTCAGCCTCGTGGTGCTGGCACACGCGGCCTGGCATGCGCCGGGCACGGCCGCGTTCGGCGCCGGCATCGGCGTGAACCTGCTGCTCCACGTGATCCTGCCGGTGTGGCTGATGGCATGGCTGTGCACGCAGGTAAAGCAGCGCCTGCCGCGCAATCCGCTGTGCTTCATGCTCGGCTGCGGCCTGTTTGCCGCGTTCATCACGCTGGCGCTGCAGTGGGCAGCCAGCACCATGTTGGCGATCGCATTCATGCCGCAGAGCGCGGCGGCGTTTATCCAGGTGCTGCCGTTTGCGCTCCTGTTTGCCTGGGGCGAAGCCTTCCTCGGCGGCATGGTGATCACGATCCTGGCGGTGTACCGTCCGGCCGCCGTGGCCTTGTACGACGAGGCGCACTACCTGCCAATGGCGCCGGGCGGCGACGCTTGAAGGCGTCGTGCTCATTGCAGCGTTGGAAGCCTAGTGCCAGTCGCGCGGCCCGCGCCCTGCGGCGTAAATCAGGTCGCGAATCGTCATGTAGACGATGCGATCATCGTAATGATTGACGGCGGTGTCGTCGATATTGTCCGGTGACCGGGTCGCGCCGTAGAACGGACCGGTGGCAGACAGGTTGTAGGTCTCCGCAAGGTTCAGGCCGTTCGGAGAGCCCATTCGAACAGTGTTGCCCAAATAGGCGCCTTTGCCCGATTCGCCGTGGCTGATCAGCACAATGCCGACCTGCGACACCTGCACACCGTTGTCGTAAACGGTAAACCCGGGACGCAAGCCGATATTCAAAAATGCGCCTTCAGAAGTGCGCGAGCCGCTGTTGGCGGAGAGCCCGCTACGACACAGGGAATTGCCGCCCGACACGCCGCCGCCGGGGGCGCTTGAATCGCATTGGGTCATGTCGGCAAAGCCTGCGCCTGCCGTCGGCCCCGTCAAACCGGTGGTGCCGTAGTAGACGCGATACGAGATTTTGCGCCCCCATCCGTCAAAGCTGTCGGCCTGGGGCAGATTCAGGGTATTCCAAGGCACTACGCCAACGCGCCTGGTTGTCGCGCAACTCCCGGACCCGGGAAAATTGCCGTTGCCTGAATCGGCCGCGGCGCCGTTTACCCCGCACGGTAGCTTGCCGTTCTGCGCCACATAGACCACGACGGCCCGGCGAATTCTCTCGAGGCGATCGGTGGTGAGCTTTTCTCGCGCACCCACGCCGAATTGCACGGCGTTCAGGTTCGACAGCGCTATCGAGCCGACGATGCTGGCCAGGATGGCGGCCAGCACGATCAGGAACACCCCGCGCTGCTCCTTGCGCTGGCGAGCACGTTGCATGCCTGCGCTGGGTCCGGTGCGTGGCAGTGAGTGCATAGGCACCAATCAGCTTACCGGGCGCGCCCAAAGTTGCGCCCTGAGGATCAGATTGCCTACCGAGGGGCGCGATACATAGTCATCGAAAAACACGCCAACGGTCTGGCTTTGTTGTGCATCCCGATACGCCGCCAGCAGCGCCACGCCATTGGCGTTGACGATTTCGCTGGGTCCGGGACCAAGCCCCACCACGCCGCGCATCGCGCCACCGGCGGTACCGAAGCTGCCCGATACATTCTCGGAGTGGCTGATCAGCACATAGGCCGCGCCAGTGCCGAGAGCCGGGCTCATGAGGGTGGCGCCGACACCGTCGTTGATGGTCAAGCCTCTGCCAACCAGGAAATTGAGAGGCGAGGTGCAGTTGCCGTAGTTCGCCAATTTGCAGGTGCCAGGGCGATCCGCACAGGTATTGATCACGCCGGGGCCGTTACCAAGCGTCATCAGCCCGGCAGTGCCGGCCGGCTCACAGTCGGTCATCTTCAACGCGTTGTCGCGAGTCAGCGACAAATTTCCGGAAGAGGAAACACGATAGGTGATCTGGCCGAGCCAGGGATCGGTAATGTCTGCGGCGGTGATGCCCAACGTCACCCACGGCACCACGCCGTTAATCTCCTGGTTGGTCGAGAGCGGCCCGCAATCGCCGGCGGCCAGCGCCCCGATTGCGACAGTCGAGCGCACTTCAACCCCGGCACCGACGGCACCGAAGGCCAGACCGCCATTCGCCGGGCACGGCAGGCGGTAGTTGACCGACACGTAAGTCAAGAGCGCCTGGTCGATGTTCGCGAGTTTGGCCTGCACGTCCCGGTGGCGGGCGCTGTTGATGAGGCCGCGCGCGGTGGCGAGCACAAAGGTGGTCATCAGCCCCACGATGAGCAGCACGATGGCCAATTCAAACAGGGTAAAGCCGCGCTGTACGCCGCCGCGCGGCGTGCCGACCGGCGCAGCCAGGCTGGCGGCCAGCCCCGCAGCGGTCTCGACCAACGCCCTTTCGGCGCGGTGGCTGCCGGCGCGCATCGCGGCGATGCAGCCCGCGCAAAGCGCCAGCATCACGTGGGAATAGGAAAGCTGCGCCATGAATGCGGCCGGCACATCCGGGAACAACAAGCGCTCCAGGAAAAAATGCGCCAGAAGACCGACAGTGAGCGTGCCGACGAAAGTGATCGCCATCGGCATGCCGAGCGCCAGGCGGCGCTGCTTCTGCCCTGCACAAAATGCGCTGGGGGCGATACGGCACGCTGCAATGAAGGCGACGGCCATGGTGGCCAGGACGAGGACGACATGAAGCAAACACGCCCAGTAGATTGACTGCATTTGTGTGCGTTAAATCGTGTTTGACGACCCATTATGGCCTCTATTGATGCACGGCGCTTACATGGGAACGGGCCATGTCGCGTCAAACATTACCCACGCCGGCACCAAACCCGGCGTCAGCCTCAAGGGGGGCTGCCCGCCGCTTCAAGGCGCCTTCTTGACAAGCCCCTTCCAGCGATTCATCTCGGACACCAGGAATGCCCCGAATTCCTCGGGAGTACTGGGCTTGGCCACCAGGCCCATGTCGTCAAAGCGCTTCTTGAGCACCTCGCCGGTGAGCGCCTTGCGCACTTCCGTGTTCAGCTGCAGCACCACCGCGCGCGGCGTTGCAGCCGGCGCGAACAGGCCGCCCCAACTGGCAAAGTCATACCCTGCGACGCCGGACTCGATCGCCGTCGGGATGGTCGGGTACACGGCATTGCGCTGCGGCGTGGTCACGGCAAGTGCACGCAAGTTGCCAGACTTGATGTGCGGCGCCGAGGCCGCCAGCGGGTCGATCATGAAGGTGACGCGGTTTGCGATCAGATCGGGGTGCGCGGCCGAGCTGCCCTTGTAGGCCACCTCGGTCATGTCGCCGAGTGGCACCATCTGCGCCAGCAGCAGCGTCGCGAGCTGTTGCGGGCTGCCCGGGCCGGTGGTGCCGTAGCTGATCTTGCCCGGGTTGTCGCGGATGAACTTGAACAGCTCGGCCAATGAAGTCACCGGCGACTGCGCACTGACCACGAACACGTAGGGCGTCAGGTGGGTGAGCGACACCGGCGCAAAATCCTTGACCGTGTCGTAGGGCAGCTCGGACATGAGGAACGGGTTGATTGCCATGTTGGCGGCCGCCTGCAACAGGGTGTGGCCGTCCGGGTCGGCCTTGGCGACTGCGTTGGCGCCGACGGTTTGCGAGGCGCCTGCACGATTTTCAATCAGCACCGGCTTGCCCAGCGGGCCTTCGAGCTCGCGCGCCAGGAGCCGCGCCACCAGATCACTTGGCCCCCCCGTGGTGACCGGAACGATGATGCGCACCGGCTTGGAAGGGAACGCAGATTGGGCCGGGGCGAGACCCGCGCAGAGTGCCAGCAGGCTCGCAAACAGCCCGCGACAGACGTGACGGACGGTGTAATTTTTGGCCATGTTCAGTCTCCTCATTATTGTGTGGAGATGCTAGCACGCGGAAGCACGGCTGCAATCTGATGCAATCCGCAGGCCGCGCCTGCCGCCCTGCCGGGGCTTGCATTCGCGCCCGAGGTTGGACACAATGCAGGCATGTCGATTGCGACCGCCGGAATCCGACTTGCCCAATTGGCCGAGGCCGAAGCGATTTCGCACCTCTCGCGTGACACCATCGAAGCGGGCCTGCCGTGGCGCTGGCAACCGGCCGACATCGAGCGCTTCATGCGCTCCACCAGACACAACGTGATCGTGGCCGAAGAAACCGCGCTGGACCCGACGCAGCCCGGGCTGCGCGAGGGCAAGGTGATGTCCGGTTTCGCGGTGATGGGTTACGGCGACAACGACGCCTATCTGGCCTTGCTGTCGGTAAAGCCGGAATGGCGCCGCCGCAGCATTGCGCGCACCATGGTCGGCTGGCTGATGAAATGTGCAGAGGTCGGCGGCGTCAAGCGCGTCGATGTCGAATTGCGTGCCGACAACAGCGCCGCGCTCGCGCTTTACCACGCGCACGGCTTTGCCGAGATTGCACGCAAACCCGGCGGCTACTACGGCACCGTTACCCAGGTACGGATGCGACGCGTGCTGCGCAAGTAACCAGGCTTGCGGCAATCAGGATTTGCCGCCGCCGGTGCGCCGCACTTCGTCGGCCAGCTCCTCGCCAGTCTTGTAGTGCGGCACGCGGTTGAAGATGTAGCGCTTGACGCGCTGGACGAAGGCATTCGAGCCCTTGACTTCCTCGTTCCAGTATTTGTCGGCCAGGGCCATGTTGCGCGGCACGTCGACAAAAAAGCCGTCGCGCGAACCCTGCCCGCCAAAAATATAAAGTTTGCCGTTGATGATGCGCCATGAGTCGGCATCACCGCCCCAGGGAATGCCGTAGACGATGCCGTTGGCGCAATAACCGTTGTATTGCGGAATGTATTTGGCCGGCTCCTTGTCGAACAAGGCCTTGTGCTCGGCCGTGGCAAAGCGGAATGTCACGCCGTCGATCACGGTCTTGATCGCCGGGTCGCCCTTGCGGTGCGTGCTCTGCGTGAAATAGGCCACCACGTCGTGGCCGAACAGCATCAAATGCTTGTCTTCGCCGTCGGCGCTGGCGTTGAGCGGGCGAATCGACCCGTCCGGGCTTTGGGTGGTAAGCGGCGCACAGGCCGGGAGGGCCAACGCAAATGCAGCAGCGAGTAACAGCTTGCGGATGAAAATCATGGGCATGCCTCTTTACATTGCAGGGTGAACATTGGACGGACCGGCTCAGCCTGATACGGCGCGCCGGCGGTGAAAGCGGTGACGGATGTCATGCACCCCGGCCAGCCGTGTTGCGTTGGCGTGGTGCCGGTCGCGCTCCAAGTTTTTGGGCGGCAACTTTACTCGCTGCAACTTTCTTCGTGGCGACTTTTTTCGCAGCGACTTTGGTTGCGGAAACTTTTTTGACCGACCTTGTTACCGGCCGCCTTGCCGGCGTCGATGTTTTTGCCGCCGCTTTCTTGCGCTGCTGCGGCAACACCACCGGCGCAGCGGTGCCGGCCATCGCGGCCAGCCGGCCCTTGAGTTCTTCGAGCGCCTCAATCAGGTATTTGGCCAGGTCGCGCACGTCCGGCGCCGCCTTGCGGCAGGCGATCAATCCGAAATCGAGGCTGCCGTTGTAGCTCTCGACGGTGATATTGAGAGCGACGCCGTGCACGATGATCGACACCGGGTGAAACGTTTTCATCTTCGCGCCCGCCATGTAGAGCGGCACCTGCGGGCCGGGCACGTTGGAGATCACCACGTTGGCGATCGGCGGAATCGAATTGGCGAGGCGCGAACGGCCATAGAGCGACGCCACGCCGCTCATCAGCCACGGTGCTCCGAGTGACGGAAAATCGAGCGGAATCGCCGACTTCGAGCTGCCGGTAAAGGCTTTGCCCTTGGCGATCGATTCCTTGATCAACGCCAGACGCGCGATCGGGTCTTTGACCTGGGTCCCCAGCTGGCACAGCAGCATGAACGCCTGGTTGTCGGAGGAGGCATCGCCCTCGGCGCGCAAGGATACCGGCACGGCGGCAATCAGGGATTTTGCCGGCAGTGCGTCGTAGTCCTGCAAATACCTGCGCAAGGCGCCGGAACACAGCAGCAGCACCATGTCGTTGATGGTGGCATCGAGCAGCTTGCCGATCGCCTTGACTTCTCCGAGCGAAATCGAGGCCGTGGCGAAGGCGCGCTGGTTGGTAATGGACACGTTCAGATGGGTCTTGGGTCCAAGCTGCAGACCCTTGAGGCGCTTGAGCAGGCCGGCCTTCCGGGCTCCGGAGGCACCCTTGGTCGACACCGCCGCCGATGCCGCTTTGGCCATGCTCGGCAGCATGCGAAACAGCTTCACATACTGGTTGGCCATGTTGCTGAACGCCGCGCCTACCAGCTCGCCGACGCCGAGCTGGTAGGGCTGCTTGCCGGCGCGCGCCGGCGGCGACTTGACGGCGCGCGGTTCGGGGGTGAGGTCGAGCACGGCGTTGGCGACGGCGACGCCGGCCTGACCATCGATTGCGGCGTGGTGCATCTTGGAGTAAAAAGCCACGTCGCCGGAGGCCAGGCCATCGAACACGTAAAACTCCCACAGGGGGCGCGAGCGGTCGATCAGGCTCGAATGCAGGCGGCCCACGTAGTTTTCGAGCTGCGCCATGGTGCCCGGGCGGGGCAACGTGATCGAACGCACGTGGTAGTCGAGGTCGACGTCGTCGTCTTCGATCCATACCGGGTTGGCCATGTCGAAGGGCATCAGCGCCAGTTTGCGATGGAACACCGGCGCCAGGTGCATGCGCTTTTTGATGTGCTCCTTCACATCGTCGACAAAGCTGCCCTGGTAGCCCGGCGGCAGGGAGTAGACATGCAGGCTGCCGACGTGCATCGGCATTTCGGGAGACTCAAGGTAGAGGAACGCCGCATCCAGGCCGGTGAGGTGTTTCATGCAGATCTCCTTGGTCCGATTGGAGGCGGTGCCACGCGCTACCGGTCAGGCAGAGGCAGGCTTCTTGGCCTGGTCGGCCCAGGCCATCAGGCCGATGCCGCCCAGCACCATCGGCACGCTCAACCACTGGCCCATCGACAGGCCGAACGAGAGCAAGCCGAGGAAGCCATCGGGCTCGCGCCCGAACTCGGCGAGAAAACGGAACACGCCGTAGCCGAACAGGAAGGCACCCGACACCATGCCGGCATGGCGCGGCTTGCGCGCGTACATCCACAAAAACACGAACAGCAGCAGGCCCTCCATGCCCAATTGGTAGAGCTGCGAGGGGTGGCGTGCGATGCCGTCGCCGGCCTGCGGAAACACCATGCCCCAGGGCAAGTCGGTGGCCCTGCCCCACAGCTCACCGTTGATGAAATTGCCGAGGCGCCCGAACGCCAGGCCCATCGGTACCGCGGGCGCGATGAAGTCCATCACGCTCCAGAAGCTTTTGCCGCGATTGCGCGCCAGCAACCACATGGCCGCCAGCACGCCGAGGAAACCGCCGTGGAACGACATGCCGCCGGCCCACACCGCCGGGATTTCGCTCAGGTGCGCGAGGTAATAGGCCGGTTTGTAGAACAACACGTAGCCCAGGCGCCCGCCAAGAATCACGCCGAGCACGCCGTAAAACAAGGCATCGTCGATCAGCTTCGCGTCCCAGCCGTATTCGGGGCGCTGCCTGGCGCGAATCCGGCACAGCACGATGAACGCGACAAACGCCGCCAGGTACATGAGCCCGTACCAGCGAATGGCAATGGGCCCGAGTGAAATGGCGATCGGGTCGAAATTGGGGTGGGTCAGCATGGGGCGGAACGACGCTTCAAGGGAGGCTCAGTTCGGTCATTGTGCCGCAAGTGCCACAAAATGCCGGAGCACCGCCGACGTGTTGTCACGGCGCCAGGCCAGACCGACCTCGAGCACCGCTTTGCGCTGGCCGCGCAGCTTGCGATACACCACGCCTGGGCGCTGCAGGCTCATCAGCGATTCGGGCACCAGCGCCACGCCCATGCCGGCCGACACCAGCGAGATGATGGTCTGCATCTGGATCGCTTCCTGCACCACGCGCTGCGAGAAGCCGGCTTCGGAACAGGCGCCGGTGATGGCGTCGTGCAGGCGCGGCGCGGCCTGGCGCGGGAAGCTGATGAAGGCTTCGCTGGCGAACCGCGCCAGTGAAATCGGTGCCGCTGACTGCGCCTGGGCGTGGCTGTCGGGCAGCGCCAGCACCAGGGCTTCGGTCTGCAAGCGTTGGTAGACAAGGGTTTCCGGGGCCTTGCCGCCGGAAGGCGCATCCACCAAAGGTCCTAGCAGGATGCCCACATCGATTTTGCCCTGGCCCAGCCACGCCAGTTGCACATCCGTGGTGGCTTCGTTCAGGCTGACGCGCACACCCGGCAGCGCCCCAGTGAACTTGCGTAGCAGCAACGGCAGGAACGAGTAGTCGACGATACTCACGAAGGCCAGTGCCAGCTCCCCCTGGGTGCCGCCGGCGGCATTGCGCGCCGTGTCGGCGAGCCGGTTCGCCGCCGCCAGCAGCAGCTTCGCCTCGGGCAACAGCGCGCGCCCTGCGTCCGAGAGCAGCACGCGCTTCTTGTTGCGTTCGAACAGCGGCACGCCGAGTTCTTCTTCGAGGCTGCGGATCGCGCGCGACAGCGGCGGCTGCGCCATCGACAGCGCAGTGGCCGCGCGGCCGAAGTGCAGGGTCTCGGCGACGCTGACGAACTGGCGCAGGCGGCGCAGGTCCAGGGTCATGGCAATACCTGATGGGTATTGAAAACGAAATTTTAATGTATTGGAGGTTTGCATCGCACTGCGCTACCCTGTGCGGCCATGATGCTTACCTCTGTCGCTGTCCCGGTCGTCACTTCGCGTACCCCGGCATTCCTTGCCCTGTTGCTGACGATGGCACTGTGGGGCAGCAATGCCGCCATCACCAAGCTGATGCTGAACTCGTTCGGGCCGATCACCCTCACCTGGCTGCGCTGGGCGCTGGTGGTGCTGTGCACCGCGCCGTTCGCATGGGCCGAACGCGCCGCGATTCGCCAGGCGGTCAAGACACGCTGGCGCGCCCTGTTGCTGCTGGCGCTGCTCGGCGGCACGCTGCAAAATACGGTGGTGTTCATCGGCGTGGCCCATTCGTCGGCGATCCACCTGGGCCTGTTCAATTCGGTGATCCCGGTGCTGATCCTGGTGCTGGGCTGGCTGTTCTTTGGCGAGACCCTGCATGCCAAGGAAGCAGTCGGTGTGGCGATCTCTGCACTTGGGGTCATCGTGATCTTTTTCCAGGGCAGCCTCGAGGTGCTGCTGCACCTGGCGGTGATGCCGGGCGATCCGATCCTGTTCGCCGGCATGGTGCTGTGGGCGATCTACACGCTCTCCTTGAACCGCCGGCCGGCGAGCATTTCGCTGATCTCGGTGGTGTTCATCGTCGGCGCGGCCAGCGTGCCCCTGGCCGCGCCGCTGATGTGGTTCGAATTGAAGAGTCATCCGATGCCCGAACTCACCTGGTGGCTGGTCGCCGGCCTGATCTACATGAGCGCAATCAGCAACCTGATCGCGCTGCTGTTCTACGGTTTCGCGATCAAGCGCATCGGGCCGATGCAGGCCGGCATCTTCATCCACATCATGCCGCTGTTCGCGATCCTGTTCTCGGTCCTGCTGGTTGGCGAAGAACTGCACTGGCACCACGCTGCCGGCTTCGTGCTGGTAGCGAGCGGCGCGATCCTCGGTTGTTACCGCCCCACGCCGGCGCTGCAGCACTCTGTGCCCGCGGCTGCGGCAAAATAGCGCACTTTTCCCGCTTCACTTTTCAACGTTACTCACCAACGAAAGTTCACCATGGCAGATTCCAAACCTCTCAACTGGCGTTCCAAGGCCATTACCGGCGGCGTCAACCGCAGCCCGAACCGCGCGATGCTGCGCGAAGTCGGCTTCACCGACAACGACTTCGACAAGCCGATCGTCGGCGTGGCCAACGGCCACTCGAACATGAACCCGTGCAATGCCGGCATCCAGCCGCTGGTCGATCGCGCCATGATTGCACTCAAGGAAGGCGGCGCCATGCCGCAGGTGTTCGGCGTGCCCACCGTGACAGACGGCATCGGCATGGGTACCGAGGGCATGAAATATTCGCTGATCTCGCGCGAGGTGATTGCCGATGCGATCGAGACTTCGGTGAACGGCCAGATGATGGACGGCGCCCTGGTGGTCGGCGCCTGCGACAAGAACATGCCGGGCGGCATGATGGCGATGGCGCGCATGAACATCCCGTCGATCTACGTCTACGGCGGCACCATCAAGCCGGGCGTGTGGAAAGGCGTGCCGGTGAACCTGGTGTCGTCCTTCGAAGCAGTCGGCGCATTCTCGGCCGGCAAGATGAGCCGCGAGGATTACGACGGCATTGAGCGCAACGCCTGCCCGACCCACGGTGCCTGCGGCGGCATGTACACCGCCAACACCATGTCGTCGTCGTTCGAGGCGCTCGGCATGAGCCTGCTCGGTTCCTCGTCAATGGCGAATCCGGACGGCGAAAAAGCCGACAGCGCCGCCGCCTCGGCAAAAGCACTGATCAACGCCATCAAGCTGAACCTGCGCCCGCGCGACATCATCACGCGCAAATCGATCGAAAATGCGGTGTCGCTGATCATGGCCACCGGCGGTTCGACCAACGGCGTGCTGCACTTCCTCGCGATCGCGTCCGCCGCCGAAGTCGAATGGACCATCGACGACTTCGAAATGGTGCGCAAGAAGACCCCGGTGCTGTGCGACCTGAAACCCTCGGGCAAGTACATGATGACCGACCTGCACACCGCAGGCGGCGTGCCGGTGGTGCTCAACATGCTGCTTGAGCACGGCTGCCTGCACGGCGACTGCATGACCATCACCGGCAAGACCATCGGGGAGGAATTGAAAGCCTGGCGCAGCAGCGCCGACGGCGAAGTGATCCGCCCGTGGGACAAGCCGATGTACGCGCACGGCCACCTTGCGATCCTCAAGGGCAACCTGGCACCCGACGGCTGCGTCGCCAAGATCACCGGCCTCAAGAACCCGTCGATCACCGGCCCGGCGCGCGTGTTCGATTCCGAAAACGACACCATGGCCGCCATCACCGCCAACAAGATCAAGGCGGGCGACGTGGTGGTGATCCGCTACGAAGGCCCGAAAGGCGGCCCTGGCATGCAGGAAATGCTGGCGCCCACCTCGGCCCTGATCGGCCAGGGTCTCGGTGACTCGATCGGCCTGATTACCGACGGCCGCTTTTCCGGTGGTACCTGGGGCATGGTGGTCGGCCACGTCTCGCCCGAGGCTTATGAAGGCGGCCTGATCGCGCTGATCGAGGAAGGCGACTCGATCACCATCGATGCGCATACGCTGACGCTGAGCCTGAACGTGGCCGACGACGTGATCGCGAAACGCCGTACCAAATGGAAGCGCCCGGCGCCGCGCTACACGCGCGGCCTGATGGCGAAATACATGAAGCTGGTCGGGCCGGCCACCAAGGGCGCCGTGACCGACATGTAAGTCAAGCAGCGCCAATCGAACACAAGCCGGAAAGCGTTGCTGGAAGCGCTTCTCCGGCCTTTTTATTGTTGCGTGGCAGCTGTCTTGCCGTATCAGCTGATCGACACGCCCAGCAACGCCCCGGCGCCGTAGGTAACTGCCGCCGCCACACAGCCGATCACCACCTGGCGCGCTGCAGAGAACCACGCGTTGCGGCCATTGAACAGTGAGGTGACGATGCCGAGGCCGAACAGCGCGAAGGCGCTGACGCCAATGCTGGTCATGATGCCGGCCGGCCCCTTGAGCCACAGAAACGGTAGCAGCGGAATCAACGCACCGGCAGTAAAAAACGCGAACGACACCGCCGCCGCACGCCACGGGCTGCCGCCGAGCTCGGCCGGGTCGATGCCGAGTTCTTCGCGTACCAGCGTATCGAGCGCGGTTTCCTTGTTGGACATGATCTGTGCCGCCACGCGTTGCGCTTCTTCCTTGGCGATGCCCTTGGCCTGAAAGATCAGCGCCAGTTCCTTCTGCTCGGCTTCGGGGGTCTGCTCCAGCTCTTCCTTTTCGCGTGCGATCTGCGATTCGGCCAGTTCGCGCGAGTTGGTGACGGAGAGCCACTCGCCCAGCGCCATCGAGAATGCGCCAGCGAGCAGCCCGGCAAAACCAGTCAACAGGATCGTGGCATTCGCCGCACCGGCACCAGCAATGCCCATGATCAGGCAAAAGTTGGATACCAGGCCGTCGTTGGCACCGAGAACCGCGGCGCGCAGGTCATTGCCCGAGGTGCCGCGATGCCAGCGCTCGGCGCGGGCGATGTCGGCGCCCGTGGTGATCGGCGCGGCAGAACCACCCGCCACCGCAGCATGCAGCACGCTGGCATGGCCGCGCTCGTCGGCGGCGAGCGCCTGCGCGTCTGGCTGCGACGCATAGCGGCTTTGCCCGGCCGACTCGGCTGCAGCAATCGTCGGCAGCACGAAGCGCGGGCCGAAGCGCCGCGCCATGCGCGCCAGAATGCGCGTGCGGATGCCCGGCACGATGTTGTCGCTGCTGATGCCGGCGGCGGTGAGCTTGTCGCGCCAGAATGCCGCGTGCTCGGCCTCGGCCTGCGACAGCTGCAAAAACAAATCCTTGCGCACCGGGTCGGTCTCGGCCGCGGAGAGCGCGGCGTAAAGCGCAGCGCCGTCAATCTCGTCCTTGAGGTTGTCGCGAAACCGCGCAATGTCTGCTTTGGGGATGTCCATGGCGCAATTGTGACATTGCCGCACACGATGCGACACAATTTCTGGCAACATCGCACCCCATGCATTTCAGACTGTTCAACGCCAACAACGCCGCGTTCCTTGGCGTCACCATCGCCTTCGGTGCCGTAGCCTTGGCGATGGTGCTGGGCTATTTCGGCGAATGGCGCGACCCGGATTGCCAGGTATACCCGGTGCAAACGCTGCCCTCCCCGTCCGGTGTGCGCAGTGCCGTCCATGAGCAGGAAGCTTGCGGCAGCACTGACCAGTTGCGCACCACGGTGGTGGTACGCAGCGCCAACCCGTCGGGCAGCACCAGCATGACGCTGGTGTTTTCCAGCCTCACTGGCAGCGCGCTCGGCATCATGTCGGTGGGGCAGCGCTCGTTGCCGCTGCTACTGCGCTGGAACGGCGATGCCGAATTGATGGTCGGCTATCCGGCCGACGTCAAACCGGAAGCGTCCACCGCTTCTGCCGCGGGATTACGCGTCGTCCTCGAGCCGATCAAGCCGCTGCGCTAAATCTGCCTGCAGCGCTGTGCCTTGGGGTGCCGCGCGCCTACTTGCGCAGATTGAGCACCGTGCCGAGTTTTTCATAGGCTTCATACTGCTCGCGCGCGAACTTCTCGGTGTCGGCCGGTGACCGGATCGCTGCCACGCCACCGAACCCGGCATTGCCGCGCTGCCAGTCCGGGTCTTGCGCAAGTTTCTTGAAGGTCTCGACCCATTTGTTGACCACCTCCGGCGGCAGGCCCGGCGGGCCGTACAAGCCGCTCCAGCCCATCACTTGCTCCATTTTCGGCAAACCCAACTCACGCGCGGTGACGATGTCGGGGTAGTCCTTGAGGCGCTCTGCAGTCGTAACAAACAACGCGCGCATGGTGCCGCCCTTCAACTGCCCACCCAGGGTTGACAGGTTGTTGCACAGGAATTGCACCTGGCCGCCCATCAATGCACTGGTAGCCTCGCCGCCGCCCTTGTAGCCGATCGGCTCTGCGGTGCTCGAAGGCAGGCCGACTGACTGGAACAGCACTTCGACCGCCATGTGCTGCGTGGTGCCGGGGCCGGCGGTGGCGTAGTTGTATTTGCCGGGATTTGCCTTGAGGGCGTCAAGCAAGTCCTTGAGGTTCTTGTGCGGCGAATCGTTCTTGACCACGCACACCACCGGGTTGAACTCGAGCAGCGACAGCATGGTGAATTCGTTCCACTTGTACGGCGTCTTGGTGTCGAGTGCCGGGGTGATCGCCTGCGAGCCGCCGCGCGCGATCAACAGCGTATAGCCGTCCGGATTGGCGGTGCGCACGCGCATCGAGCCGATCGTGCCGGACGCACCGACAACGTTTTGCACAATCAGCGGCTGACCCATGAATTTTTGCGCGGTGGCGGCGAGGTTGCGCCCGGCGAGGTCGCTATCACCACCGGCTGCGTAGGGTGCGATTAGCGTGATGGCCCGGTTCGGGTAGGGTTGTGCCCAGGCGGCGGGCGCCGCCAGCGCGGCGAGCGCGGCGGCACTGGCCAGCCAGTTGCGGAAGTTGCTCGATGTCATGCTGTCTCCTGTGATTATTTTTTGTCGATCCGCTGCGTGTCGTCTGCATTTCGTGACGGCGCGCAGCAGAACGGAATATATTACGATTTCGACGCCAATCCATCAGAGAACCAGCATATATATGTCCGCCGTCTTGAATTCCGCCGCCCTGCCCATGCCGCCCGGTCCGATCTCCGGCCCATCCGCCTGGTACGGCCCCACGTTGACGCCGAAACCCGGGCAGCAACCAGACTGGCTCTGGCGCCTGACAGATGAAGACAAGGCCGAGCTCGACGCCGCGATCCGCTTTTTTCAGGCGAGCGGCGCGCCGATGGAGGCGATCAATCGCGAAAATTTCCCGCTGCGCGGCCTGGTGAAAAAACTCGAGGCGGCGCTGGCCGAGATTCTCCAGGGCCGGGGATTCGTCATGGTGCGCGGCTTCCCGGTGGAGCGCTACGACACGGCATCGGCAGCCATCGCCTATCTGGGAATCGGCGTGCACTTTGGCACGCTGCGCAGTTCCAACGGGCGCGGCCATTTGCTCGGGCATGTGCAAGATGTCGGTGCCGACATCAGCAACAGCAACACGCGCTTCTACCAGACTAACCGCCGTCTTGAATACCACACTGACTCGGCCGACATCGTCGGGCTGTTGTGCCTGCAAACGGCCAAGAGCGGCGGCGAATCCTTCATCGCCAGTTCCATCACGGTCTACAACGAGATCCTGAAGCGCCGGCCCGAGCTGCTGCCGGCCGCGTTCCTGCCCTTCGCCACCGACCGCCGCGGTGAAGTGCCCGATGGCCAGAAGCCGTATTTCGAGATGCCGATCTTCAACTGGCACGCCGGCAGGCTGTCGGGCTTTTACCTGCGCCATTACATCGAGGAAGCGCAACGACGCTTCGCCGATGCCCCGCGCCTGACGAATGCGCAAGTAGAAGTGATGGATCTGATCGACCAGCTGGTCAATGACCCGGCCGTACACCTGCAAATGGCGTTCGAGCGCGGCGACATGCAGTTCTTGCACAACCATCAGATCCTGCATTCGCGCAACGATTTCGAGAACTGGCCCGAACCCGAGCGCCAGCGCCATTTGCTGCGCCTGTGGATGGCGCCGCCCGGCGCACGCCCCCTGCCCGACCGATACGCAGCGCGCTATGGCCAGGTCACTCCGGGCGACCGCGGCGGCATCATCGTGCCGGGGACGAAGCTGTCGGTATCGCTGGTAGCCTGATCGCAGTTGCCGACAACCCGTTAGAATCAGCCGCATGCTTGACCAACGCGCCCGCGTCCTCCTCAAAACCCTGGTAGAGCGCTACATCGCCGAAGGGCAACCGGTCGGTTCGCGCGCGCTCTCAAAATTCTCCGGCCTAGACTTGTCGCCGGCGACGATCCGCAACGTCATGGCCGACCTCGAAGAACTCGGCTTCATTTCCAGCCCGCACACGTCGGCGGGGCGCGTGCCGACGCCGCGCGGCTATCGCCTGTTCGTCGATTCCCTGCTCACGGTGCAGACGCTTGACGACGTGGCGCGCAACGAAATGCGCGAGCACCTGCTGCCGGACCAGCCGCAACGCATGATCGGCGCCGCCGCGCAAATGCTCTCGGAGCTCTCGCAGTTTGCCGGCATCGTGATGGCGCCCAAGCGCCAGACCACGTTCCGCCACATCGAGTTCCTGAGCCTGTCTGCCAAACGCATCCTGATCATCATCGTCACGCCCAACGGCGACGTACAGAACCGCATCCTCGTGACCGAAAAAGGCTATTCCCAATCGCAGCTGGTCGAAGCGGCAAACTTCATCAACGAGCACTACGCCGGCGTCGATTTCGACCAGATCCGCGGGCGCATCCACAACGAGTTGAAATCGTTGCAGGGCGACATCGTCAAGCTCACGCAGGCGGCGGTCGAAGCGGGCGGCCAGGCGCTTGAAGAACACCAGGAAAGCTACATCCTCTCGGGTGAAAAAAACCTGCTGGGCGTCTCGGATCTGTCGTCCAACATGGATAACCTGCGGCGCATGTTCGACATGTTCGACCGCAAGACCTCCCTGCTGCAGCTGCTCGAAACCTCGAGCCATGCCGAAGGCGTGCAAATCTTCATCGGCGGCGAATCGAAACTGGTGCCGCTCGACGAGATGAGCGTGGTCACCGCACCCTACGAAGTGAACGGCAAGATCGTCGGCACCCTCGGTGTGATCGGCCCGACGCGCATGGCGTATGAGCGCGTGATCCCGATTGTCGACATCACCGCCAAGCTGCTCTCGAACGCACTTTCACACCAGAGCTGATCCCCCATGGCGCGTTTCAACCCGGAGCCGCCTTATACCCACGGCACGGCTCCCCGGACCGGCATCCTTGTCACCAACCTGGGCACACCCGATGCGCCCACGGCGCCGGCGGTACGACGTTACCTCAAACAGTTTTTGTCCGACCCGCGCGTGGTCGAAATCCCCAAACCGGTATGGTGGCTGATCCTCAACGGCATCATTCTCAATGTACGCCCCAAAAAGTCGGCGGCCAAGTACGCCAGCATCTGGACCAGCGAAGGCTCACCGCTCAAAGTGCACAGCGCCAAACAGGCGCTCAAGCTGCAGGGCTTCCTGCATGCCGAGGGCATGGGAGTGCCCGTGGAACTGGGCATGCGCTACGCCAATCCGGGTATCGCCGAAGGTCTCGACAAGCTCAAAGCACAAGGCTGCGACCACATCATCGTGCTGCCGCTCTACCCGCAATACGCTGCCAGCACCACGGCGAGCACGCATGATGCCATCGCAAGCTGGGCCTCAAAAACACGCAACCTGCCGGGCCTCACCTTCGTGCGCCATTTTCACGACCAGCCGGGCTACATTGCCGCGCTGGCCGCCTCCGTCAGGGAGCACTGGGTACGGGAAGGCGGCCCCCCCGACGTGCTGGTGATGAGTTTCCACGGCCTGCCGCGCTACACCCTTGACAAGGGCGACCCGTATCACTGCGAGTGCCTCAAGAGCGGGCGCATGCTGGCCGAGTCCCTTGGCCTTGCGCCTGCGCAATATCGCGTCACCTTCCAGTCTCGCTTCGGCAAGGCCGAGTGGCTCAAACCCTACACCGCGGCCACGCTGGAACAACTGGGCGCCGCCAAGACCAAACGCATCGATGTGGTGTGCCCGGGCTTTCCGGCCGACTGCCTCGAAACCCTCGAAGAGATTGCCATGGAAGGCAAGGAGACCTTCGTCCATGCCGGAGGTGGAAAGTTCACCTACATTCCGTGCCTGAACGAGCGCGACGACTGGATCCATGCGCTGGTCGATTTGGTCAAGCCCCATTTGTCGGCAGCCGCACGGCCACCCGCGCATGAAGTCGGGTTGAAACTGCAGGCCCAGCGCGCACGCGCTTTGGGCGCCGGTTCGTAAACGAACACCGGCCCAAGAACGGCTCCCACCAACGGTTTTGGCGCAATGCGCCGCGCGAGCGTGGTTCGCCTGGACGTGCGCGGCGTCCCCTGGCGCGCCCCTCTCAGGATGGTCCGGACTCAAGCACCAGCGTGATCGCCTGGCACAATTCCTCGACCGTATTGGGTTTGTAGATCAAATGCTGCACGCCAAGCTGGTCGGCGCCGGCGCGCAATTCCTCGGTGATGTAACCGGAGGCGATCACCACCGGCAACGCGGGGCGAATCTGCAGCGCCGCGCGCGCCACATCGAGGCCCGAGAGGCCCGGCATGTTGAAGTCGGACACCAGCACGTCAAATGCCGCAGGGTCGGTGCGCAGTGCGACGATCGCCTGCTCGGGCCGGTCGAATGCCGTCACGCGATAGCCCAGTTTCTTGAGCATGCGCGTCACCAGAAACACCATGGAAGGCTCGTCATCCACGTACATGACATGGCGATTCGTGGTTGCGGCGACCTTCGGTAACGAGGTCACCGTCGGGGCCGGCATCGAAGGTGCGCTACTCGCGGGCAGGATGACTTCAAAACTGCTGCCCACACCGAGCGTACTGGAAACGGCGATCGCACCGCCGTGCGCCTTGACAATGCCGTGCACCACCGCCAGCCCCAGGCCGGTACCTTCGCCAAACGGCTTGGTGGTGAAGAACGGCTCGAATATGCGCGACTGGGTTGTCGCATCCATCCCGGGCCCGTTGTCGCTGACGCTGAGATGCGCATAGCGCCCCGCCGGTGCGTTGCCAAAGCGCGCTGCAGCACCTGTGTCAAGTTGCAGATGGCCCAGGCTCACCATGATCTTGCCCTGCCGGGCAGCGGCGCTTTGTGCGCCCGCCTGCACCACGGCATGCCAGGCATTGGTACACAGGTTCATCAGCACCTGGCCGATCTGGGTGGCGTCTGCGTTGACGCTCACGCTGGCGCGCTCAAAGTGTGTCTCGATTTCCACGCCCGCCGGAAGGGTGGCGCGCAGCAGACTCAGCGTGTCCTCGATGACGCGGCGCAGCGGCTGGTCGACAAAGTGCTGCGGCTGCTTGCGGCTGAAGGCGAGGATCTGCAACACCAGGTGCTTGGCACGCTCCCCCGCCTTGCCGATTTCGTCGAGGCTCTCCAGTGCCGGGTGCCCGACGCCCACGTCGTCGCGCGCCAGCGCGACGTTGCCCAAAATCGCACCCAGGATGTTGTTGAAATCGTGCGCAATGCCGCCCGCCAGCGTGCCCATGGCTTCCATTTTTTGCGATTCGCGCAGTTGCACCTCGAGCGCGTCGCGCGCCGCCTCGGCCTGCTTGCGGGCAGTGACGTCAGTCACGGTGGTGAACACGCGCGACGGCATCGGATCAGCGCCATCGAAGAGCGGCTGCGAGGTCGACGAGAGCCATAGCACGGTGCCATCCGGCCTGCAGTATCCCATCACCATGTCGGACTGCAACCGGCCTGTACGCAATGCAACGTGCGCTGATCTTTCGGCTTGGGGAATCAACGACCCATCCTCGCGAATCACGCGCCAGGCACCCACTACGCTGGACCCCCCTTGCATTTGGGCCAGTGTGCGTCCGGTCAGACGTTCGGCACTGGCATTGCAATCGATGATGCGGCCGGTGCGATCACGCACAATCACGCCTTCTGCCATGTTGGCGACCACCGAACGATAGCGTTCGTCGGCAGCGCGCAGCGACGCCTCCGCTTGCAGGCGCTGCGTGACGTCGCGAAAACTCCAGACACGGCCGACCGCCTCGCCATTGACCAGTTGCGGACACGAATAGCGCTCAAAGGTACGCCCATCCCTGAAAGTGATCGTATCGAACTGGTCGGCCAGCGGGGACGCGTAAAGCGCCTCGGCATTCGCAAAAAAAACATCGGGGTCGACCACCTTCTCCGCCATCAGCGCACGGACGCGTATGTCCTCGCCGGTATCGACCAGATCCTGGCCGACGCCCCACATCGCCAGGTAGCGGCGGTTGACGCGAACGATCTTCCGGTCTGCGGCAACCACCATGATGGCATCGGCAGTCGCGTCCAGCGTCGCCCCGAGGAGCGACACCGTTTGCCGCAATTGCCCTTCGATCGCCTTGCGCTCGGTGACCTCCATCGCGACCGCAAACAGTCCCTTGACTTCGCCGACACTCCCAAGGTCGGGCACCAGGTTCAGCTCGACCTGGCGCGCGGCATCCTTGAGCATGCCATATTCGTAGCGTTGCCATTGACCGGCCAGGGCGCGCTCTAGGTACGGCCGGTGAAATGCCATGCGCGCCTCATCAATGATGGCCGGCAATGGTTTGCCGAGCAGCTCGTCAATCTGGTCAAACCCCATGCCGCGCGCAAAAGCCTGGTTGCCGAACTGCAGTATCAGGTTGGCATCAAAATAGCCGATCATGACCGGGATGTTCTCCGTCAGCATGCGCAGAAAGCTTTCCCGCTCGCGGATGCCGGCAGTCCGCTCGGCAACCTGCTGCTCCAGGGATTTGGCCAACTCGAGCAGTCGGCGTTCGCTCTCGGCGAGCGCGAATTCGGCCTGTTTTCGATCCGTCACGTCGAGCAGCGTCACCTTCATGCGCCTGGACCCGGCCGCATCGGCGGGCAGAAGCTTGTGCGAGATGCTGGCCCACTTCTGGCCGCCGTCGGTGCGCATGATACGAAAATCCCGGCCCCGTACCTCGACGCCGGTATCCAGCGTGGCCTGGCGCGATGCCAGCCAGGCGTCGCGATCCTCCGGGTGCACCAGATCGCGAAACCGCGGATAACCGCCGGCCGGCTCGGGACCGAGCAAAAACGCTGGTGCACGTGACCAGGAAAGCAGGTCATCCTCGACCACCCAATCCAGCGACACCATGCCGACAAGTTGTTGCGCGTCGAGCAGTTGCTCCGTGGTGTCGCGCAACTCGCCGGCGATGCGCTGCTGCGCTTTGCCTGAGCGATAAATCCACGCTGCCGCCCCGAGGACGAAAAGACTTGCCAGGAAGGCCCCCACGAAGTAGCCCTGATGGTGTGCGGCAAGGTCAGCGAGCGCGACGCTTTCGGCCACGCCGACGTTGATCAGCAGCGGGTAGTCGGCAAGCTTGCGGTAACTGTAGATGCGCCTTACCCCGTCGATCATGGCCACGCCGACGTAACTTCCGTGGGGAGCTTTTTCGACTTCCCGAAACACCTCGCCGCCCCGAATGTCCTGCCCGGCGATTTCGGAAGCGGCAGTGAGGCGTGCGCGGACCAGGCCGTCCATGCCAATCAGGTTGATGACGCCGCCTTTGCCCAGAGCGTTTTCGCGGTAATAGTTGGAAAAATAGGCCGGGTCCAGTGCGATTCCCACTATTCCCCCAAAGGAGCCATCCGGCTGGTTGATGCGGATCGAGGCCACAAAGGTCCAGCGCCGCGTACCGATGCGCGTCAGCACGGGTTTGCCGATAAACAGTTTTCCGGTGTCGCGCGCCGCATGCGCGGTGAAATGTTCCCGGTCGGCGACGCTGGTCGGCGCGAATCCGGCAACGGAACTGGCCACAACCTTGCCGGTTTCGTCTGCAATCGTGGCAGTCGGCGCAAGGTCCTTGTCGATCTGGTTTTCCCGGTAAAACTGCGCGAGGTCGAACTTGCCGCCCTGGCGCTGATACTGGGTGCGCAGCAACTGGGCAAGCCTACCGGCCTGCCCGAGGGCGCGAACCGTATGCTCTTCAAATGTGCGGGCGAGCTGGCCGTTGGCACTTTTGACAGCATCAATCGCCTGCGTCCGGTCACGCTCGGCGAACGAGATCACTGCAGCCCAGATCAACGTGACCAGGACGACCGCAACCGTCAAGACGCCAATGTCCAGTCCGCGCGCGCCATGGCGCGCGCCGTTCAAATCAATCACACCCCATCCCTCTTCGCGAAGCCGGCTGCAAACGCCGGGCATTTCGCCCCGTTAGCGCCAAGGGCAGTTTCCGGCACTCGGATTAACGGCTGGTGCCTGGACTTTCCTTAGCAATCCGCAGGAAATATACCTGCAAAGAGCCTATGCAGGCGGCATGAAGGGCAGGAACGCACTGGAGGCAAGCCAGCTTACTTGGCGCCGGCCTCGCTGCAAACCGGCTTGCAGCCGGCGTAGGCAATCCCCGGGCCGTCATTGAGGGTGGCCTCGTTGCCATTGATCTCGAGGTTGGCAATGCCGTTGCTGTAGCGCGCGGCACCGGCTGTGGATTTGTCGAGTCGCACTTCACGACCCGGGTAAATCACCCAGGCTGCACCGCTTTCAAGCATGCGCAGGTGGAATGTGCTGCCGCTCGGGCAACGGTACTGGGTTGCATTGGGCACGACGCGCGGCTGGCCTTGCGACTCGCCGCCAAACGGCCACAGATTGACGCTGCTGCAACCTGCCACGGTGAGCAGGGTCGTCAAGCTGGCAGCAACGTTTCGCCCCAGGGATCTGCTTGAGAGTGAAAATGGCTTCACGGGGATGTGCCTGTCGGGTTTCTTGAAGGGCGCATGTTGCCACATTCGCCTGACGCCAACCGGGCAGGCGGCACTCGGAGGGAAGCCAGACGCTACACTTCGTACCTTCGTTGGCGCATTCGCCGTCCTCTTCCTCCCTTCCAGCCCATGCAAACCCCGGATCAACCCGTCTTGAGGGACATCGTCCTCGTCGGCGGCGGCCATAGCCACGTCGGCGTGATCAAGCGCTTCGGCATGCAGCCCCTGCCCGGCGTGCGCCTCACGGTGATCTGCCGCGATACCCACACCCCGTATTCGGGCATGCTGCCTGGCTACATCGCCGGCCACTACGACTATCACGACGTGCACATCGACTTGTCGCGGCTGGCGCAATTTGCCGGCGCCCGCTATATCCGCGACGAGGTCGTCGGCCTCGACCGTGCCGGCAGGAAGGTCCTGTGCCGCAACCGGCCGCCGATTCCCTACGATGAATTGTCGATCAACATCGGCTCGACGCCGCAGGTCGGTGCCGTCGCCGGAGCCGCGCAGCATGCCGTGCCGGTCAAGCCGATTTATGCCTTCAATGCGCGCTGGCTGGCATTGCTCGAACGCGTGCGTGCCCATCCAGGCAAAACCCGCATCGCCGTGGTGGGCGGCGGCGCTGGCGGCGTGGAGTTGCTGCTGGCGATGCAGTTTCGGCTCGGCAACGAGTTGAAGCAAATCGAGCGCACCCCTGACGACCTCGAATTTCATCTATTGAACAGCGGGCCGGCGATTCTCCCCACCCACAATGCCTGGGTACGCGGCACTTTCGAGGCGGTGCTGAACCAGCGCAATGTCCGCATCCACCGGAATGCCGAGGTCAACCGGGTCGAAACAGGCCGGCTGTTTACAACCGCCGGCGCATCGCTTGAGGCCGACGAGATCATGTGGGTCACGCGAGCCGGCGGCGCCCCGTGGCTGCGCGACACCGGCCTTGCGCTCGATGCAAGCGGATTCATCCAGGTCACCGACACGCTGCAAACCGTGACCGACCCGCACATTTTTGCCGCCGGCGACATTGCCAGCATGATCGACTACCCACTCGAGAAGGCCGGCGTGTTTGCGGTACGCATGGGCCCTCCGCTGGCGCAGAACTTGCGCCTCGCCGTGCAAGGCCGGCCGCTGCTGCCGTATCGGCCGCAGCGGCGCTGGCTGGCCCTGATCAGCACCGGAGACAAGGTCGCCG